>JAURMM010000110.1 GCA_030830685.1 Gammaproteobacteria bacterium | reverse complement strand
CAGAGAACGGCGATATCGCGGCCGTCCAGACCAAGGCGCATGGACGAGTGGAAGCCGACTTCTTCATTGACTGCACGGGCTTCGCGAGCGTGCTCATCAACAAGACACTCCAGGTGCCCTTCGTGTCTTACAAGGATTTCCTGTTCAACGATCGAGCAGTCGCGATGCCAACGCCGCATGCAGACCCTGCGGTGCTGCGCTCGGAAACGACTTCCACCGCGCTCAAATTTGGCTGGGCGTGGAAGATCCCGCTCACCAACCGGGTGGGCAACGGCTATGTGTACTCCTCTGAGTATCTTGATGAGGATGCCGCAGAACGCGAATTGCGGGCACATCTCAAACTGAGTGGAGACGACCAACCGGACGCGCGCCACCTGAAGATGCGCGTGGGCAGGCTGTCCGAGGCGTGGAACCGTAATTGTCTTGCCATCGGCCTTGCCCAAGGCTTCATCGAGCCCTTGGAGGCAACAGCCTTGATGATCGTGCAGGACACGGTGGAGAACTTCATGGAGCAATACCAGAAAGGCGGTTGGACAGCCCAGCACCAGGCCCCCTTCAACGCCAAGATCAATCTCATCTTCGACAGCGTGAAGGACTATGTGTACATGCACTACAAATTGAACTCGCGCCGGGACACGCCGTATTGGGTGGCGGCGCGGGAGAATCCGCACATTTCGGACTCCGTGCGCGAAATCCTCGAGGTGTGGGATGCGGGCGGTGATCTGCTGGACGAAATCAACCGCCAGAGTGCTCGCATGAGTTACAGCCCTACGTCCTGGTTCTGCATCATGGCCGGCATGGGGCGGTTTCCACGCAAGCCGCCGCGCAAGCCACGGCGTGATCAGCCGGTGATTGATCCGGCTGGTCCAAGGCAGTCCTGCTTGAAAATGATTGAGCACTTTCCGGACCATCGGGCCGCGGTGGAGGCCATGCGGGTGGCGAGCGTTTGAATTCCGCACGCGCCGCACGCCGTGCGAAGCGCGGAGGGTCTGGCGGCGGGCGGTCCACTATGGAGCCCAGGCCCCATGACGTAATCCCGCCATTCCCGCGGCCGTACAGCAGTCGCCCTTGCGCGGACGAAGTCAGATGTCCGCTACAGGGCATCCCGCTGCGCAGCCGCTGTTTGGTGTTTCGCGTCCGGAAAATTGCTTGAGGGACCGACCGGCGAGCAGACCCGTAGCGCGCCTCGCGTAGCGCGGAGAGTCTGGCGGCGGTTGGTCCGCCGACGAGGAGGAAGCTCATAAAAAAAGCGCCCCGGAGGGCGCTTTTTGAAAGTCCCGCGGCCGGAGCCGCGGGCACACATCCGGGAAACCTTCTCAGGTGCCCAGACGGCGAATGGCAGCTTCCGTCGTGTACTGCGTATACGCTTCCAGACCATCGGCGCCGAAGTTGCGCTTGTCGGTCATGCCGCCCGCAGTCTTCTGCGAGTGCTGGAAGGACGTGATACGACCACTCTGGATGTCGTGCGAATGCACATACAGCCAGCTCCACATGCCGCCAGGCGCACCGGCCTGAGAGTTGTGGACCTTGCCGCTGTTCTTCGAGAAGTTGTCGAAGCCCGCTTCCCACTGCTTCCAGACCTGACCGCGACGGTCAAAGCTGTTCATGGTGATCGGGGCGATCGTGCGCGCATCGTACCAAATCCGCTTCTTGCTGTACGGCGCACGGGGGTAGCCTGTTGGCTCCAGCTCGACCACGAAGACTTCCGGCACGAGCGAGAACGAGGAGTTCCAGAACTTCTTGCCGGTCTTGCCGCCGTGACGCTCGAGGCGCCAGTTATCGTTGACAGCGTTCCAGCCCACGTCGTCCCGGGCCGGGTCGCCGTTGGTGGCCAGCAGCGCCGGACCACGACCCACGAGCTTGAAATTGCCCCAGGTCAGGGTCGGGTCGCCGGTCATCCAGGCGTCCGTCAGGTAGAACGTGGAACCCGCGATGACGGGCTCAAAACGCTGGTTGGTCGGGAAACGACGCACGCGCTTGAACGCCGGGAGGTAACCGAAGAAGTCCGGGTACTTGGTGGCGTCATACGGCCAGATGTTGAGAATGGAGGTGCCCTTCACGTCGTTGGGGTAGTCCCATACGGCGGACTGGTAGCGCAGCACGCCCTCACCATTCTTGTCGTTTGGCGTGGGCATATAGGGCTTGGGGTCCATCGAGATGCGGCAGGTGCCGGCGACTTCACACCACCAGAAGTTGTAGTGGTACTGCTCGTTGCCATCTGCATCCATGTCGTACTCGTCGATGCAGTATTGCGCGACGTCGTAACGACCCCAGCTGAGGTTGTGCGCGGCGATGACCTGCGCGGCCTCCGTCGGGTTCACCCACGGCAGACCACCGACCCACGGCTTGCCGTCCTGGGTGGTGACATTGCCCTTCTCGTCGAACTTTGCCATGCCCTGGTGGCGCAGCGAGGCGTCCAGGTAATCAGGCGGGTTCAGGCGATAGACATCTTTCTCGGTGGGCGCGATATCGCACACACGGCCCTGCTGCTTGATCTGGATGTACGTGATTTCGTCCATCAGATCTTTCACGAGGTCGACGTTGTCAGCCGTCAGCTTGTCGCCAACGTTGATCTTGCCCTTCGTGTACATGCCGATGTCGAGAAGTTCATCGGGGTAGGCGCGCTCGATGCGGCCGGTTTCCGCGATGACATCCCACAACGGCCGCAGCACGCCCGCGCTAAATCCTGCACCCATGGTCTGCAGGAAATGACGGCGGGTGAAACCCGGGCCGTATTTCATAATGTGCATTGAAACCTCCTTCAGCTAGCTAGTAATTGACCACATTCACGACATCCTGCGTGTCAGTGGCTCTTACGCGTACGCGTTTCTGGATACCCGCCCTGCGACTCCTTGTCGCCCCGCTTTCGCGGAGGTCAGTTCTCGTCAACGCTCTTCTCCAGTGCCGAGCGAGTCGCTGCGGCTGTCCGGATTCTGTCATGGCTTGCACCCCAGTAGAAGTAGCCACTTCTTTTGCGGCAGTGCACCCAAATTTTCTTACTGCGCGGGGAGTTACGTGATCTATTTCGATACGCTTCAGACCGAAATTAGGGTGCGCAGCTGCTCTTGCTGACTGAGTGCCCACTGCGTTGCAAACGGTTCAATCGGCAATGGGCCAAGGCTCAGGCCACCGCCTGCCCCGCACCAGACCGCGCCAGTAGATCAGTGGCATCACGTACTTCTTCAGCCAGTACATGCTCCGTCGCTCGCGTGCCTGGTCGAAGGGGAAGGTTTCGCTCGCCTCGAGCTGATAATCGAACTCGGCAAGCATGAGTCGCCCGTAACGGGTGATGAGTGGGCAGGACGTGTAGCCATCGTAGCTCGCCGCAAGTTTCGCACCCTTGAGGCTCGCAAGAAGATTGCTGACCAGCACCGGCCCTTGGGCGCGGATGGCCGCAGCGGTCTTGGAGGTCGGTAGGTTGCTGCCATCCCCCAACGCAAAGACGTTGGCGTAACGCACGTGTTGCAGGGTTGCTTTGTCCACTTCCACCCAGCCGGCCGCATCCACCAGCGGGCTTTGCTTCATCACATCCAGCGCGCCCATGGGCGGCGTGACGTGGATGAAGTCGTATTTCTCGATGAGTTCCGCGTTGCTATCCAGATCCTTGAACACCGCCTCATGCGACTCGGGCTTCAGCGCGATGAGCTCGCGCTTGTACTGCACGTTGATGTCGCGGGCAGCGGCAATCTTGACGAGCTCCGCAGCATATTTCGGCGCGCGAAAGATGGTCGTGCCTGCTGACATGTAAGTCACTTCGCAACGCTGGCGGATCCCGGTCCGGCGGAAATGATCTTCGGCCAGGAACATGATCTTGAGCGGCGCACCCGCGCACTTGATGGGCGTGCTCGGAATGGTGAAGAGCGCCCTGCCGCCCTTGAATGCTTCGAGCTGCGCCCAGGTGGCGCTCACGCTCTCGTAACTGTAGTT
>JAURMM010000109.1 GCA_030830685.1 Gammaproteobacteria bacterium | reverse complement strand
TTTCCTCCGGATCGGCATAGCGCTTGAGGGCAACCCGGCGTCGGGCGAATTCCTGCTTGCTGGCATCGTCGATGTTTGCAGTCATGCCCGTGTCGACCGCACCCGGACAGATGCAGTTCACGGTAATGCCGCGGCTGGCCAGTTCCACCGCCAGTGACCGCGTCAGACCTATCACACCTGTCTTGCTCGAGGTATAGGCGCTGATGCCGCGCGTTGCTCCCAAGGCTTCGGTCGAGGCGATATTCACGATGCGCCCGGCGCCACAGGCGGTCAGGTGGGGCAGACAAGCCCTGACCATGCCCACATGGGCTGCAAGATTCACCGCGAAGGTACGCGCCCAGTGTTGCTCGAAATCCGGATCCTCGAGAGCCGATTCGAAGACCACCCCCGCATTGTTCACCAGTATCTCGAGCGCTCCCCAGCGGGCCACGACAGCCTCGACCACTGCTGATCGCGCCGTGGCATCGCTCGCGTCCAACGCCCATCCGTGAGCACGGCCGCCCGCTGCTTCTATCTCCGCAACCACGCGCTGAACCTTTTCGTGCTCGAGATCGGTCACCGCCACATGCGCGCCTTCGTCCGCAAACAGATGGGCTGTGGCGCGACCCATGCCGCTTGCCGCACCGGTGACCAGTGCGACCTTGCCACGGATGCTGCGACTGAGTCGGGTGAGTCTGTTCATGCATGCCTCGTTTCAGCGATGTTTCAGCGATGTGATTGCAACGAGCATAGCTTCTATACTCGCCGCCTTGCCAGCCCGGAAAGCATGATAAGTCCGCCATGGACAAGACCCCAGACAGATTCTCCCAATGGGCGCCGGCGCTGTTTGTCCTGCTCTGGTCCACCGGCTTCGTGGGGGCCAAATTCGGACTCCCTTTTGCCGAGCCATTCACCTTCCTGTTCCTGCGGTATGGCGTGGTGACGGTGATTCTCGGGACGGTGCTGCTGCTCTGGCGAGTGCCTTTACCGCGCAGTCCGGCGATGTGGGGGCACCTTGCGATTACAGGCTTGTTGCTGCACGGCTTCTACATCGGTGGTGTGTTCGTGGCGATTGCGCACGGGATGTCGTCCGGGATCGCCGCCCTCATCGTTGGGATCCAGCCACTGCTGACGGCGGGTGTGGCGGGGCCGCTGCTTGGCGAGCGCGTGTCGCGGCGCCAGATTGCAGGACTCCTGCTTGGCTTTGCGGGCCTCACGCTCACCGTGAGCAAGACTTTTGTCCAGGGAGAGCTGCCGGCCATCGGGCTCGTGGCATGTCTCATGGCGCTGCTCGCGATAACTTTCGGTACCGTTTACCAGAAACGTCACGTCGCGGGTGTCGATCTGCGGGCCGGGGCGTTTGTGCAATTTCTGGCCACGGCCCTTGTCTTCGCTGTGCTCTCCATCGCCTTCGATACCGGCAAGATCGACTGGGGCCCGGAATTCCTCTTTGCACTCGGTTGGCTGTGCCTGGTGCTGTCACTGGGCGCAATCAGCCTCCTGTGGCGCCTCATCCAGCGCGGAGCGGCAGCGAAGGTCGCGAGTCTCTTCTACCTGGTGCCGCCTGTCACGGCAGTCGAGGGCTATTTTCTGTTCGGTGAATCGCTCACTTCACTGCAGATGATCGGCATCGCGGTCACCGCGCTGGGCGTGGCGATCATCAACCGCGGCTGAACAAGGCCAGCGGCTTGTTTCGAGCCGACGATAGCTTATCCTCATGCGTCACACTTGCAGGGGAGGAAGACGTGCACAAGAACATCCGTTACCTGGCCGCATTGATTGCGGCTGTCGCGATGAACGCGCAGGCCGTACCGGCGTCGAGCGCCAAGCCGGACGGACAGAAGGTCTATCAGACCCACTGCGCAGGCTGTCACGAGAAAGGCATCGCCCGCGCGCCTACACCCGAGACGATGCGCGGCATGACACCCGAGAGTGTGGTGCGTGCACTTGAGACTGGTGTGATGCGCGTCGTCGGTACGTTTTCGCTCAATGGCCCGGAACGCGCGGCCGTGGCTGAGTATGTGACCGGCAAACCCCTGTCGGCCAACTGGAGCGCGCAGGTGGTCAATCAATGCCCGGCGTCCACCTGGCCCACGACAGCGCAACCGCTGGCGCAGCCACATTGGAATGGTTGGGGCGTGAATGCCCGCAATACCCGTTTCCAGCCCGATGACATGGCGCGCCTGCCGAAAGGCAAAGTGGGCGACCTCGAGCTCCAGTGGGCGTTCGCCTTTCCGGGTGAAACGCTTGCCGAGGCACACGCGTCGGTCATCGATGGACGACTGTTCGTAGGCAGTCGCAGTGGCCAGGTTTATGCACTGGACGCCAGGACCGGTTGCACCCACTGGGTATTCCAAGCCAATGCCGCGGTCAAGGGGCCTGTCCTCGTAGGCCAGGTTGCCGATGGCCGCTGGATCGCCTTTCTCGGGGATGTCGGCGGGCGCGTGTACGCAGTGGACGCCGCAACTGGCAAGGAGGTCTGGCAATTGGTGGCGGACGAACATCCGTCAGCCCGACTGACGGGTGGTTTCCAGTTGTACGAAGGCAAGCTCTACATCCCGGTCTCCTCTCTGGAGGAGGGCCTCGCAGCTGATCCCGCCTACCAGTGTTGTAACTTTCGAGGCGCAGTCCTGCGCGTTGAGGCCACGACAGGCAAGGTGGATTGGAAGCAGTACACCATAGCCGAGCCTCCTCATGAGGAGACGTCCTCGGTCACCGGCAAGAAACACTACGGCCCTAATGGCGCTGCGATCTGGGCCGCGTTGACCCTTGATCCAGAAAATAACCGCCTTTATGCCTCCACGGGCGACAATTACACCCAGCCCGCGACTGACAGCAGCGATGCCATCCTTGCCTTGAGCATGGACAAAGGCGAAGTCCTTTGGGCCTATCAGGGCCTTCCCGGTGATGCCTGGAACGCCTCCTGCTCACTTGCTGAAAAGGCCAATTGCCCGAACAACGATGGTCCCGACCACGACATGGGTTCTTCCCCGATTCTGGTCAATCTCGCGGAGGGCAAGCGTCTTCTGCTCGGGGGGCAGAAGACGGGTGTGATGCACGCCATCGATCCGGACAAGCAAGGGGCTGTGGTGTGGAAGACCCGGGTCGGGGCGGGCGGCATCATCGGCGGCATCGAATGGGGTTCTGCCGCGGATGACAAGGCCGTCTATGTGGCGGTATCAGACGCCAAATGGGAAGGAGGGCGCTTCTTCGGCGACAAGGTGACCCTGGACGCAAGCGCCGGTGGCGGCCTCTATGCCCTTGATCTCGTGACCGGCAAACCCCTGTGGAATGCCCCGCCCGTTTCCTGCGCGGGACGTGAGCGTTGCAGTCCTGCACAGTCGGCCGCGGTGACAGCCATCCCCGGAGTGGTGTTCTCGGGCTGCATGAGCGGTGTGATGCGCGCGTTTGACACGGCCACCGGCGAGGTGCTCTGGACGTTCGACACTGTGCGTGAATACGAAAGCGTGAATGGGGCAGCCGCCCGTGGCGGAGCCATCGATCAGGCCGGGGTGGTGGTGGTCGATGGCTGGGTCTACGTCAATTCGGGGTATGCCAACTGGGGCGGACTCCCGGGCAATGTGTTGCTGGCCTTCAAGCCGCGTGAATGACGTGGGCCCGGCTTTGGCGTGGCGCTCGTGAGGGCGCCTCCGCCAGTGTGCCATGTGCAAGAGACGTGAGACTGTCTGGCGTTCACCACAGGACGCTGCTTGCAGCGTTCTTCCTGCTGGTTGGGTTGCCGTGGCACGCACCGGAAGCCGCCAGATCGCGTGCCAGTTGGGTCAGTGGTCGTATCGTGAGCGTACATGACGGCGACACCGCAACGCTGGTCACGCGGGAGGGACGTCGAATCACCTTGCGTTTTTACGGCGTCGATGCTCCGGAGCTCGCCACACATCAATGGCCGGAGCAAGCGCAGGCGCGAGAAGCCGGGGCCTACATGCGCAAGCTCATTCTTGAGCAGGAGGTCAGCGTGCGCCTGACGGGCGAGAAGACCTATGGTCGTTTGGTGGGCGAAGTCTTCGTCGACGGGCGCTCGGCCTCGCGCGAACTTGTACGCGAGGGCTTGGGTTGGTGGAATCAACGCTACGCGCAGCGCGACTCTGATCTGCAGCGCCTGCAGGATTCCGCGCGCGCGAGCCGCAAGGGCTTGTGGCGTTCAAGCGCCCCTGAAGCGCCTTGGGAATTCCGGGACCGGCATCGCAAGCCCTGAGGCATGCGCCGCCGACGCCGCGCTCAAGGGACGATGCGGTCTATCCGCAGTTTGAGTGTTCCGGTGCCCTGGGTCGCAACCGGACCCAGACTCCCCTCAAGATCGCCGGACCTGGCCACGGCGTCACCGCTGCGCGAGATGCGGGCAGTCACCATCACCTCCTTGGCAGTACTCAGCTTGAGCTGGGGTGCCATCGCCATGCTGTCATCCAAGGTCACGGTCTCGGGGAGCGCCGACAGTGGAATGCGTGTGACGGCAAGTGGCATCGGAGGGCCCGAAACGGCCTTCGCCAATACATAGACCACTGTCTCAGGTGGCAGTCTCTCAGCCAATGCGGGGTCGACGGTCACCTCGAGCTGCAGGCCAGACGATACAGATGTCTCTTGTGCTTCCGGCACCGGCTGCCCGCTGCGCGCCGCGAGTTCGCTGATCTGTGCTTCGATTTCTGCAATGGGAAGATCGGCCTCAATGCTCGCCGCTCTTGCCCGTTGCAGGTAGGACATCGCCGCCGCGGGTTTGCCTGCTTGCTCGGCAGCAACGCCTGCCAGCCAGAGACCAGTCACGTTGTCCGGTTCCAGCGTCAGTGCCTCGTCTATGAGTGCAGTGGCCGCCGCATCGATGCGGCCGTCCGCCTGCATGGCAAGCGCATCGGCCCACTGCAGGAGTACGGGTGCCTGCCCCGGCACGAGTCGATTCACGACCTCGAAAGCTTGCACGGCCTTCGCATAGTCGCCGGTGGACATGTGCACGCGGGCAAGCCAGAGCTGCGGCTCGGGGTCTTCAGGCGTCGCGGCAATACGTTTTTCGAGTTCCGCGACCATGTCGGCCGGGCTCATGTGATGCGCAGGGGCCTCACCCGTTGCGGGGGGCGTAGGACTGCCGTAACGCAGGTAAACCGGGATGGCGATTGCGGGCACCATGACCACCACGAGCAGCGCGAGAATCAGGCGCTCGACGCGTGACACCGGTTTTATGCGCACTGCTGCGCGGTCGGCATCATCGAGGGTGGCGCGAGCCAGTTCCTGTTCAAGCGCATGTAGCTGCCCGGGCGCAACCTCGCCGGCCGCGCCAGCACGGGCCAAGGCCGATCGTTGCGCTTCATACACACGCTGCATGGCGCCGGGATCGCTTGCGCTGGGTCGCCATGCGGCCCGGACCAGTCGTGCAACCACGATCAACAGAAAAAAGCCTGCCGCGGACCAGAACACCAGTGCTGCGGGTTCGGTGCTGTCAGGTGTCATCCGGTGACTCGAGAGTAAGGCGTGCAAGCCGGGCCTGCTCGGAGTCGCTGAGGGGCGCAGGAGGCACGACGGCTACCTGACGTTGAGTGCGCCACCACGCGAACGCCGTGCCCAGCAGAAGCAACACTGGCGCGAGCCACAGCATCCAGGTGGTGGATTTGACCGGCGGCCGGTACAGGACAAAGTCGCCGTAGCGCTTGACCATGAAATCGAGGATGGCCTGTCGGTCAT
>JAURMM010000108.1 GCA_030830685.1 Gammaproteobacteria bacterium | reverse complement strand
GTTCTGGCAGGGTGAGGTGGGGCTGACCTACGACCATATGGGCAAGCTGGGCGGTGGCATGCAGCAGCATCGGCACCACCTCGGCGCTGCCATCCTCAAGATGAATCATGCGCGCGATCTCCTGAGCGGTGCGCCCTCCGGCGGCTATTGCAGTCTGCGGGTGGCGGTGCCGGGGATCGACGCGGATCGGTTGCTGCATGATCCGGACGGCAACCTTGTGGAGCTCGTGACCGCGGGGCAAGCGCCCGACTGGGATTACGGCTTGGTGATGGCGGTGACCGATCTTGAACGGCATGCGCGTTTCTTCGGGCAAGCACTCGGTCTTCCGCAGGTGGACGCGGTGACCTTCGCCAGTGGGCGTGCGCGGCTCTGGTTGCAGCAGGCTTCCAATCCCGTGCGGTCTGCGGATGACTGGCGTGGCCCGGGCTACCGTTACATCACTTTCCAGATTCGCGATGCGCGTGCAGCGCTCACCGCAGCGCTCGCAGCGGGGGCTATGCCCGGTGAGCCCTTGAGGGATATGGGGGATCTGGTGCGTTTCGGATTCATTCGTGACCCGGATGGTAACTGGATCGAGCTCAGCGAACGTACGACCTTCACCGGTGTGCCCCTGGGCGAAGGCGCAGAGCCCAAGGGCTGAAATTTTCTGATGAGGAGGACCAGCGCCCGGAGCGGGGCGCCGGCAAGGCCTTCAGAAATTTTCCTTGAACGGACGCAGATCAATCTCGTGCGTCCACGCCGAGGGATGTTGCTGGTACAACTGCCAGTAGGCTTCCGCGATCGGTTCCAGCTGCAGCAAGCCTTCCGTGCCGAGGCGCTCCGCCATCTCCGGCACCCGCTCCCGCAGTCGCTGACCATCGATGCCGCCATCTACCACTACATGCGCCACATGCAAGCCTTGTGGCCCGAACTCGCGGGCCATGCTCTGGGCCAGCATGCGGAGCCCCGCCTTGGCCGCGGCAAAATGTGCGAATCCCGGGCGACCGCGCAGGCTGGCGGAGGCGCCCGTGAAGATCATCGTGCCCCGACCGAGCGGTGCGATGTGACGCGCGACTTCGCGGCCCACCAGAAACCCCGCCAGGCAGCCCAAGCGCCAGAAGTTCTCGAACTGCTCGGGCGTGAGGGCCGTGAAGTCGATGTACTGGTTGTTGCCCGCATTGAAGACGACCAGATCTGCCGGAGCCCGCTGCCCGCCCGGGGACATCGCGTGGGCGAAGAGGGCGGTCACGTCTTCCTCGCGCGTGGCATCACCCACCCAGGCCTCGGCGGAGCCACCAGCCTCATGGATGGCGGAGACCACCTGTTTCAAACGTGCCGCCGTGCGGCCCATCGCAATCACATGATGCCCACCTGCCGCAAAACGTTTGCAGAGCACGGCACCGAGCCCGCGCTCCGCACCCACTCCAACGACCACCGCCACCGCTTGTGTTGTCATCAGCAGAATCCTTGTACCAGTCCGTTGAAAAGTTCGACCTCGACGAGGCTCCCTGCGGGCACCTTGCCGGTGTCCATGTCGAGGACTATGAAACAGTTGGCCTGCACCATGGAGCTCAGGATGCCGCTGCCTTGGTCGCCGGTCGCGCGCACCTCCAGTGCGCCGTCTGCAGATTGATGCAGGATGCCGCGCTGGAACTCGATGCGGCCGGGGCGTTTCTTCAGCTCACCCACGGTCCTCGCCTTGAGCAGAATCCGCGGCGCGGGCTCGAGACCCATCAGGCGCCGCAAGGCCGGTTGCACGAATTCGTAGAACGTCACCATCACTGACACCGGATTACCGGGCAGACCGAAGAACAAGGCCTTGCCCAGATGACCGAAGGCGAGCGGTCGCCCGGGCTTCATCGCAATCTTCCAGAAATGCACCTGGCCAAGACGCGTCAGGATCTCGCGCGTGTAGTCCGCTTCGCCGACCGATACACCCCCGGAGGTGATCACGACATCCGCCACCTTGCTTGCGCGCGCGAAGGCCGCGGCCAAGGCTTCCGGATCATCGACGACCACACCCATGTCGATCATCTCGGCCCCGATGCGTGTCAGCATGCCATGCAAGGTATACCGGTTGCTGTCATGCACGTCTCCGGGGCGCAAGGTCTCGCCGAGACTGCGAAGCTCGTCCCCGGTCGAGAAGAAGGCCACTCTGGGGCGGCGGATGACGGTGACTTCCGGAATCCCCAGTGAAGCCAGCAAGCCGAGTTCGGCAGGATTCACGAACTGTCCCTTGCACAGGACTTCATCACCGATGGCGATGTCTTCACCCGCCGCACGTACGTGTTGTCCGCGCTTGTGGCGACCGTCGAGGCGTATCTGCCCGTCACCAGCCTCCACCTGTTCCTGCGGCAGGATGGTGTCGGCGCCTTCAGGCACCACTGCGCCGGTCATGATGCGCACGGCGCTGCCTGCGGTCAGCGGTTCGAGCCAGGGTCTGCCGGCGAAAGAGCTCCCCGCGACCTTGAGGCTTGCGATGCCGTCGACGGGGATGTCCTCAGCCCGCACGGCATAACCGTCCATCGCGGAATTGATGTGGCCGGGGACATTGATGCGCGAAATGACAGGTGCTCCAAGCACACGCCCCAGGGCGCTGCGCAGGGCAACCTGTTCCAGATCCTCGATCGGGCGAATCTGTGCGGAGATCTGCGCCAGGGCCTCGGCACAGGTCAGCGAGGCGGGATCAAAATCATCATCGCAACTCGGCTGGGTATTCAGCAGTGGAGTGTTCATGGTCTGACCTCAGGAAGACGAAGCAGAGCTTCGCCGTGTCTCGAGATAATGATGCACGAAGTGTTCGATGGCGACCGGGTCGTTCAGATCAAGACGGGGCAATCCCAGGGTGTCCAGCGTCGGATCATCGGTCGCGATTGCGAGAATGGAAGGGTCGCGCGCCGCGAGCAGCGGGCGACCCAGGGCTGGCCGGTGGACTTCAATCTTCGGGTATTGCTCGTCGCGAAAGCCCTCGACCAGGATGAGATCAAGGCTCTCGTCGTCCATGGTGGCCAGCAGCTCGGCGAGCGTTGCCTCACGCGGCTCCGGGCGCTCCACGATCAGCGCCCAGCGCCGTGAGGAGCCGACAGCCACTCTTCGTGCCCCGGCTTCGCGGAGCGCATGGCTGTCCTTGCCGGGCTGATCGATATCGAACTCGTGATGCGTGTGTTTGATGACACCGATGATGAGCCCGCGTGCCTTGAGGAGACTGATGACCTTGCGCAGCAGCGTCGTCTTGCCACTGCCGCTGTACCCGGCAAAGCCGAGCAGGGGAATGACGGACTCAGGCATGAAGCAGGTTCTCTGCGCGCGCACGATCTTCTGGCGTATTCACATTCATGAACGGCTGCTCCTCCGGAAATTCCACCCGAACGAGCGCGTGCCGCGCATACCAGGCCAGAATCCGGCGTTCTCCGGCGCCAAGAAACGCCTGCAGGGAGTCGCTGTGCGCGCGGGGAATCAGTGCGAACACTGGTTGATCACCTTCAGGCGTAGCCACCATGCGGATGGCGTCGGGAGCATCGCTTGCGGCCAGCAGTCTCTTGGCCAGATCCGGGGGAATGAACGGGCTGTCGCAGGGAACGACGAGCACCCACGCAGTGCTGGCTGCCTTCAGTCCGGCAAAAATGCCCGCCAGCGGGCCCGGATAGTCAGGTATGGCATCGCTAACCACGCGCTGAGCCAGTGCCACGTATCGGTCCTGATGGCGGTTTGCGCTGATGAGTATCTCCGCGACCTGCAGTGAGAGACGCGCGATGACGTGCTCAACCAGGGTGCGTTCACCCAAGGTTAGCAGGCCTTTGTCCCGCCCCCCCATGCGCTGACCCTGCCCACCCGCAAGCACCAGGCCCGTGATCTCCTCGGCACCCAAGCAGTCATCCACCCGTTGCGTTCATGTGGCGGAAGATGATGGGCTGGGCCTTCAGACTGAAGTCATGGCCGCGAGGCTTGATGTCCATGGCCTTGCGGATGCGCTGCTTCAGCATGGCGAGATCGCCGGGATGGGAGCGCAAAATAGCCCGGAGATCCACCGAATGTTCCTGGCCGAGGCACAGCAGCAGGCGCCCCTCGGCGGTGACGCGCACGCGGTTGCAGTCTTCGCAGAAATTGTGACTGTGCGGGGAAATGAAGCCGACGCGCGTGCCGTACTCGATGAGCTTGAAGTAGCGCGATGGACCCCCGGTCTGCTCTGCCGTCGGCAACAGCTGATGGGCGGCTTCGATGTCGCGACGGATCTCGTCGCTGGAATAGTAGGCCTCTGCCCGGTCGTGATCCCCGATTACCCCCAGTGGCATTTCCTCGATGAACGAAATGTCCATGCCGCGGCTGGCCGCGAACTCCACCAGGGGCACGACTTCCTCGTGGTTGCGGTTGCGCAGGATCACCGAATTGATCTTGAGGCGCTCGAAGCCTTGAGCCCGCGCGGCTTCAATCCCGCGCAAGACCTCGTCCAGGTCGCCGGTGCGCGTGATGCGCCGGAAGCGCTCTGCGTCGAGCGAATCCAGACTGATATTGATGCGCTTGACCCCGGCGGCACGTAAACCGGGCGCCAGCCGTTCGAGCTGCGAGCCATTGGTGGTTACCACCAGCTCGCGCAGACCGGGCAGGGGAGAGATCTCGGCCATCAGATCCACCACGTTGCGGCGGACCAAGGGCTCGCCTCCGGTGATACGAATCTTCTGCACGCCGAGCTCCACGAAAGCGCGGGAGACCAGCGCAAGTTCCTCCAAGGTAAGTACCTGTGCGCGGGGCACGAAGCGCGTATCGGGCTCCATGCAATACACGCACCGGAAGTCGCAGCGATCCGTGACCGAGATGCGCACGTAATCGACCACGCGGCCGAAACGGTCGATGAGTTGCTCGCGCGACGCGGACTGCACGCTGGAAATCTCTTGTGAATGAGGTGCTTGCATACCTGACAATTTCCGGAAACTGATGCGAGGTATTTCTTACTGTAATGCTCGGGAATTATACATGGCTTGCCACCCGCGCGAAGTCCCCCTCAGGACCGAGCCCATCGCGCGTAGGGGTGGGCGATGAGCGAAGTGTTGTAGTAGCGCGGATCACCGGAGACTTCCTCACCCAGCCAGGAGGGACGTTCGAACACCTCGTCCTCTGCTGAAAGTTCCACTTCGGCGACGATGAGACCTGCGTTCTCACCCTCAAAGACATCGATTTCCCAGAGGTGCCCACCCACCGGCACATGAAAGCGGGTCTTGCCCAGGCTGCGCCCCTCGCAGAAGAGGTTCAGCAGTTCATGCGCTTCGGCCACCGGCACCGCGTATTCGAACTCATGACGGACCACGCCGAGCGTCGTGCTCTTGATGTTGAGGTAGCCCAATTCGCCGGCCACACGCACCCGCACGGAGCAGCGCTCGTTGGTCGTGAGATAGCCTTGCCAGAGCGTTTCCGAGTGGGTGACAGCGGCGCGCCAGTCCTCGCTGGCAAGCAGGAATTTGCGTTCTATTTCCAAGGCCATGCGCAAAAGGTTCCGGGGAAGGGGCCCGTGCAGTGTGCCACAATGCACCATGCTCGATACCCTGCACTCGCGCGAGGGCGTGGCCGCCCCGCGCAAACGCCTGCTGTTGAATGTGGCACTGCTTGGCTTTGCTTCAGGCTTGCCCTTGGCGCTCACGGGCAGCACCCTGCAGGCGTGGCTCACGACAGCGGGGGTCGACTTGCAGACGCTCGGTGCGCTGTCGCTCGTAGGCTTGCCTTATCTCTACAAATTCCTGTGGGCGCCCCTGCTTGATCGTTTTGGTCTGAGCGCCCTAGGCCGTCGCCGCGGCTGGCTGGTGCTGACGCAACTCGCGCTCGCAGGTTTG
>JAURMM010000015.1 GCA_030830685.1 Gammaproteobacteria bacterium | reverse complement strand
CGCGGGCCTCTGGCGTGCGGGTGAATGACCTGCCTATTTCACCGCCCCGTTTGCTCGTTGCCTTGATGAAGTAAGCGCCCTAGGTGCCCGGCGGTTCTCTCCGCCGGGCACCGAAGAAGTCATGGCCACCCTTATGTTACAGCCAGAATTTGCACGCCGGCATACGGGCGGGGAACGGATAATCGAAGTCGAGGCTGCTACCTGCCAGGCACTCATCGAACTGCTGGATGATCGCTACCCCGGATTTGCCGATGCTGTGACACACGGCGTGGCGGTTGCCATCGATGGTCAGATCTACCCCGACCCGCTGGTCCAAGCCTTGAGAGCGGACAGCGAAGTCTGGTTCCTACCGGCCTTGGAGGGTGGATAGCGCCACCCTCTCGGGTTCAGCAGCCAACCTCAGACAATCTTGTACCGCTCAGTGGCTCTGAATCGGTGCTGAACGTGATTTTGAGCGCTCTTCGCCGATACCCCCCTCCTGCAGAATCGCCCGGGGTATCGCGCCTTTCACGTAACTGATGAGCCCTGCTTTTTCCAAGGCAAGGAGTGACCAGTAAGTCAGGTCGAGCTCATACCAAGCGAAACCTGCACGGGCAGCGCCGCCGTAGCGGTGATGGTTGTTGTGCCAGCCGGCGCCGAGCATCAGCAGTGCCAGCAGAGGACGGTTCACGGACTGGTCGCGCAAGCCCGGATATCGCCGATAACCACCCGGAAACTTCGGCATGTGCCCGATGGAGTTCACCAAGGACGTCATGTGCAGGGCCAGCGTGGTGGGCAGATAGCCCCCCCACAGCAGTGCCGCCCAGCCGTTGATTTCAGAACCAAACCAGCCAGCGTCTCCAGCCAGCCACAAGGCAGGCACCATCAGGTACAAGGGCACCCAGTAGTACTTGTTCAGCCAGCGCAGTTCCGGATAGCGCGCATAATCAGCAACCAGATCGAGATCGGTGTTGAGCTGCTGGGCATCCGTAAGCCATCGGGCATGGGCATGCCAGAAACCCTTGTAAACCGGTGTATGGGGATCCTGGAGAGTATCCGCAAAGCGATGATGCGCGCGGTGCGTGGCTGCCCACCACAATGGGCCGCGTTGTCCGCACTGGGTGCCGATCAGGGCGAGCACAAACTGGATCACGCGGCCGGCGCGATAGGTCGCGTGCGCGAAGTAACGGTGATACACCGCTTCCATGGCCCAGATACGAATGAGATAACTCACGAACAAAAGGGTGATCAGAGGCCACGTAGGGGGAAACAGTACAAGCGCTGCAACGGCACCTACGTGCCGGCCGCCGACTCTGAGGAAAGCCAACCACGCCGGATCCCCGGTCTGGAGACCCAGGCGTGGCTGGTTTTCGCGTGTGGTGTTACCTGCTTTGCGCATTGTTCTTCCGGGAATATTGCCTGGCACGGAAAACTCACTGAGCCTTACCCCGCAGATTCACCGTACAGGCCGAATCAGCAGAACCCGAGACCCCAGCTTGGGTAGTGCTTTTGGGGTTGGGGCCCTCCAAAAATCACTGGCGCTGACAAGGAATTGCCGAATCCGACTAGAATCCTTGCCCAAACCCGAGACTTGGAAGCCCGATGACTGCACTCGATCCCCGCGCCGTCGATGAAGCCATGACCTCCCGCCGGTCCGTGCGGGCTTTTCTGCCAACCGAGGTGCCCATGGACACGGTGCGTGAGATGCTCACCGTGGCCGCTCGCTCCGCTTCGGGCACCAACATCCAGCCCTGGCAGGTGCATGTGCTGACCGGCGAGGCCAAGGCAAGGCTTTCCCGTGACATCCTGACCGTCTTCAACGACCCGGTTGCCCTCGCCGAGCATGAGGGCGAGTTTCCTATCTATCCCAGTGAATGGAAGTCGCCGTACATCGACCGCCGGCGCAAGGTGGGCTGGGATCTTTACGGCCTGCTTGGTATTGGCAAGGGAGATCGCGAACGCACCCACGCGCAACACGCGCGCAATTTCATGTTCTTTGATGCACCCGTTGGCATGATCTTCACCATCGACCGCAGCCTGGGCTACGCCGCCTGGGTGGATTACGGCATGTTCATGGCCAATCTCATGACGGCAGCCCGGGCCCGCGGCCTGCACACCTGCCCGCAGTTCGCATTCGTGCAGTTCCAGCGCGTGATCGCCCGCTGCCTCGCGCTGCCCGACAACGAACGGGTACTGTGTGGCATGTCCTTGGGTTTTGAGGATACGTCTGCCATCGAGAACTCCCTGCGCACCGAGCGCGCCCCACGCGACGAATGGACCACCTTTCACACCTGAGGAGCACAGCCATGGAGCCCATGCGCGGTATTCGCATCATCGACGTGACTTCCAACGCCTCCGGGCCCATGGCAACCGGAATGCTCGCTGACCAGGGCGCGGACGTGATCCGGCTGGAGCCAGTAGGGTCAGGCGACCCTTCACGCCATGTGGGAGGCACGCGCGGCGGCGTGTCTGCCTACAACGCCTACATGAATCGCAACAAGCGTTCGATGGCGGTCGACTTCAAAAATCCCGACTTGAAGCCCTGGCTCTACAAACTGATCGAAACCGCGGATGTCTTCGTGCAGAACTCACGTCCCGGCGCTCTCGATCGCAGCGGTTTCGGTTTCGAGGATCTGCACCGGATCAACCCCGGCCTGATTTACGTCTCCATCTCCGGGTTCGGGCCTGTTGGCCCGGGGGCCAATGCGCGGGTCTATGATCCTGTCATCCAGAGTGTTGCGGGGTTTGCCGCCGCCCAGGGCGTGGGCGGTGCACCTGCCCTGATGAAAACCATCGCCAGCGACAAGGTTGCCGCGGTGACCGCGTCACAGGCGATCAGCGCCGCCTTGTTTGCGCGCGAACGGGGTAATGCCGGCGGCCATCACGTGGAGCTCTCCATGCTTGATGCAAGCCTCGCTTTCCTGTGGCCGGAAGTTTACTGGAACCACAGTTTCGTGGGCGATGAGGGCGTGCAGAAGAAGCCCCTGATCGCCGAGTTCTATCGGCTGCTCAAGACCCGCGATGGTTACGTCAACATGATCATCGTGGGCGACGGCGAGTTCCAGGGCGCCTGTCGTGCGATGGGCATCGAGCCCTTGATGCATGACCCGCGGTTCCAGACCTTGAGTGATCGTTTCGCGAACTACAGCCTGATGCTGGCCGAGTTCGAAAAAGTCGCACCCGGCTTCGACAGCAATACCCTGGTGTCGCGTCTGGAAGCCGAAGATGTACCGTGTGCGAAGGTGAACACCTTTGATGAGGTGTTGCAGGACCCTAGAGTCGCCGCCCGGCAGAGCATCATCGAATACGACCACCCCAAGGGAGGCCGCATGCGCCAAGCCCGCGCGCCGGCAATCTTTGCGGGAGAAGCCTGCCCGGTGCGTTTGCCCGCTCCGGCTCTCGGCGAGCATACCGCGGCCCTGCTGGCAGAGATGGGTGCCTCGGTGGCAGACATCGAAGCACTGCGCAATGCAGGCGCGATAGGCTGAGAACCTTGTATTCGCGGGTGCCAAGTAGGCACCCTGGCCGTCAGAAGACCTCAGCGTCAGCCGCCAGCAAGCTGTAAGCGGCGCTCAAAACCCTCGGGCAGCCATTCATCCAAGGTTGCCAGAAACTCATGTGCCGAGCTGAAGCGCCCGGCCGGATCCTTGGCCAGCAACAGATCGATCACCGGCTGCAGTGGGGCAAGCGCTTCGGGCATGCGCGGAATGCTCGCATGGAGATGCTGATAGACGAGGCCGGCCGCGCTGTCCGCCTTGTAGGGTTTGCGGCCCGTGAGCAGCTCGAAAAAAATCACCCCGGCACTGTAGAGATCGGCGCGGCAGTCAATATGCGTGCCCATGGCCTGTTCGGGGCTCAGATAGCTCGGAGTCCCCAGCACGCCCGAGGTCGCCGTCAGATCCCGGGTCTCGTTGAGGCGCTTGGCGATCCCGAAGTCGGCGAGCGCCAGACTGCCGTCCGCACGGAACATGATGTTGCCGGGTTTGAGGTCGCGATGAATCACCCCGCGTGCGTGGATGGCGCTCAGGCCTCGCGCAATCCCGCGCATCCAGGCGACAGCCTGTGCCGGCTCCACGCCGCGCTCGATGCGTCGCTTCAGATCTCCTTGCTGGAAGAACTCCATCGAGATATAGCCATAATCGGGCGTGAACCCCTGATCGAACACCCGCACCACGTGCGGATCGTTCAGGCCGGCGATGACCTCGGCCTCCCGGATAAAACGCTGAACCACCAGGGGGTCGCTGATCTGGTCGGTATCGATGATCTTGAGCACCAGCTGCTCGCGATCCTGCTCGCGCTCCGCGAGATACACCCGCGAAAAACCACCCTGCCCAATCAAACGGACGAAGCGATGCCCGTGACCGGAAGCGGCGGGCAGGTCGGCGTGCGTGTGGTCTTCCAGCGCGGCCTTGACCTGTGCATCCAGCCCATGGGTATGGCCTTCCCGCCCAAGTGCCACGGCGCGCACGATATCCTCCAGGCGTGGTCCGGGGACATCTTCACGCCTCAGGTAGTCACGCGCTCCGGCCCTGATCGCCTCGATTGCGAGATATTCATCGCCGCTGCCGGAAACCAGCACCACCGGCGGAAATCCTGGTTGTGAGACCAGTCGGCTGATCCACGCCAGTCCACTGCGCCCCTCGCCAAGCTCCTCGCTGATCAGGGCAAAGTCATACAGGTCCCAGCGGAAATCTGCCGCGGGTGTGCCTTGCTGCTCTGCGTCGTATTCGGTGATCTCAACTGACGGCAAGCGCGCCGCGAGAGACTGGCGTACCTCGGAAAGGAAGGTCTTGGAGGTATCCACCAGGATGATTTTCATGCTCATGGTCAGCGGCCGCATGTCGGAAAAATTGAGCCCCATCCGGCCAGGATGTCCGAGGGCTCCCAGCAGATGAAAAAGCGCTTATATTCCAGCTTCATCCGCACAAGCAATAATCAAGACAATCATCGGGGAGAAAACCATGGCCAGTCCGCAAGCCGCCGCCATCGACCAACTATTCGACCATGTCGTCGCCGCCTTGACCGCTAACCCGCAGATGTCCATCGAGGAGATGCGTGACCTGTTGGACAAGTGTGGCGATTTGGCGCGGGATCCGGGAGGCGTCGATTATCTGGAGGCAGATGCCAAAGGCACACCTTGCCTGTGGGCGGTGCCGCGTGGCTGCCGCGAGGATCGTGTGCTGCTCGCGCTGCATGGCGGCGGCTGTGTCACCGGCTCGCGGTTCTCCCACCGCAAGATGTTTGCCCATGTGGCCAAGGCCACAGGCTGTCGCGCTTTGATCGTGGATTACGGGAGGGCACCGGAACACACCCATCCTTCGCAGGTCAACGAGTGCCTGAAGGTCTATGAATGGCTGTTGGGTCAGGGTATCAAACCCAACCATATCGCGACGATCGGGGATTCCGCCGGCGGCAACCTGTGTACCACAGTGGTGCTGGCCGCACGCGACAAGGGCCTGCCGCTGCCGGCGGCAGTGATGCCCCTCTCACCGTGGTACGACATGGAAGCGACCGCGCCTTCGTTTGAGACCAACGCCAAGGTGGAACGCCTGATCTCGCGCGACATGTCGCTCGCGATGTCAGGGATCTTCCTCGGGGGTGCCTCGGCCCGCGAGCCTCTCGCCAACCCCCTGCATGCGGATTTCACCGGCTATCCGCCAACCTACATCCAGGTGGGAGGCTACGAGGCCATCCTCGATGATTCACTGCGCGCTGCGGAGAAGATGAAGGCTGCGGGGGTCGAGGTTCGTTGCGATGTGTTCCCGGAGATGCAACACGTCTTCCAGTTCATGGCTGGCAAAGCCCCGGAAGCCGACGATGCCATCCAGCGCCTGGCGGCATGGGTGAAGCCGCGCCTCGACCTTTGAACTGAATCTCGCGGCCATGCGCTTCCATCACATGGCGATCTTCGTCACCGATATCCAGAAGGCGATGGGCCTGTGGCGGGATGTGCTTGGCTTTCGGGTGATCACCGACAGGATAATCCCGGACGGGCCTGCGCCCGGTCCCGGGGTCTACATGTATCCGGCGCTGCTGGATGACATCTTCAAGGTGGAAGACGCCCGCTCGAACATGGTGCTGCTCATCTCGGATGAGGGTGCCATCATCGAGCTGCAGCAGTGCGAAAATCCGCCCATCAAAGCCACGCCACGCGAGCACTTGCGCTACGGCCACAGTGGCTTCCATGAGCTTGGGCTATTGGTCACGGACATCGATGACTGGTTTCTGAAAATTCGCGCCGCGGGCTACGAAACCCAGACCGAATACGTCTGGCCCTGTGCGGGCATCGGGCGCTCTTTTCTGTTCTATGACGACGACGGCAACATGATCCAGCTCTGGGAACACAACCGCGAGGACAGCTCCAATGACCGATGAGATCACTCCACTTGATCTGGCCAGTGTCGATCACGTACTCAAGACCACCCGTAGCGTGCGCAAGCGGCTGGATTTCGAGCAACCGGTCCCCATGGCCTTGATTCGCGAGGCACTGGAGATCGCGCTGCAGGCCCCGACGGGCGCAAATACCCAGACCTGGCGCTTCATGGTGGTGACAGATCCTGCTGCGCGTGAGGCGATAGCGGACTACTACCGCAAGGCCGCGACTGCGTATGTAGAGGGCCGAACGGCGCTCAGCCGTACCGGTGTCACCATGATGCGGGAATACGCGGAAGACGATCTGCGCCAGCAGCAGCGAGCCGCCCTGATGCAATCAGGGGGCTATCTCATGCAGCATTTGCAGAAAGCGCCGGTGATGATCATCCCGTGCATTGAAGGCCGCTTCGAACAGGACGATGTGTTCACCCAGGCCTCGATGTGGGGCTCCATCCTGCCTGCCACATGGTCCCTGATGCTGGCCCTGCGTGCACGGCGTCTCGCGTCAGCCTGGACTACCCTGCATCTGCAGTACGAGCAGGAAATAAGCGCCTTGCTCGGCATCCCCGCGAACTATACCCAGGCAGCGCTCCTGCCAGTGGCTTGGCTGACCGGCGGTGATCTGAAGCCTGCTGCGCGCCTGCCCCTCGCGGAAGTCGCCTTCCACAATCGCTGGAGCAAAAGCCTCGGTTGATTGTTCAGCGGCCTCCCGAGACGTCGATGAAGTTCGCGATGCAGTAGGAGGCCGCAGGCGACAGCAGCCAGAGAATGGCTTCCGCCACTTCCTCCGCCGTTCCACCACGCTGCATGGGGACATTGCCCTGCAGACGTTCCACCCGCGTCGGGTCACCGTAGCTGTCGTGGATATCCGTGTAGATGAGGCCGGGGCGTACCGCATTCACGCGGATTCCTTCCAGCGCCACTTCCTTCGCGAGACCCAGGGTAAACGTGTCGAGCCCGCCTTTGGAGGCAGCATAGTCCACGTATTCTCCCGGCGAACCGAGTCTGGAAGCCGCTGAGGACACATTCACGATCCCGCCACCGCTACCCCCGAGCCGTGTGGACATGCGCTTCACGGCCTCGCGCGCGCAGAGCATGCTGCCGATGAGATTGGTCTCGAACACCCGGCGCAGTCGCGCGAGATCCATGTCCACCAATCGCGTCTGACGTTCCGCGATGCCGGCATTGTTCACCAGTCCTTTCAAGGTACCGAGGTGGTCCACCTCAGTGAACAGCTGCAGGATGTCTGACTCGCTCGCCACATCGGCCCGGAACGCATGCGCTTCGCCCCCGAATGCTGCTACTTCATCGCACAGTGCGTGTGCCGCATCGCGTGCCTCGCGATAGCTGAATGCCACCACCTGTCCCGCGCGTGCCGCCAGCCGCACGGTCGCGGCACCGATGCCCCGGCTGCCTCCGGTAATCAGCAGAACTTCGCGCATGCAGGGCTCCCGTCATTGAATTTGTCTGAAGTGCTATCTTTCCCCTGCAAAGGAGAGTAGCCTGTGTTGCATCCCGTCTGGTGATGCATTGCCATCACACCAAGCAGACGGCGTCTGATCAAGCCCGCCTCTGTCCGCTCTCGTCCATGCGCTCTTCATCAGTCCAAAGAATCTGCCGGTTTTCCGGCTGATGGGCGCCTGCATTACTTGTGCCGCTGGCTGCAGGTGTCCGAATCACGGACAACGCACGCTTCATTTTTTTGTGAGATTTGCATGAATATTTATGTTGGAAACCTGGCTTATGGCGTCACTGATGCCGACCTCCGTGACGCTTTCTCCGCCTCTGGCGAAGTGACGAGCGCTTCGGTCATCACTGACAAGTTCTCGGGCCAGTCGAAGGGATTCGGTTTTGTCGAAATGCCCAACAAGGCTCAGGGCGAAGCAGCCATCAAGGCGCTGAATGACCAGCCGTTGAAGGGCCGCAACATGCGGGTGAATGAATCGCGTCCGCGCGAAAGCACCGGCGGTCCGCGCCGCAACGCTTACTGAGCGTTCATCCCCTCCGGGCACCGCAAGGTTCCCGGAGGGGATATCCTGATCAAGAGTTGCCCTGGGCCTCAGCCCACGTGCAACATCAGCTTGCCGGTGTGATCACCGGTGTAGAGCCTGCGCAGCGTCCTGACGGCATTCTCCATGCCTTCATACATGTCCACCTTGAACTTCAGCTTGCCTTCCTGCACCCACTGACCCAGTGCTGAAATTGCCTCCGGATAGCGGTGTGCATAATCCAGCACGATGAAACCCTGCACCTTCAGGCGTTGCATCAGGATCATGGGGTAGTTGCGCGGTCCCGGGACTTCACTGGTCGCGTTGTACTGTGAGATGAGTCCGCAGGTTGGGATTCGGCCCCCCAGGTTCATCTGCTTGAAGCAGGCATCCAGAATGTCACCACCCACATTATCGAAGTAGACGTCTATGCCCTTGGGGCAGGTGCGCTTGAGCGCTTCGGCGACGTTCTCCGTCTTGTAGTTGATGGCGGCGTCGAAACCGAGTTCTTCAACGATCCATTTGCACTTGG
>JAURMM010000107.1 GCA_030830685.1 Gammaproteobacteria bacterium | reverse complement strand
TGGGCGCCGACCATGCCATCAATTATCGCGAGGGGGATTGGTCGGAGACCGCGAGATCACTGGCCCCGCGCGGGGTGGATGTGGTGCTCGACATGGTGGCCGGCCCTTACGTCGCGAAAAACCTGGATCTGCTCGCGGCCGACGGACGTTGCGCCATGATCGCATTCCTGAAGGGACCCAAGGCCGAGGTCAATTTCGGGCCGGTGCTAACCAAGCGCCTGACCATTACCGGCTCGACCCTGCGGCCTCAGAGCAAGGACCAGAAGGCCGCCATCGCACGCGCGGTGGAGGCGGCTGTCTGGCCGCTCATCGCCGAGGGTAGCTTCCGCACCTGCATCTACAAGGTTTTCCCACTGCAAGAGGCGGCTGCCGCGCACACCTTGATGGAGTCGAGTGTGCACATGGGCAAGATCATGCTCAAGGTACGCGAAGCGGGCTGAATCTCGCGTCATTAACGCAGTGCGAAAAAGTCGGGCATAATCCCGCATTGCTGCGCGGCGAGACCGACCAGTAACGAAATTCAATCTTTGTATGGAGGAAACCTCGCGTGCGAGCGTCGTATCTGTTCACCAGTGAATCGGTTTCGGAAGGTCATCCCGACAAGGTCTGTGACCGCATTTCCGACGAAGTCGTAGACGCCTACTTCCGCGAGGCGCTCGCCACGGGTCTGGACCCGGCGCAGGTGCGAGTAGCCTGCGAGACGCTGGCCACGACCAACCGGGTCGTGATTGCGGGTGAGACGCGTGGCCCGAATACCGTGACTCCTGAACTGGTGGTCCATCTGGCGCGCATGGCCATCCGTGACATCGGCTACGAGCAGGATGGCTTCCACTGGGAACACGCGAAAGTGGAAGTACTGTTGCATTCGCAGTCTGCGGACATTGCCCAGGGCGTGGATGCTGCACAGGACAAGGATGAGGGCGCAGGGGATCAGGGCATCATGTTCGGCTATGCGTGCACGGAGACCGAAGATCTCATGCCCGCGCCGCTCTATTATTCCCACCGGATTCTTCAGTTACTCGCGACCGCTCGCAAGACCGGAGAGACGGGCCTGCTTGGGCCGGACGCAAAAAGCCAGGTCACGGTGCGCTACGAGAACGGCAAGCCAGTGGCTGCCACCCAGATCGTGGTCTCCACCCAGCACCTTGACCACAAGCTCTCTTCCCATGACGTGAAGTCGATAGTCGAGCCCTATGTGCTCAAGGCGCTCCCGGCGGGCTGGGTCACCAAGGAGACCGTCTGGCATGTCAATCCGACCGGCGCATTCGTGATCGGGGGACCGGACGGTGATTGCGGCCTGACCGGGCGCAAGATCATCGTCGATACCTACGGTGGGGCCGCGCCGCACGGTGGTGGGGCGTTCTCGGGCAAAGATCCCTCCAAGGTCGATCGCTCCGCGGCCTATGCCGCTCGTTACCTGGCCAAGAACGTGGTGGCCGCCGGGCTTGCCGAGCGCTGCACCATCCAGCTGTCCTACGCCATCGGCGTGGCTCGGCCGTTGTCGCTATACGTCGATTTGCACGACACCGGCAAGATCGATCCGCACAAACTCGAAAAAGTGCTGTCGGAGGTCATGGATCTCACGCCGCGTGGTATCCGTACCCATCTGCAGTTGAACCGACCGCTCTATGCGCGCAGTGCGGCCTACGGGCACTTCGGCCGCAAGCCGGAGGCTGACGGTGGTTTTTCATGGGAACGCACCGACCTCGTCGATTTGCTCCGCGCGGCGACTCACTGATTTCAGCTTCTAACATCGAAAGGACTGGCCATGGCATTTGACGACAGAAGCGGCGGTAGACGCACCGCTGCCAGCAAGACTCCGCGGACACGCCCGACCAAGTTCGGCGTGGCAGCCAAGAAGAACACGGATTACGTGGTAGCGGATCTGTCTCTGGCAGACTTCGGACGCCGCGAGATTGACCTCGCCGAGCAGGAAATGCCCGGTTTGATGGCCATGCGCCAGGAATACGGTAAACAGCAGCCTCTGAAGGGTGCCCTGATTACCGGCTCACTGCATATGACGATCCAGACCGCCGTGCTGGTGGAAACCCTGCAGGCGCTAGGCGCCAAGGTGCGCTGGGCGAGCTGCAACATCTTTTCTACCCAGGACCACGCGGCCGCGGCGCTCGTGCAACGGGGCACCCCGGTGTTTGCCTACAAAGGCGAAACTCTGGAGGAGTACTGGGACTACACCGATCGCATCCTCGACTGGGGCAACGGCAAGGGCCCCAACATGATTCTGGACGACGGAGGCGATGCCACCCTCTTCGTGCATCTGGGCTATAGGGCGGAGAAGAATCCCAAGGTCCTGAGCAACCCCGGCAATCCCGAGGAAGAGGCCTTGTTCAACCAGTTGAAGAAGTCGCTGAAGCGTGACCCCCAGCGCTTCCACCGCATCGCGCCCGGCATCCTCGGCGTCACCGAAGAAACCACCACTGGCGTGCACCGGCTGTATCAGATGCATCAGCGCGGCGAACTTCTGTTCCCGGCGATGAACGTCAATGATGCCGTGACCAAATCCAAGTTCGACAACCTCTATGGTTGCCGTCACTCGCTGGTGGATGCCATCAACCGCGCCACCGACACCATGCTCTCAGGCAAGGTGGCCGTGGTGGCCGGCTATGGCGATGTGGGTAAGGGTTCCTGCCAGTCTCTGAAGGGACAGGGTGCGCGGGTGATCGTGACCGAGATCGACCCCATCTGCGCGCTGCAGGCCGCGATGGAAGGCTATCAGGTCATGACCATGGATGAAGCCTGCAAGATTGGCGATGTGTTCGTCACGACCACCGGCTGCTGTGATGTCATCACGGAGCAGCACATGAAGCAGATGAAGGATCTCGCCATCGTCTGCAACATCGGCCACTTCGACAGCGAAATCCAGGTCGAGAAGCTCCGCAAGTACAAGTGGCTGGAGATCAAGCCGCAGGTGCACCGCATCGAGATGAAGGCCGGTCGCAGCATCATCCTGCTGGCCGAAGGCCGCCTCGTGAACCTGGGCTGCGCCACCGGCCACCCGAGCTTCGTGATGTCCGCAAGCTTCACCAACCAGACCATCGCCCAGATCGAGTTCTTCAAGCATTCGAAGAACTATCCGGTCGGCGTCTACACCCTGCCCAAGCTGCTGGATGAGAAGGTCGCGCGACTGCATCTCGCCAAACTGGGCGTGAAGCTGGACACCCTCAGCAAGTCGCAGTCGTCCTACATGGGTATTCCGGCCTCCGGACCTTACAAGCCCGACCATTACCGCTACTGAGCGAGAAGCTCCGGGAGATCCGTACGGCGGATTTCCCGGAGCAATGCGCGAACCGATCGGCAGACCGTCCTCATGGCCCTGGCGCTTTACAACTCCCTGACCCGACACAAGGATGTTTTCACCCCGGCGGACCCGGCGCGGGTGACCATGTACGCCTGTGGCCCGACGGTCTACAACCCACCGCACATCGGCAACGCGCGGGCCGCAGTCGTCTACGATGTGCTCTATCGGGTGCTCAAGCGGCATTTCCCGAATGTCATCTACGCCCGCAACATCACGGACGTGGACGACAAGATCAATCTCGCGGCCCAGCGTGAGGCGGTCCCGATTTCGGTGATCTCCGCCCGCTACACCGAGATCTATCATCGTGACATGGCGGCCCTCGGCGCGCTGCCACCCGTGGTCGAACCCCGGGCCACCGAACACATCCCGCAGATGATCACCATGATCGAGACCCTCATTGACAGGGGCCATGCCTACGTCGCTGAAGGGCATGTCATGTTCCATGTCCCGAGCTTTGCGGACTACGGCAAGTTGGCGGGACGCAGCCGGGACGAGATGATCGCGGGCGCGCGGGTGGAAGTGGCACCGTTCAAGCGGGACCCGGCAGATTTCGTGCTCTGGAAACCCTCACCAGAGGGCATTCCCGGTTGGGACAGCCCATGGGGACATGGGCGACCGGGCTGGCACCTCGAGTGCTCGGCCATGAGTGAAGCCCATCTCGGCCGCACCATCGACATCCACGGTGGGGGCAACGATCTCAAGTTCCCGCATCACGAGAACGAGATTGCCCAGAGCACCTGCGCGCATGGGGGGCAGGTGTTTGCGCGCTATTGGGTACACAACGGTTTCGTCGAAATCGAACACGAGAAGATGTCCAAGTCGCTCGGCAACGTGCTGCTGGTCCAGAACCTGCTGCAGCGTTTTCCGGGAGAGGCGCTACGTCTGGCCCTGATCAAGGGGCGCTACCGCGAGCCCATCAGCTGGAGTGACGATCTCGTCAATCAGGCCAAGGCCCAGCTGGATCGTCTCTACGGGGCCTTGCAACGCATGGATACCTTGGAACCCACCAAGGACCATCCGCCAGAAGTCTTCACGACGGCTATGGACGATGATCTCAATACCCCGCAAGCCCTGGCGCACATGATGGCCCTCGCCGGGGAAGCTAACAGCAGCGAAGACACGGCGGTGTTGGCGCGTGTGAAAGGGGAACTGCTGGCGTGCGGAAATGAACTCGGTTTGCTGCAAGCGAGTCCGGAGGTCTGGTTCCGCACTGCCCAGCCCCAGCAAGTCGATGTGGCGCGGGTGGAAGCACTCATCGCCCAACGGGCCGAAGCGCGCGCCGCGCGTGACTGGGCGACGGCGGACAAGGTCAGGGCTGAACTGACCGCAATGGGAATTGCCATCCTTGATGGCGCAAGTGGTACGCAGTGGTGCGTCGAGGGGACTGGCACGCATGAGTGAAGAAAAGAACGGACAGCGGCTCGCCCCGGCAGCGGAACTGATGGCGGCGCAGGAGGAGATCGTCGACACCTTCACGCTGTTGGAGGACTGGAGCGACCGCTACCAGTACATCATTGATCTGGGCCGGGAAGCGCCCCCGTTTCCGGAGGAATGGAAGACCGAGCAGTACCGGCTCAAGGGTTGCCAGTCGCAGGTCTGGATCGTCACGGAGATGAAGGACGGCCGGCTGCAGATCCATGCCACCAGTGATTCAGCCATTGTGGCTGGGCTCATCGCCATGCTGGTCAAGGTGTATTCGGGCCGTCGGCCGGCGGACATCCTGTCCACCCCACCGGAGTTCATTCGCCGCGTCCAGCTCGAAGACCATCTGTCGCCTACCCGCAGCAACGGGCTTTCGGCCATGGTCCAGCAGATTCGCCAGATGGCGGTTGCCGCACTGGCCCAGCAGCACAAGGCTTGAGTCGCCCCCGGGGTGGGGCGCCTCGGCTATACTCGCGCACTTTGCCAGCCCTTGAAGTGCCGCGATGCCCCAGTCATTCCCTGAAATCAAAGCCCTCAACCAGCCCGCGCTTGAGCGCGAAATCCTGGCGTTCTGGGAACAGGAGCGGATTTTCGAACGCTGCATCAGTCACCGCGAGAGCGGACCGGACTTCACCTTCTACGAAGGCCCGCCTACCGCCAATGGGCGACCTGGCATCCACCATGTATTGAGCCGCACGATCAAGGATCTGTTCTGCCGCTACAAGACACTCAAGGGCTATCGCGTAGAGCGCAAGGCCGGCTGGGACACGCACGGGCTGCCGGTTGAGATCGAAGTTGAGAAAGAGCTCGGGCTGGACGGCCGTGCACAGGTGGGGACCTACGGTATCACGGCCTTCAACCAGGCCTGCCGCAACAGCGTCAATCGCTACACCGCCGAATGGAACACCCTGACCCGCCAGATGGGTTATTGGGTCGACCTGGAAAATCCTTACGTCACCTATCACAACGAGTACATCGAATCGGTCTGGTGGCTGATCAAGCGGATCTACGAACGCGGACTGCTCTACAAGGGTTACAAGATTGCCTGGTACAGCCCGGGCACAGGCACGGTGCTGTCCTCGCACGAAGTTTCCCTCGGGTACAAGGAAGTCACCGACCCAAGTGCCTATGTGCGCTTCCGGCTGGTGGAAGACCCTGCCACCTCGCTGCTCGCCTGGACGACAACCCCCTGGACCCTGCTGTCGAACGTGGCGCTCGCCGTGGGGCCGGGTATCACCTATGTCAAAGTACGCGTCGCGGGAGAGTCCGGCGCTGAGCAGCTGATTCTGGCCGAGGCGCGCCTCGAAGCCCTGCGCTGCGAGTATGAAATCCTTGCGCGCATGAGCGGGCGCGAGCTGGCAGGGCTTCGCTACAGCCCACTCTTCCAGTTGACCGATGTGGCGATGGACGGTGATCCCTGGCGCGTCGTCACGGCCGATTACGTCGCAGTGGAAGACGGCACAGGCATCGTGCACATTGCCCCAGCTTTTGGCGCAGAAGACTACGAGGTAGGTCAGCGTGAGGGTCTGCCCCTGCTCAACCCGGTGGGACCTGACGGCAAGTTCACCGATGCCGCCCCGTTGGT
>JAURMM010000106.1 GCA_030830685.1 Gammaproteobacteria bacterium | reverse complement strand
CGCGCGAGCGTACGCTCAAGATCCATCGCGCCAAATACCGCGCCACCGAAGCCGCTTTTGCAATCACCCGGGATTCGATCCAGTTGCATGGCGGCATCGGTTTCACTGACGAGTGTGATGTGGGTACCTTCGTCAATCGTGCGCTGGTCTACGGCACGGCGCTTGGCAACGGAACCTGGCACAGCCGCCGCATCGCCGCGCTGGCGGCCGATGAGGCCGAGGAGACCGTCACTCGCAAAGTGGCCGATCCTGCGGATGGCGACTGGAACTCCCTGCCGGATGAGGATTTCCGTCATGCGGTGCGGGGGTGGTTTGAAACTAACTATCCGGCTGAGTTGCGTTATCCGCCTCGCCGCATGCGCTGGACAGAGGTCAAGGAGTGGTATCTGGCGTTGAGTGCCCGGGGCTGGATTGCGCCTGCCTGGCCCCGCGAGCACGGCGGCATGGGCCTCGATCCCACCAAGCTGCTCATCTTCATCGAGGAGCAGGAGCGCCATGGTGTCACGCGAACACCGGACATGGGCCTCATCATGGTCGGACCGTTACTCATCAAGCATGGGACCCCGGAACAGCGTGCGCGATATCTGCCCCCCATCCTCGCCGGGGAAAACATCTGGTGCCAGGGCTACTCAGAGCCTAACGCTGGATCCGATCTGGCCAGCCTGCGCACGGAGGCGGTGCTCGATGGCGACCATTTCGTGATCAATGGTCAGAAGACCTGGACCACGCTCGCCCAGGATGCGACGCACATGTTCCTTCTGGCACGCACGGACAAGAACGCAAAGAAGCAGGCGGGCATCAGCTTCATTCTCGTCGACATGAAAACGCCGGGTATCACGGTGCGTCCCATCCGCAACATTGCGGGGCACGAGGAGTTCTGCGAGGTGTTCCTGGACAACGTGCGGGTGCCAGCCGACAGCCTGGTCGGTGGACTCAACCAGGGCTGGTCAATCGCCAAGGCCTTGCTTGGTTTCGAGCGCATCTTCCTGGGTAGCCCCAAGCAATCCCAATACGCCCTGCAACGCCTGACTGAGGTTGCGCGGCACCAGGGGCTTTTCGAGGATGGTGCATTCAGGGACAGATACACGCGCCTGAAAGCCGATGTGCTTGATCTTGAATCCTACTACCAGCACTTCGCGGCGTTGGTCAAACGGGGCGAGAGCCTGGGGCCGGATGTGTCCATGCTCAAGGTCTTCGGCACCGAGACCTATGCAAAGCTGACTGAGTTGCTGATCGAGATCCGGGGCACTGCAGGGGCCCGGATCGGCAAGCAGTCTCTGGGCGAGCACAAGGTGGATGTGATGAGTCTGTTCTACACGTCGCGGCCCGCAACCATCTACGGCGGTACCAACGAGATTCAGCGCAACATCGTGTCGAAGGCGGTACTCGCCCTGCCAGACTGAGCGTCTGCCGCGAACAGTGAGACCTGTGCCCGTCGCCTGTGCTGCGACAGGCACGGAATCACGGGGCGGGAGGCGCGAGCGTCAACTCCAGAAACAGCGTGATGAAGGGCAGATGCCGTGCCGTGTGGCACCATGCCCCGCCCACCAGCCGCCCGTCCTGCGACTGATACAGCCAGGGTCCCTCGCCGGTACGAGGAACGGGCAGCACCTTCTGGATTTTGTCGTTCAATAGCGTGCGCGCAGCCTCACAATCCGCCACTGCCTTGAAGGCTCGACTGGCATACACCCGCTGGACCGTCTTGGTCGCCGCGTCTATCGTCAATTCCGTGTCATGCAGCGCGCTCGCAACCTGCACATCCACCGCCGGGACCCGCATGACATACGTCCCCTCCTTCAAGGGTGGGGCCCCATAGTCGTAGGAATGGGCCAGCGGCGCCCCGGGCTCACCACCAAAGGGCAGGATGAAGCTCGGATTTTCTGCCCGAACCGGAAAACCGGTGGCAAGCAACCCGGAAAGCAGGATTGCCAAAGCCATCTGGCGCAAAGTTTTCATCAGAAAAGGGTCCCCCCGCTATCGTCAGTGGTTGCAGGACGGGTTCAGGCAGGCATGTGGGTTGTCGTCACGTCGACCAGCAGACGTTCCGAGGAATCATGGACCGTGGTTCGAATGACTGAGACCCGGCGGCCCTTCCTCACGAACAGCGCTTGCGCCGTGACCATCCCCTCACGAACATTGCCTATCAGTTGGGCGCTCAGATTGAGCGCCAGCGGAAATCCCTTGCCATCGGGGCTGACGGTGGTGTTCTGCAGGGCCAGGACGGTAGCAGTCACATCCGCAAACCAGAGCAGCGCACCGGCGTGCACCGTTCCAAAGGGATTGCGAATGCCCGCGACGACCGGCATCTCCGCGACCACGCGATCGACAGAATGCTCACGTATCTCGAACGCGATGCTACCCTCGTACTGCACAGCCTGGGCGAGTGCCGCAACGTCTGGCGGCATCCCGGCATCACTCACGTCGAAAGACAGGCATGACCTCCCGCGCGAACAGGTCCACCGAGCGCATGACATCCGCGCCGCGGATGCCGGGCATGTGCATCCAGCACACCATCTCCGTACAGCCCAAGGCATCGCGATAGCGTGTGATTTCCTGGATGGCGAATTCCGGGGTGCCCACGATGTAGCGCTGCTTGAAGGTGTCGAAGCTGACCTGGTTGTGGTCCGTGATCGCGCTGCCGTCATCGTTGCGCAGCACTCGATCACCCGCAGCAGAGGCGCGGCCGTAGACCTCGCGATAGAGATGCTCGATGGCGGGCGCGGCGATGGCCTCCGCTTCCTTCATGGTGGACGCTACAAAGACCTGACGGATGATGGGGCGCTCCGGAATGGTCCAGCCGATTTCACGCGCGGCGGTTTCGTAGGGCTCATAGTGCGCCTTGAGCTCTTCGATACCATGGCGTGGGGACATGATCTGGATGGCATGCCGTTGGGCCGCACGCTTGAGGGAAGATTTGGCTGACACGCCGTACCAGAGCTGAGGATAAGGCTTCTGCACCGGTTTCGGCGTCATCACCGTTTCCGGCACCTTGAAATACTTGCCGTTGAACTCGAAGCGCTCCTGGGTCCAGGCAGTGATCATCAGATCGAGCGATTCCTCGAAGCGGCCCACGCGCTCCTCGCGCGGAATGCCATGGGCTGCGAATTCCTCGGCCACATAACCGGGCGCCACGCCCACGATGAGCCGGCCTTCACAGATGTTGTCGAGCACCGCGAGATCCTCGGCGAGCTTCAGGGGTGCATAAAGCGGCACCAGCATTACGGCCGTGCCTATTTTCATGATGCGCGTGACCGCCGCCGCCGCCCCCAATGTGGGGATGGGTCCCGGGCAAAGCCCGTCTGTCTTGGCGTGATGCGTGGCGAGGTACATGGAGTGGTATCCCAACTCCTCCGCGCGGGGAAGACACTGCAGCATGTCCTGGTAGGGTTCGCTCCAGGGAATACCACTGCCCGGGGGAAGCTGGAAAGTGAAGAGCAGACCGAATTTCATGCGTAACCTTTCTCTGATAGCCGGGCTGCTTACTGCAGAACCGGTTTAATCTCACACCCGATGTCTTGCAGCGTGCGCTGAATCGCGCGTGCTACCTCCACCGAATTGGGGCCATCACCATGGATGCAAAGGCTCTCGGCATCCAGTTCGACCAAGGAACCATCGAGCGCCTCAACCTTGCCGGTCTGTACATAGCGCTTGACCTGCGCACACGCGAAGGCGACATCGGTCTCATGCTTCTGGCGCTGAATCACGAGCGAGCCATCCGCCGCGTAATGGAGATCCGGATAGATCTCACCGACGACCCTGATGCCGCGTTTCTTGCAGGCAGAGGGCAGGGCCGCACTCGTGGGTGCCGGCCAGTAGAGCATCGGCTGATCAGAGAGCTTCTCGATGGCCTCTGCCACGGCCTCGGCGAGTTCAGCTGAGGTTTTGAGGACTGAATAAAAGGCGCCATGGGGCTTGATGTGGTGCAGACGCATGCCTTGGGTGGCAAGCGAGGCTTGCAGCGCACCGACCTGATACACCACATAGGCATGGGCATCTTCGGGCGTGATGTTCATGGTGCGCCGGCCAAACCCGAGCAGGTCCGGCAGACCCGGGTGGGCGCCTACGGAAATCTGGTGCGACCGTGCCTTGCGGCAGGTCTCGATCATGGTCAGCGGGTCGCTGGCGTGGAAGCCGCATGCCACATTGGCCGTGGTGATGTAGGGCATCATCCCCTCGTCGTCACCCATCTTCCAGTTGCCAAAGCTTTCCCCCATGTCGCAATTGATATCCATCGATTTCAGCATCGAAGCATCCTCCCGGAATCTGGCCTGGACGGGAGTCTACCGAGGCGACGTCAGGGGCGCCATCCGGGGCGGAGAGCCCGCAGTCGGTGCCCGGCGGACCCCTGCTCAAGCGGACAGGGCGACTATTTCACGCGTCAGCCTCGCGGTGATTTAGTGGTTACTTGAGAGCAGGTTGCCGAGCAGGGTGAGCGTCAGATGCGGTGATGATTGCTTGACCCTCTCAAAGGCAGTGACAGCGAGCGACAGGCTTTCGACCCGGGTATCTGCGCAGATGTTGGCAGTGCGCTGGCGGGGCTGAATGAGGGAAGTTTCTCCGAACCCTACTCCAGCAGCCAGCGCGGCATCGAGGTCAGGAAAAATATCCTGGCTGTCATCTCCGAGTGGTACGGCAAGTTCCACGCCAGCGGAGAATTTTCGGGCTGCAGGAGCCCGGTTATTGTTCAGTGTGAGGGCGTTAAGCCACGAGTTCGCTGTTGATTGCGCGTTCGCCGGTACGCAGACGCACCCCCCGTTTGTGAGGGCCGCAATGGCGGTGCCGAAGCAGGCCGGATCGGCTTTGGCCAGTTCCGGGATGCAGCTTGCAACCGCGCCACCATCGGGCTCGTAAAGACGGGCATGAAGATCCTGCAACTATCTTTGGGTAGGCGAAGAGAAGTCGGAGCACATGTAACCTCCTGATGGAGGGGTGATGGACTACGCCCTGGCAAGGAACATTGCAGATCAATGGACGATTTGACACCTGTAGGGCAGCTCACGATAATCTCGCCCTCTCACGCGCCCGTAGCTCAGTTGGATAGAGTACCTGGCTACGAACTAGGGGGTCGGAGGTTCGAATCCTTCCGGGCGCGCCAACTCGCCTTCCGCTATCAAGCGGCTTCCTCCCGGATGGCCTCCGCTTCCTGCCTCAGTAAAAGCCCAGCCAAAGTTTTGCGGGACCTGCCTGAACACACACGGCTTGCGGCCTTCAGAAGGTCGCCAAATTCGGGTGCCAAGCAGTGCGAGGTTAAATCGTCACTGCGATGACCGAGTAACACCTTGCGTGTTTCGAACTGCATACCAGCAACACGCAGTCGATGCGTGAGGCAGGCTTCGACTCGCCGCAGCGCGTGTCCCCGATAGAGCAAGTAGAGTGTTGGATAGCGCGACGTCTCGGTCCGCCAGATCAGCACCTGAACCTGACGCGCAGTCCCAAAATGATCGCATCATCGAGATTCGGGTTGACCCCGGGGTCAACGCGCGTGGCTCGCGCCGTTTTGAGTGGCTCAGGGTTGCCGTCATCGCTTCTTCAGCGCGGTGAAGCCGGAGTGGTGCAGGCCCGAGGGCGCAGTGCGTGACACAACGGTGACAATTCGCAGGAGTGAATCCGCTCTACTTAGCGCATGTGCTTTGGCGAGGCAGACCGATGTTGCGCAATCTGGGAATGATCGGGGTTTCGTGGCGTCAGTCCGGCAAGGCTTCACTTGCGGGGTACACACTTGACCCCGCCAATGTGGAAACCACCCTCGCCGGATTCGCCAAGGACCAGGGGCTGTCCGAGCTTGCCTACATTGCCACCTGCAATCGGGTGGAGCTGGTCTTCGTGCGTACCGAGGATACCCCTAGTGTCGATCTGCGTCCGCAGGCTTACCGGCTGTTAACCGGGCAGGAAGGTTCGGCCGCAGAAGCACTGCGCGCCTTGCGGGCCTGGGGTGGTGAAGGCGCCATGGAGCACCTCTTTCTCACTACCGCAGGTCTTGATTCCGCAATGCTCGGCGAAGTGGAAATCGCAGGTCAGGTCCGAACTGCCTGGGAGCTCTCGCGCCGACTGGGCCTGTGCGGGCCCATTCTTGAGACGTTGTTCGAGGAGGCGTTGCGTGTGGCCGGCACGATTCGTGGCGAAACGCGGATTGGCGCCGGGCGGGTTTCGCTGGCTGAAATTGCGGTGGATCTCATCCGTGAACATGTGAGTGACGCGCCGGGAAGAGTGGCCTTGATTGGCGTGTCGCCCATGACTGAACGCGCAGCGGTCTCCCTGCATGCGGCGGGTATCCCGATGCTCATCGTCAACCGCACGCTGGAGCGCGCAGAGGCCCTGGCCGCGCAGTATGGTACGGAGGCCCGGTCACTGGTTGAGTTTGCGCACAATCCTCCGCCCCTGGAGGCGATTCTGAGCGCGACCGGCGCAATGGAACCGCTGCTCGACAAGGAACAGATCGAACGGCTCGCAGCACGTACGCAAACCGGCGATTCCCCGCTCATCGTGGACATGTCCATCCCACCTGATTTTGACCCCGAAGTCTGCCTTGCGCTGGACATTCCTCGCGTCAGCATGGAGGAGATCACGCGCCGCGCAGAGCAAAACCGTTCTGCCCGACTGTTGGAAGCGGCTCAGGCGCGCGAACTGGTGGATGAGGCCCTGCAGAAGACCAATGAACGTTTTGCGGAACGTTACAGCGGCCGCCTCTTCGGCGCGCTCCAGCAGCGCTACCGGCGCACCGCGGAGGAGGGTGTGAAGCGCCTGATCAAGAAGGATCTGGCGCACCTCAACCTGGCTGAGCAGGCGGCAGTGGAGACCTGGGCCGCGGCACTCGCGCGTCGCTTCGCCCACATACCTTGTCTGGGGCTGCGTGGGCTGTTGCACGCTGGGCCTGAGGGGGCACTGGAGGCGTTCCTCGGGGGGCTCGAGCCTGAGTTCGCCGAAGAACTCCGCCTCGCGCTGCAGGGCGCTCCGCAGGCGCGGGCCGACAGTCACGCCGCCTGACAGCGGCTGATTCTTCACCGCAGCCCCTGCTGAGCCAGCATCCGGACCATGTCTTTCAAGGGAGATCCGTCGCGCGCGGTGCAGATAGGCTTTCTGCTCCTGCTGACGCTCACCTCCGCGCAGGTGGCCTGGTGGATTGCGGAGAACGTGCACTACTCCCGTGCTGTGGAAGCGCGCATCGCGTCGCTTTACAAGGAAGCCGAGAAGGCCGGCGGGACCATGCCGGAAGGTGCGCTGCAAGCCTTGGCCGAGGAACGCTCGAAGCGGATCAACCGCTACCTGTGGGAAGGCGGATTCTTCCTGTTGGTGCTGATCGGTGGCATGTCTGTGCTGACCAGCGCCATCAGGCTGGATGCCAATCTGCGCCGGCGCCAACAGAATTTTCTGGCCGCCGTCTCCCACGAATTCAAGAGTCCGCTCGCCAGCATCCGTCTCTCGGCGGAGACTCTCGTGATGCGCTCCAATGAACCGGAAACCACCAAGCTGGCCAATCGCATCCTCGCAGATGACGAACGGCTGTTGCGCATGGTGGACAACCTGCTCGATTCCGCCCGTCTGGAGCAGGGCCTCCATGCCTTGAAGCCGGAGCCGGTGGAACTCCCATCTCTCGTGGCGGGGATGGTGGACGCAGTGCGCGATCGCGCCTTGGCCCATGGCATCAGAGTGACGATCGACATTCCTGATGATGTCGTCCTCCGCGGTGATCGCACCGCGCTGGAAACGATTCTGCGCAATTTTCTCGATAATGCGCTGAAGTCGTGTGAGGCCGCCGAGGGCACTCGGATTGCGGTCACGGTACGGCGTCAGCCGGGCCTGATCACGCTTTCCATCACCGATGATGGTCTCGGCTTTGAGGAAGAGGAGGCCTTGCGTGTCTTCCAGAAATTCTACCGTATCGGTGATGAGCTCCGGCGGACCACCCAAGGCACAGGCCTTGGTCTGCACATAGTCAAACGGCTCGCCGCTCTCAGTGGGGCCGAGGTCCAGGCAGAAAGTCCCGGACCTGGCCGCGGCGCAACCTTTTCCATCCAATGGCCTGATCAGAATTCCGCATGAAGCACACCCCCCGCATCCTTATCGTTGACGATGAAACCCATCTGGCGGATGGGATCCGTGAGAACCTCGATGCCGAGGGCTATGAAACCACCGTGGCCTATGATGGTGAGCAGGGGCTGTCCGCGTTGCGCGGGCAGCAGTTCGATCTGGCGGTGTTGGATGTGATGATGCCGCGCCTGAACGGCCTTGAACTGTGCGCTGCGGTCCGACGCGAGGGCAACCAGGTACCAGTGCTCTTTCTGACGGTAAAGGCTGATGCGGAAGATCGCATCAAGGGATTGGAAGCAGGGGGAGATGACTATCTTGCCAAGCCGTTCCATCTGAAGGAGCTGTTGCTGCGGATTGCCGCCATCCTTCGGCGGGTTTCCCTCTACAACGAAGGGGCGGCTGCAATCGAGTTCGGTGGAAACACCGTCGATTTCCGTTCTTACCATGCCCGCAGCTGGGATGAGGCCGAGCACAGCCTCACTCACAAGGAGGCCATGATTCTGCAGGTGCTTTCAGCGGCAGCGGGCGCAATCGTGACGCGTGAGGATATTCTCGACCGCGTCTGGGGCAATGAGGTCTACCCGTCCACCCGCACCATCGATAATTTCATTGTGCGTCTGCGCAAGCGCTTCGAGCACAATCCCGACGCGCCACTGCACTTTCATACGGTACGCGGCGTGGGTTACCGGTTCTCACGCAATCCGGAATCGGAGTAGGCCGCACGCGGACCTCAGGCAAGCACGTCGTTGGCCTGTCCACGCAGGATCAGGCTGTACATGAAGTCCTCGAGCTCCGGCCCCATTGCATCGCGTGAGGACACGATCCCGACCGGTTTGCCATCCTCCACCACTGGCACGTGGCGGAACTGACCCTCGTGCATGATATGCAGCGCCATGGGGAAAGGATCCTTGGGACTGATGGCGGTGGGGTTGGCGGTCATCACTTCTGCGAGCAGGGTGGCGGCTGGATCCCGTTTTTCCGCAACCACCCGGAAGAGGGCATCGCGCTCGGTAAAGATCCCGACCAGCTTGCCATCTTCCACCACCAGAATCGCACCCACCCGTCTGCCGCGCATCCAACGGGCAACTTCGCTGACCGGTGCCGAAGCGGGTGCGGTGAGAAGTTCCTGGCCTTTGATGATTTCGCCGACAGTACGAGAACTCATGACGGGCTCCTTTTTTTCTGGATTATGTCGGGTGCGGAATGCAACCGTGATGCTTTGTGACTATAGGTAGAAGCCGGCTGCTTGTCACGGCATGGAGGCTGCCGCTGCCCGGAAGCGCTCCCAGGCCGTGAAAAAGTCCGCGGGCTGTTCGAAATAGGGCAAGGCTCCTGTCTGCATCACTTCGAAGGACCAGCGCTTGCCCAGTGCCAGGATGCGCTTCAGCCGGTAGTCCACGAAATCTCCGCGCGTTCCATGCACCATCCAGACTGGCATCTGCAATGTTTCGTACACGCGGCCGATGTCTCGGCTGAAGAGGAAACCGCTCAGAAAGCACAGAGGTGCATGCTCGGCACCGGGCGCTCTGGCTGTGCGCCAGGCGTATTCGAACATTTCCTCATCGATGATTTTGCTGCCCCAGGTCTTGCGTAGGAAAAAGCGCATGGAGCGGCGGCTGGTCAGCAGGTCGAACAGGCGCCTGCGCCAGAGTGGGCGGGTCAGGAAGTCGTGCATGCGCGGCAATGCGCGTGTACTGCCAGGCGGGCCATAGGGAGGACGCGTGCCGCGGAAGCCCGTGGGACTCACCAGCGCCAGGCTGCGCCAGGCCTCGGGGTTCTCGGATGCCGCCCGCGCCAGAAACTCGCAACCCAATGATACGGCCAACGCGTCCAGGGGCTGGTCTTTGTGGCGCTCTGCAATGGCAGACCGCACCCTGGTGATGGCATCTGTCATCAGCCTCGGTGTGTACACGAGCGCTGGGCGTGCGGAGAGACCGAAACCCGGCAAATCCGGGGCGTACACGCGATGCTGCTGGCGCAGGCCTTCGAACAGCGGGAGAACTTCTGCCGCCGAGGCCGCTGCGTTGACGCTGTGCACCAACAGCACTGGCGGCGCAGTCTCCGGGCCTGCCACATGGACGGCGAGCGCGCCTGCAGGGCCGTCGAGTGTGAACATCTCGCCCTCCAGAGGGCGGGGCGGTGCGCCCTGATTCCAGTCCATGATGCCCCCTGTTTGATCCATTGCGCTTGGCGAGTGACTGGCCGCAATGGTATCAAGGGATTGATCCAAATCCCTGAGGCCAGCATGCAGTCGACTTTCCCTTTCGCCGCGATCGTTGGCCAGGAAGAGATGAAACGTGCCCTGCTCATCTCTGCAGTGGCACCCAACATAGGTGGCGTTCTGGTCTTTGGAGACCGCGGCAGCGGCAAGACAACAACGGTGCGCGCACTGGCGGATCTGCTGCCGCCGCTGGAGACAGTCGCCGACTGTGCCTATCGCTGCACGCCGGCCGCGCGACTTGGGCTGTGTGCCCGCTGCCAGTCGGGTGAGGGAGATGCGCGTTTCAAGCCCGTGAAGATCCCGGTACCGTTCGTTGACATGCCCTTGGGCGCCACCGAGGACCGCGTCGTCGGTGCGCTTGATCTGGAGCAGGTGCTGCAGAACGGTGTTCGTCGCTTCGAACCCGGCTTGCTGGCCCGAGCCCATCGCGGTTTTCTCTACATCGATGAAATCAATCTGCTGGAGGACCACCTGGTGGATCTTCTGCTGGATGTCGCGGCCTCCGGCGAAAATGTGGTGGAACGGGAGGGGTTGAGCGTGCGTCATCCGG
>JAURMM010000105.1 GCA_030830685.1 Gammaproteobacteria bacterium | reverse complement strand
GCCGGTACAGAGTGGTTCGGATCGCATCCTGGCCGCCATGAAACGCGGGCACACGGCGCTTGAGTATCTCTCCAGAATCCGGCGATTGCGACAGATTCGGCCGGGGATCTCCATTTCGTCCGATTTCATCGTGGGATTCCCAGGCGAAACCGAGGCAGATTTCGAGGCTACGATGCGGCTCATCGAGCAGGCCGACTTCGATCACTCCTTCAGCTTCATCTACAGCCCTCGCCCGGGCACTCCGGCCTCCTCGCTGGCTGATGACACACCGATGGAGGAAAAGAAGCGCAGGCTCGCGGTCCTGCAGGGGCGCATCGAAGCCATGACTTTTGAGAAGAGCCGGCGCATGGTCGGCAGTACTCAACGGGTGCTGGTGGTGCACCCGTCACGCAATATCTTTTCAAAAGTTGCAGCGCCCACCGAGAACAACCGTGTAGTGAATTTTTCCGGCCAGGCAAGCCTCATCGGCCAATATGTCGATGTGAGGATCACCGATGCGCTCCCCAACTCCCTGCGGGGAGAACTCCTGAATCCCGTGCAACAAGCGAGCTGACTTGAATCCCGAAACCGCCACCGAGCTCACGCTCGAACCCCTGGAAAATGAACGGTTGGCCAATCTCTGCGGTCAGTTCGATGAACACTTGCGCTTGATCGAGCGCCGCCTGGGGGTGGAGATCAGCAATCGCGGCAATGCGTTCAGTGTCACCGGCAACAACGCCGCGCGCGATACGACTGCCCGGATCCTGCGCAAGCTGTATGCCTACGCGGGCCAACATGCCATCACTCCATCAGATGTACACCTGCAGCTGCAGGAAAATGCTGCAGATGGCCCGGTGGCGGCCGACCAGGATGAGTTCGTGCTCCAGATGCGCCGGGGCATGATCCGCGCGCGCGGCAGCAACCAGCGGCAATACCTGCGCAATATCGAAACCCACGACATCAGCTTCGGCATCGGTCCGGCCGGCACTGGCAAAACCTATCTGGCAGTTGCAGCCGCAGTCGCTGCGCTGGAGAAGGACGAGGTCAGGCGTCTGTGCCTCGTGCGACCGGCAGTGGAAGCAGGAGAGAAACTCGGCTTCCTGCCCGGGGACATGGCGCAGAAGATCGATCCCTATCTGCGTCCGCTGTACGACGCCTTGTATGAGATGCTCGGTTTTGAGCGTGTGGCCAAGCTGATTGAGCGCAATGTCATCGAAGTGGCACCGCTGGCCTTCATGCGGGGTCGCACGCTGAATGATGCCTTCATCATTCTCGATGAGGCGCAGAATACGACCATCGAGCAGATGAAGATGTTCCTCACGCGGCTTGGTTTCGGGTCCAAGGCGGTCATCACCGGCGACGTGACGCAGATTGATCTTCCGCGCGGGCGCGACTCCGGGCTCAAGCAAGCCATTGCCATCGTGCGGGAAGTACCCGGCATCAGCTTCACGTTCTTCAAGTCGCAGGATGTGGTTCGCCACGCACTCGTTGGCCGGATACTGGACGCCTACGAGGCGTTCGAAAAGCATTTGTAAGCCATGTCCGTGCGTGTATCAGTACAACGCGCCTGCCGGGAGCCTGCGCCACTGCGCGCGCAGCTGAGCCGCTGGGTGCGCAGCGCACTCGCCGGACACAGGCGCGATGCAGTGCTCATGCTCCGTCTGGTGGATGATGCCGAAAGCGCCGAGCTCAATTCCCGTTGGCGCCAGCGCAATGGCCCGACCAATGTACTGTCGTTCCCAGCAGGGGAAATGCCGGAACCCCTGCAACATTTCCTCGGGGACATCGTGATCTGCTCACCACTCGTTGCGCGCGAGGCCGCCGCTCAGGGGAAACTTCCAGAGGCGCACTGGGCTCATCTGGTCATTCATGGCACGCTACACCTGCTGGGTTTTGATCACGTCAAGCCACGGGAAGCCGGGATCATGGAAGAGACTGAACGCCGTATTCTGTCCTCACTCGGTTATCCGGATCCGTACCAGGAAGCCTGACTCGCATGAAAACATCTTCGGACCGCCCTCCACCTGCCACGGGTATCTCATTCCTGCAGCCATTTCGCAACCGACTGGCCCGCCTGCTCCGTCAACGTCCGCGCGAACGGGGCGAGCTGGTGGAAATGGTCCGGGACGCTGAGGGCGAGCATGTCATCGATCTCGATACCGCAGGCATGATGGAAGGTGCGCTGATGGTCTCGGAGCTCAAGGTCCGGGACATCATGGTGCCGCGCTCGGAGATGGTCTTCATCGAGAGTGAGCAGACGCCCCGCGAGTTTCTTCCAGCGGTCATCGAATCCGCTCATTCGCGTTTCCCGGTGGTGGACGTAAAGCACGAGAAGGTACTGGGCATTCTGCTCGCCAAGGATCTGCTGCCGTTGGCGGCTGACCCGGATCATCCCTTCGAGATCCGGGAAGTCCTCCGCCCTGCGGTATTCGTTCCCGAAAGCAAACGCCTGAACATCCTGTTGCGAGAGTTCCGCCTGAGTCGCAATCATCTGGCTATCGTGGTTGATGAATACGGGGCAATCGCAGGGCTCGTCTCCATCGAGGATGTGCTGGAACAGATCGTGGGCGAGATTGATGATGAGTATGACGTGGATGACGAATTGTTCATCCGCCAGCATCGGGCCAACCGATTCACCGTGAAGGCCAGAACACCTATCGAACACTTCAACGAGTTCTTCAACAGTCGCCTGCCGGACGGTGATTACGACACGATCGGCGGGCTGGTGGTCCATCATTTCGGTCGGGTTCCCGCACGCGGGGATGAAATCGACTTTGCTGGGTTCAATTTCAAGGTTCTGCGCGCAGATCGCCGACGGGCGCACCTCCTGCGTGTGATGCGGCAGACAGCAATGGACAGCGCCCCGATCGATGACGACGGCTGAATGGAGCGCCCACCATCCTTGGTGGGCGCGGGCGGCATTGCTCGCGGCCGGGGCCGTCCTGCCTTTCTCGTTTGCCCCTCACGATTTGCTGCCCCTGGCTGTCCTCTGTCTCGCCGTGCTGTTCTTGCTGTGGCAGAACATCAACGCGCGGGAAGCCGCGCTCCGGGGTTACTGCTTCGGACTCGGGATGTTCGGACACGGGGTCTGGTGGGTGCAGGTGAGCATCCATCAGTTCGGCCTGCCGCTCTACAGTTTCTCGGTCACCATGACCGTCCTCTTCGTGGCCTTCATGGCGCTTTACCCCGCGCTCACCGGATATCTAGTGCAACGGCTGCCCGCGCGTTCGGATGCGGTGCGCCTGCTGCTCTGCATGGGGCCGTTATGGGTGCTGTTCGAATGGTTGCGAGGCTGGCTGCTGTCCGGTTTCCCCTGGTTGCATCTGGGCTATGGGCAGGTAGACGGCTGGCTCGCAGGCTACGCACCGGTCTTTGGCGTCCATGGTGTGAGCGCGGCGGTGGTGGCCCTGGCAGCGGCATGCGTTCATGCACTCCAATCCATAGGCCGTCAACGTCGCGGGGCACTTCTTTTACTGGTGGCGGTGACCTGTGGGGGCGTCGGCCTGAGTCAAATCTCCTGGACAACGCCGGAGGGGCCACGCGAAGAAGCCGCCCTGGTGCAGGGTGCGGTACCTCAAGCTGTGAAATGGCGGAGTGATTTTCGTGCACGGACCCTCGAGCTGTACGAGGCCCTGTCCGAAGCTCACTGGGGCCGCGAGATCATGCTCTGGCCCGAGACTGCGGTACCGGCGTTCCCTTTGGAGATTTCGGATTTGCTGACACGGTTGGGCACGCGTGCCGATGAAACCGGCACCGCGCTGCTGGTCGGGATGCCGGACGGTGAGCCTCGGGACGGACGCTACTTCAACAGCGTGGTTCTGCTGAATGGCGCGCGGCAACGCTATGCCAAGCATCACCTGGTGCCCTTCGGAGAGTATCTGCCCCTTGACGGGCTGCTGCGTCCGTTGCTCGATTTTCTCACCATCCCGATGTCCAGCTTTTCTGCAGGACCTGAACGGCAAGCGCCGCTTGCCCAAGGGCCCTTCCGCATCGGAGTGTCAATTTGCTACGAAGACGCTTATGCGAGCGAGATCCGGAAAAGTCTTCCGGATGCGAACGTGCTGGTGAATGTGAGTGATGATGCCTGGTTCGGGGACAGTATTGCCCCGCACCAGCATCTGCAGATTTCGCGCATGCGCGCGCTCGAGGCAGGTCGTTACCTGCTGCGTGCCACCAATACCGGCATTTCCGCCATCATCGATGCTCGCGGTGGCATCGTGGCACGCTCACCGCAGTTCGAACCTCACGTGTTGATCGGATCCTTCGAGCGATACGCGGGGATTACCCCCTTCATGTTCTGGGGACATACCCCGCTCGTGCTGATGATGCTCGGGCTGGTGCTGCTTGCCCTGCGCCCGACGATGCAGGGCCTGAAGGCGTCAGCCGGAAAAGCTCACAACTGGCGTGCGTGAACCCGCGCCACCATGGCCGCGACATGCTCAGGGTTGATATCGGGTGTGATGCCGTGCCCCAGATTGAAGATGTGACCGGCTCCGCCGCCGAATGCGTCCAGCACTCGGTCGACTTCCTGTTCGATCACCGGAATTGGTGCGCGCAGGATCGCCGGATCCAGATTGCCCTGTAAGGCCACCAGATCACCCACTCTGCGGCGCGCATTGGCGAGATCCACACTCCAGTCACAGCCGAGTCCCGTACACCCGGTAGCAGCCATGGATTCAAGCCACAGCCCACCTCCTTTGGTGAACAGGATGCTCGGTGTGCCGGGGGTGAGACCGCTTACGATGCGCTGCATGGGCGCAAGGGAGAACCGCTGGTACGCATCCGTGGTGAGTACGCCTCCCCACGTATCAAAGACCATCACGGCATCCACACCTGCAGCAATCTGCGCGTTGAGGTAGACGGTGACCGCTTCAGCCAGCAGGTTGACCAGCGCTTCGAAGGCAGAAGGTTCGCCGTAAAGCCAGTTCTTCACCAGCTTGAAATCGTGATGGCCACCGCCTTCAATCATGTAGGTCGCAAGCGTCCACGGGCTGCCGGCAAAACCGATCAGCGGGGTCTTGCCCTGCAACTCTTGCTTGATGAGTCGGACGGCGTCTGTGACGTAACGCAGGTCTGACTCCGGATCCGGAATCCCGAGCCGCGCCGCCTGTGCAGGATCGCGCAGCGGATGGGTGAACCGCGGTCCCACGCCCTCGTCCAACGTGAGCCCGAGTCCCATCGCATCGGGTATGGTCAGGATGTCCGAGAACAGGATCGCTGCATCAAGCGGAAACCGGGCCAGTGGCTGCAGGGTCACCTCGCAGGCCAGCTCCGGCGTCTTGCACAGATTGAGGAAGCTACCGGCACGCTCACGGGTAGCGCGATACTCCGGCAGGTAGCGGCCAGCCTGCCGCATCAGCCAGACTGGCGTGCGGTCGTTGTCCTCGCGGCGCAGGGCGCGGAGAAAGCGGTGGCTGGTTTCACTCACGTGCGGATCTCCTGCGGTTTCAGCTCAGAGGGGCGGGCAGGGAAGTCTCTCCCATCAGGAAACGATCGATACCCGCCGCAGCCGCGCGTCCTTCGGCGATCGCCCAGACGATCAGAGACTGTCCACGTTGCATGTCGCCCGCAGTGAACACGCCGGGCACGGAAGTCATCCAGTTGCGATCGCGCCAGACATTGCCACGGTCGTTGAGCTTGACATTAAAGCCCTCGAGCACCGGGTGATCGGGTCCGGTGAAGCCCATCGCTAGCAATGCCAGATCGCACGGGATCTGGCGCAGTGTACCCGGTTGCTCTTCGAACACCGTACGGCCTTCCGCCGCACGCACTTCAACGTCCACCAGTTCCAGAGCCTTCACCCGACCGGCACCGTCATCGATGAAGCGCTTGGTGGAAACCGCAAACACACGGTCACCCCCCTCTTCATGCGCGGAGGCAGTGCGATAGATGCGGGGCCACTCCGGCCAGGGGTTGTCGCCCGATCTGTCCGCCGGCGGTTTGGGCATGATCTCCAGCTGGGTAACATGCTTGGCGTGATGACGATGTGCCGTTCCAAGGCAATCGGCGCCGGTATCGCCACCGCCAATGATGACAACGTGCTTGCCTTCGGCGCTGATGAACTCCGTCTCGGGTATCGAGTCCCCCTCCAGCTTGCGGTTTTGGCGGGTGAGGTAATCCATCGCAAAGTGCACGCCTTCGAGTGCGCGCCCGGGCAGGCCCAGATCTCGCGGTACGGTGGCCCCTCCGGCCAGCAGGACCGCGTCAAACTCCTTGCGCAGGCGCTCAGTGGCGACATTCACGCCCACATTGGCATTGGTCTCGAACACCACGCCCTCCGCCTGCATCTGCTCAAGCCGGCGATCGAGCACGCGCTTCTCCATCTTGAACTCGGGAATGCCATAACGGAGCAGACCACCGATGCGGTCATCGCGCTCGAATACCGTCACAGCGTGGCCTGCACGTCGCAGTTGCTGGGCAGCTGCGAGTCCCGCCGGACCTGAGCCCACCACGGCAACACGTTTGCCCGTTTCGTGCGCAGGTGGCTGCGGCTTGACCCATCCCTCTTCGAATGCGCGGTCGATGATCGCGAGTTCGACTGCCTTGATAGTCACGGGATTGTCGTTGATTCCGAGCACGCAAGAGCCTTCACACGGAGCCGGGCACAAGGAACCGGTGAATTCCGGGAAATTGTTGGTTGCATGGAGACGCTCGATCGCTTCATGCCAACGGTCACGGTAAACCAGGTCGTTCCAGTCCGGGATCAGGTTGCCCAGGGGGCACCCCTGATGGCAGAACGGGACGCCACAGTCCATGCAGCGTGCGGCCTGGCGGCTGAGAGGCTCAGGCGCCCATTTCTCCATGACCTGGCGCCAGTCGCGGAGTCTCTCCGCGACCGGTCGATAAGGCTGCTTTTCACGCCCGTATTCGAGAAATCCAGTCGGTTTAGCCATGAGCTGCCTCCATGATCGCTTGTTCTTCCGGGAGTCCCGCTTGACGGGCTCGCGCGATGGCCTGCAGCACCGCCTTGTAGTCGCGCGGCATGACTTTCACGAAATCCTTACGATGAGTCGACCAGCCTTCAAGGATGCGACCGGCCACGGTACTGCCCGTATGTTTCTGGTGATTAGTGAGCAACCTGACCACGGCCTCCTCATCCTCCGGTGTCTCGATGCGATCAAGATCGACCATCTCCTTGTTGCAGAGCGCAGGAAACCGGTTCTCGGGATCGAACACGAAAGCCGCGCCGCCGGACATGCCGGCAGCGAAGTTGCGGCCAGTATGTCCGATGATCACGACGCGCCCACCGGTCATGTATTCGCAACCGTGGTCACCCACGCCCTCGACTACAGCTTCGGCCCCACTGTTCCTCACGCAGAAACGCTCACCCGCCACACCGCGGATGTAAGCCTCTCCGGAGGTCGCACCATAGAGCGCGACATTGCCGATGATGATGTTTTCCTCGGGCACAAACGTGGACTGATGCGGCGGGAACACCATGATCTTGCCACCAGACAGGCCCTTGCCCACGTAGTCGTTGGAGTCACCCTCCAGCGTGAGCGTGATGCCGCGCGGGATGAAAGCCCCGAAGCTCTGGCCCGCTGATCCGGTGAAATGGATGCGGATGGTGTCTTCCGGGAGACCGTCGCCCCCGTGTCGTCGGGTGAGCTCATAACCTAGGATCGTGCCCACGGTGCGGTTGACGTTGCGAATGGGGAAGGAAAGCTGTATCGGCTCGCGATGCTCGAGCGCCGGCTTGCAGGCCGGTACCAACACGAGTCGATCCAGTGATCGATCGAGGCCGTGGTCCTGACTGCGCACGCAACGAACGGAAATCCCCGGACTGACCTTGGGCTGGTGCAGGACCCGGGTGAAATCCAGTCCTCGCGCCTTCCAGTGGTCCACCGCTTCGGCCACATCGATTCGGTTCGCCTGACCGATCATTTCATCCATGGTCCGGAAACCGAGTGCAGCCATGTACTCACGGACTTCCTGTGCGACGAAGCGGAAGAAGTTCTCGACGAACTCGGGTTTGCCGGCGAATTTCTCGCGCAAGCGCGGATCCTGAGTGGCAATCCCCACCGGGCAGGTGTTGAGATGGCACACCCGCATCATGACGCAGCCCATCACCACCAGCGGCGCAGTGGAAAAACCGTATTCCTCCGCGCCAAGAAGGGCCCCGATGATCACATCTCGCCCCGTCTTCATCTGGCCATCGACCTGGACCACGATGCGGTCGCGCAGCTTGTTTTGCACCAGCACCTGCTGGGTCTCTGCGAGCCCCAGTTCCCATGGCACACCAGCATGCTTGAGCGACGTGACTGGCGAAGCACCCGTGCCACCGTCATAACCTGAGATGAGAACGACGTCAGAGTACGCCTTGGCCACACCGGCAGCCACGGTGCCCACACCCACCTCTGCCACCAGCTTCACATGGACGCGCGCCTCGGGATTGGCGTTCTTCAGATCATGAATGAGCTGGGCAAGATCTTCGATCGAGTAGATGTCGTGGTGGGGCGGCGGCGAAATCAGGCCCACACCCGGAGTCGAATACCGCACCTTGGCGATCCAGGGATAAACCTTGTGGCCGGGGAGCTGGCCGCCTTCACCCGGCTTTGCGCCCTGCGCCATCTTGATCTGCAGGTCGTCTGCATTCACCAGATATTCGCTGGTCACACCGAAGCGCCCTGAAGCCACCTGCTTGATAGCGGAACGTCGCAAATCGCCATTGGCATCCGGCTTGAAGCGCGCCGGGTCTTCACCGCCCTCGCCGGTATTGGAGCGACCGCCGATGCGGTTGAGTGCAATGGCGAGGGTCTCATGCGCTTCCGAGCTGATGGAGCCATAGGACATGGCGCCGGTATGGAAGCGCTTCATGATCGCTTCCACCGATTCCACTTCATCCAAAGGCAAAGGCTCAGGCAGAGTCTTCAGTTTGAACAGGCCGCGCAGGGTTGCCAGATGTTCGCTCTGCTGGTCCACCAGCGTCGTGTACTCTTTGAAGATCCGGAACTGCCCGGAGCGGGTCGCATGCTGCAGCTTGAACACCGTCTCGGGGTTGAAGAGGTGATATTCACCATCGCGGCGCCACTGGTACTCCCCACCCCACTCGAGCTCGGGAGCACCCACCGGGCGTTCCGGGAACGCGGCGTGGTGACGCATGGACGCTTCGCGCTCGACCAGATCGAGCCCGATACCACCGATGCGTGAGGCTGTGTAGGTGAAATAACGGTCCACGAAGGCCTTGTCGAGGCCGATCGCCTCGAAAATCTGCGCGCCCCGATAGGACTGGATCGTCGAAATTCCCATCTTGGACATGACCTTGACCAGGCCTTTGTTGACCGCCTTAATGTAATTGCGCTCGGCAGCCTTGGTCGCGCTCTCGGCATCCTTGCGCCCCTTGACCGCCGACTCCCGGATCACTCCTTGGCCAATCAGGTCGTGGAGGGTCTCGAACGCCAGATAGGGATTGATGGCGTCGGCACCATAGCCAAGCAGGCATGAGAAGTGATGCACCTCGCGCGGCTCGCCCGACTCCACGATAAGCGCAGTCTTCATGCGGCGACCATTTCGCACCAGATGGTGATGGGTACCCGCCATGACCAGCAGGGATGGCATGGGTGCCAGGCTCGCATCCATGCCCCGGTCCGAAAGAATGACGAACGAGTAGCCCGCGTCCACGGCCTTGTCCACGTCGGCAAAGAGCCGGGTAAGCGCAGCCTCCAGCCCGGCCGCACCCTCGGCGAGCGGATAGAGCGTAGAGATGGTGGTCGCACTGAACTGGTGGCTGGCGACATGGCGCAGCCGCGCCAGATCATCGTTGTCCAGAATCGGGGTGACGAGCTTGATGCGATGGCAGCTCAGCGCCGTGGGCGCGAGCAGGTTGCTCTCCGGCCCGATGGGTGTGGAGAGTTGGGTCACCAGTTCCTCGCGGATGCCGTCCAGCGGGGGGTTGGTCACCTGGGCGAAAAGCTGCTTGAAGTAATCAAAGAGCAGCCGCGGGCGATCAGACAGCACGGCCAGCGCGGTATCAGTGCCCATGGAGCCAATCGGTTCCTCACCTTTCTCGGCCATGGGTTGCAGGATGATGCGCAGATCTTCGTGGGTGTAACCGTAGGCCTGCTGACGCTGCAGCACGGTGTCATGTTCCACGGGATGCACATGCGGAGGCTCGGGCAGACTCGCCAGCGGCACATGATGCTGCTTCAGCCATTCGGCATAGGGGTATTGATCAATGTAGCGCTGCTTGAGCTCAGCGTCGTCGATGATCCGACCTGCTTCGGTGTCCACCAGGAAAATCCGCCCCGGGTGCAGGCGCTCCTTGATCTCGATGTTCTCTGGCGGGAAGTCGAGCACGCCGACCTCGGAGGCCATCACGACCATGTCGTCCTTGGTCACGTAGTAGCGCGAAGGGCGCAACCCGTTGCGGTCCAGCACTGCGCCGATGATCTTGCCATCGGTGAAAGCGATGGACGCAGGACCGTCCCAGGGCTCCATCAGGCATCCGTGGTACTCGTAGAAAGCCTTGCGCGCCGAATCCATCTGCTCGTGCGCACTCCAGGCTTCCGGGATCATCATCAGCACCGCCAGTGGCAAGGGGCGGCCTGCCATGTGGAGGAATTCCAGCACCTGATCGAAGCCCGCGGAGTCGGAACTGCCCTCGATGACAATCGGGAAAAGCTTGCGCAGGTCGTCGCCGAAGAGCGATGACTCGCAGAGGCTCTCACGCGCGCGCATCCAGTTGATATTACCGCGCAGGGTGTTGATCTCGCCGTTGTGCGCGATGTAGCGGAAAGGCTGTGCCAGCGGCCAGGACGGGAAGGTGTTGGTCGAGAAACGCTGATGAACCAGCGCGAGCGCACTCTCCACCAACGGATTTGCGAGATCAGGGAACTGTTGGCCCACCTGATCGGCATTCAGCATGCCTTTGTAGACGAGGACACGATGCGACAGGCTCGGCACGTAGAAGAGGTTCTTCTGCGCGTGCGCCGAGTTCCACACCGCGTGTTCGACACGCTTGCGGATGACATAGAGCTTGCGCTCGAAGGCTTCGGGATCCTGTAGCGACGGTGCACACCCGATGAAGATCTGCTGGAAAGCGGGCTCGCAGGCCTTGGCCGTGGGACCGATCGCGCTGTCATCTATGGGCAAATCGCGCCAGCCGAGCAGAGTCTGCCCCTCCTCGGTGACGATGCGCGCAAACTCGGCGCGACAGAACGCTGCCGCCGCTGGGTCATGCGGCATGAAGATCAGGCCGGTGCCATAGGCGCCCGGAGAAGGCAGATCGATCCCCAAATTGGCGCACTGCTGACGCAGGAACACATCCGGCATCTGGATCAGAATCCCGGCGCCATCACCGGTGTTGATCTCGGCGCCTGAGGCGCCACGATGCTCCAGATTGTGCAGGATTGTCAGCGCACGTTCGATCGTGGTGTGGGATTTTCGTCCCTTGATATCGACGACAAAGCCCACGCCACAGGCATCGTGTTCGAAGCTGGAGTCATAGAGTCCCTCCTCCGGTCGTCCCAACTGGGGGAAACGTGTCTGTGTCGTCGCCATGTCTTCTACCTGATGTCAAATGAGAATAGCCCCCCGGCACCCTCGCGGGCGCTGGGCAGCAGGCAATAATACGCAAATATCGTGCTCGATGCCCCGGGGGAGGCTCTTACGGTTGGCTGAGGCCCTCCTCGAGGGCCATTGCTTGGGTTACGGGCGAGTGGAAGACCGTCTGTGCACTATTTTAGTGCGTTCCGGAGGCTGCCCACGGAGCGAGCCCAAGGCTTCGTATCCTTGAGCGTCGCCGGCAGCCGCCCCATAGCGGCGACCGCGGCCGCACGGGTGGGATAGGCGCCGTAGACAATCAGATGGAGCGGGCGACCATTGAGCTGGATGGTGACTATGGATGCCTGAGCTGTGATCCCGCGCTCCCGCACGAACCGTTCCGCCTTGGCGCGGTCGCTCAAACCCAGTAGCTGCAAGGTGTGAGTGGTGGCGGGCTTGTCCAGCAGGCCGGCCGCCGGGGCGGCAGGAACTGGTGCGGGCTTCTGTGCCACCGGGTCCGGCCGCTTGGGGGGGGTAGGGGTCGTCGGGGCCGCAGCCGCCGCCGGTTCTGGGGTCGGGATCGCGATGGCTGCGGGTTCGGGGGCCGGCGCCGCGACGCTCGGCGAGGGAACGGCTGTGGAGGAAGTCATCGCCTCGGCTGGCGCCGCGTCCTCTACTGGTACCGGCAGCGGTGTGGCCGCGCCTGCCATGGGCTCTGGTGAATCCGGAGCTGTCGCGGGTGAAGGGGTGAGTGCCTCGGGTACGCCACTGCCTTCTGCTGGCGCGACAGCAGGCGTTGCGGTCTCCTCATCGGCCTGGGTGGATAACGGGTCAGCCACGTCCGCCGTCTGCACGACGGGTGCAGGCGTGTCAGTGACCGCACCGGGAAGGGCTGAACTTTCCTGCGGCATCGGCCGCGCCGGTGGCGGTCCGAGCGGATTCAGCTCCACCCGCTCGGTCGTGACGGCGTCCATGGGCTTGAGATTGGCCCACCAGGCCCCACCGACGATGGCCAGAACCGCCAGTGCGGCAAATGCCAAGTTGACCTGAGTCCGGGTCAAACCACCGCTCGGTGCCTCTTGCGGCTTGTTGACCAATCCCATGCGTTCCAACTCGACGAGCGTCTGCCGCGCCAAGGTCATCACATTGGCCGGCGTGCCATCCGTCAGGGCAGCGATACGGTCATGGTCATTGGCCGTGAAGTACGCGTCCGGATCGAAACCGGTCACCCGCATGCGGTGTTTGATGAACTCCCGCACCTGTTCGTCCATCAAGGGGGGGATCTCCACGACGTGGACGAGGCCTGGCTGCGGATTGGCCTGCTGCAGGAGATCCTGCAAGGCAACACGTGTCGGGTCCGCGGCAAACAGGATGCGCAGCTCGGCCTTCTGATCTTCGGTGTGAGCCAACCGCAAGAGCACCTCCGCCACTTCGGGTAGCAGGTGTTCTGCATCATCGACCAGCAGCACCACCACCTTGCCCGCACGCTCGAGTGCCTCAGTCCTCGCCCGGATTCGCGCCTCGAGCGCCGCGCCCACTGCGTCCCCTACTTCGATATCTAGCGCCTCTACCAGCAATTCCAGCATGGCATCAGGACCCAGATTCGGCTGGGCATCCAGACGAACCAGACACCAGTTCGATCGCAGCCCAGCCGCCAGATGGTCCAACACCGCGGTCTTGCCGCTGCCCTCGGGCCCGCTCATCACAATGACCTGACGGCCGAATTCCAGCAGGTGCTCGATCAGATCCAGGCGCTGCTGGAGGGCAGGACCGATGAAAAGCGGCGACTGGTCGGCGGAATCAATGAATGCACGGGTGGCTGGAACTGCGTCCAGGGCATCGATGGGTGCGATCGGTTCCATGGGAGTCAAGGATTTTCCTTCTGATTCATTCGGGCGCGGAGTGTCCACGATAACGTGCATGTTCCGCCATGGCGAAGCGGTCAGTCATGCCGGCGATGTAATCCGAGACAGCACGCGCTTGCGCCTCCGGGGAGGGGAAGGCAGGCCCCTCGGGCAGTTCGGCACCATCGTTCATATAGATTTCAAACAAATCCCGCACGATTGCCTGCGAGCGGGTGGCCATCTGCATGACTTTCGGGTGCTCGTAGAGCTCGTGTCGCAGAATCCGTTTCAGTTCGAGATGCGAGGCCAACACCTCAGGCGTGAAGCGCAGCAGGGGCCGCCGCTGAGCACGAACGTCAGCAAGCGTTTCGATTCCGAGCTCGCGGATGGCAGCTGCGGTGGCGGCAATCAGATCGGACACGAAATGATTGAGCATCCCGCGGATGACCGTGTGACGCAGACGCTTCGCATCGATCCCCGGCCAGCGCTGCAGCGTCTCACGCTCCATCGTCGCATAAAGGACATGGCTGCGCAGGCGCTCCAGGTCGAGCAGACCGGCCCGCAAGCCATCATCCATGTCATGGTGGTTGTAGGCGATCTCATCTGCCACGTTGGCAATCTGCGCCTCGAGTGAGGCTTGTCCACCCTCAAGAAAGCGACGACCGAGTGCACCCAGGTAACGGGCGTTGATCACACTGCAATGCTTGAGGATCCCTTCCCGGGTGTCGAACAGCAGGTTCAATCCCTGGAAGTCGGGATAACGGGACTCCAGCAACTCCACGACCCGCAGTGACTGTAGGTTGTGTTCAAAGCCACCAAAATCCCGCATGCAGGCGTTGAGTGCCGTCTGGCCCGCATGGCCGAATGGCGTGTGGCCCAGATCGTGTGCCAGCGCGATGGCTTCGGTCAGATCTTCATTCAAACCGAGGGCTCGCGCGATGCTGCGGCCAATTTGCGCCACCTCCAGAGAATGCGTCAGGCGCGTCCGGAACATGTCGCCTTCGTGGTTGACGAAAACCTGGGTCTTGTATTCCAGTCGCCGGAATGCCGAGCAATGAATGATGCGGTCGCGGTCCCGCTGAAACTCATCGCGCCAACGCGGGCGGGCTTCGGGATGCTCCCGTGCCCCCCTGTTCCCGGCGGTCACAGCATAGGGTGCACACGCCGACGCCTGCGCGCTCTCTTCGCGCTCACCCACCGGCAGGTGACTCCGTGGCTCCCAGAGTCTCCATGAGAACCTCGACGGGGTAATCGTCAGTGAGGAAACTATCGCCACAGCTGCGCATCAGCACGAGCCGTATCCGTCCCCCCCGATTTTTCTTGTCGAGTTGCATGGCGGCCAGCATGTCCGCCGGTGTGATGCCCGTGGGTGCCGAAGTCGGCAAGCCAGCCCTCGCGATCAAAGTCTCAGCACGCCGGGCGTCCGTCGGCGACATCAATCCAAGGCGGGCCGACATCCGAGCGGCCATGCACATGCCGGCCGCCACGGCCTCCCCATGCAGCCACTCCCCGTAACCAAGCGCATGCTCGATGCCATGACCGAAAGTGTGGCCGAGGTTAAGCAATGCGCGCACTCCCCCTTCGCGCTCATCCAGTGCCACGATGCGGGCCTTGTCACGACAGGAGCGCTCGACGGCAAAGGTCGTGGCTTCAACATCTCCCGCCATCACGCGCTCAAGATTGCTCTCAAGCCAGACAAAGAATTCCCCGTCGTCGATGAGCCCATACTTGATGATCTCGGCAAGCCCTGCGGAAAGCTCAAGCGACGGCAGGGTCCTTAGGGTATCCAGATCGGCAATCACTGCGCGTGGCTGGTGAAAGGCGCCGATCATGTTCTTGCCCAGGGGATGGTTGACCGCGGTCTTGCCCCCCACGGAGGAATCCACCTGGGCAAGCAGTGTGGTGGGCATCTGGACGAATTCCACGCCCCGCTGGTAACAGGCAGCGGCAAACCCGGCCAGATCACCGATCACGCCGCCCCCCAGTGCCACGATGCAACATCCACGTTCGAATCTAGCTTCCAGCAGGGCGCTCATCAACGTTTCGAAACTGGCCAGCGTCTTGTAAGCCTCGCCATCCGGCAGGCGGACCTCCCTGATCTCCCGGTCCTTTATATGGTCGCATAGCTGAGCAGAGTAGAGAGGCCCCACGGTTTCATTGGTCACCACCATCACCTGTCGCGCAGGAATGAGGCTACGGATGAGTTCGCGTTCCGACAGCAGGCCGCTGCCGATGAGGATCGGATAACTGCGTTCTCCCAGCTCGACGATCACTTCTTTCATGCCAGGGCCTGCCTGATCTTCGCGACTATTTCCGCGATTGGGTGTTTGCCGGTATCGATGGTGAGATGCGCTGTTTGTGCGTAAAGAAGTTCCCGTTCAGTCACGATCCGGCGCAGGCGTTCAGCGCGATCGGGCCCCTGCAGGAGGGGGCGCGCGGTGTCGTTACGGGTGCGGGCGAGCAGCTCGTCCAGCTCGGCATGCAGGTACACCGTAAGTCCTCGGCTCGCCAGCGCGGCGCGGGTTTCTGCGTTCAGTACGGCCCCGCCACCGGTAGCGAGTACCACACCGTCCTCGCGCGTCAGCTCCTCAAGAAGTTTCTGTTCGCGTTGGCGGAAGCCAGCCTCGCCTTCGATATCAAAAATCAGCGCAATCTTCGCCCCGGTGCGGCGCTCGAGTTCGTGGTCGGCATCAATGAATCTGAACTTCAAGGCTTTGGCGAGTCGCTTGCCAATCGTGGTCTTGCCTGCCCCCATGGGGCCGATGAG
>JAURMM010000104.1 GCA_030830685.1 Gammaproteobacteria bacterium | reverse complement strand
CCGACAAGGGCTTCACGCCGGGCAAGTGGCGCTCTCCCGAATTCCAGTTCGATCCCGGTGTCGACCTTCTGCGCGATGACATGCCGCTCACCATTGATGCCAGCGCCTTGATGGCGTGGATCCGGTCAAGCAGAAGAAGGTGTGGGAAGTGAAGCAACCCGGGGTGTGGAATCCCGGGACCCTGACCACCGCGGGCAATCTTGTGTTCCAAGGACGTGCTGATGGTGTTCTCCTCGCCTATCGCGCTGACACGGGTGACAAGCTCTGGGAATTCCCGACCGGCGTGGGCCTGTCCGCGCCACCCATCACCTACACGGTGGATGGCAAGCAATATCTCTCCATCCTCACCGGATGGGGCGGGGCCGGCACTTCCATGGCTGGTTCCATCACGGCCCAACACGGGTGGGCTTACCGGATGCATCCGCGGCGTCTGCTGACTTTCAGTCTGGAGGGCAACGCCACTCTGCCACCGGCACCACCGCCGATGCAGGCCAAGGCCATCGTGAAAGACGACTTTCAAGTGGATGCAATGCTCGCCGAGCAAGGCAGCAAGCTGTTCCTCAAGAACTGCGTCACCTGCCACGGTGGCGGAGCGGTCGCAGGCGGTTATGCCCCGGATCTGCGTGCCTCGCCCATCCCTCTCTATCTCGATGGGCTGCGCGAAGTCACCGTGAAAGGCGTGCGCGTGAATGCCGGCATGCCGCGCTTCCAGGAGCTCACGGATGCGGATCTGATTGCTATCCAGCATTACATCCGCAGACAGGCCAACAAGACGATCGAGGCGAAGGCCACACCCTGAATCTTGAACCACGGCGCCCCCTGACGGGGCACGGGAGGAGTCCGCATGAGAACCCTGAACCTGACCCTCCTGTGCGCCAGCGCCTTGCTGGCGTGCGTGGTGCATGCGCAGGAATCGCCCACTACGGTGGATGCGGCTGCACTCGCGGATGAAGCTGACGGCTCGAACTGGCTCGCGTTCGGGCGCACCTACAGCGAGCAGCGCTACAGTCCCCTGCAGGAGATCAACTCGGGCAACGTGAAGGATCTGGGCCTCGCCTGGGCGCTCGATCTGCCGGAGCACCGCTCACTGCTTGCCACGCCGCTGGTGGTGGATGGGGTGATGTATTTCACTGGTAGCTGGAGCCGCATCGAGGCGGTGGATCTGCGCACCCGACGCAAGCTCTGGACCTACGATCCAAAAGTCCTCGAGATAGCAGGCGATCGTGCCCGCGTGTTCTGGGATTCGAACCGCGGTGCCGCCTACTGGAAGGGGCGCCTGTTCGTCGGCACCGGCGATGGCCGTCTCATCGCGGTGGATGCGCAGAATGGCAAGGAGGTCTGGAGCGCGCAGACGACCGATCCCAAGTTGCCCTTGTTCATCAATGGCGCACCCAAGGTGTTCCGGGACAAGGTGCTGATCGGCAACGGCGGCACCGAGGTAGGCGCAGCTCGCGGCTACGTGACGGCCTATGACACGGAAACCGGCAAACAGGCCTGGCGTTTCCATGTGGTGCCCGGCAATCCTGCAGACGGCTTCGAGAACAAGGCCATGGAAATGGCGGCCGAGACGTGGACGGGCGAGTGGTGGAAACACGGCGGAGGCGGCCAGACTTGGCATGGCATGACCTACGATCCCGAATTCAATCGCGTTTACATCGGCACCGGCAATGGCTCGCCATGGAACCGCAGGATTCGCAGTCCCGAGGGCGGCGACAACCTATTTCTATGCTCAATCGTGGCGCTTGACGCCGACACAGGTGAGTACCAGTGGCACTACCAGACGGTGCCTGGTGAGAGCTGGGACTACAACTCGAACATGGACATCGTGCTTGCCGATCTCCAAATCGAAGGCAAGGCTGTCAAGGTGATGATGCACGCGCCGAAGAACGGATTCTTCTATGTGCTGGATCGCTCAACCGGCAAGCTCATTTCAGCGGAGAAGCTCGGCAAGGTCACCTGGGCTACGCATGTGGACATGAAGACCGGCCGTCCGGTGGAACGGCCAGGAGCACGGTACGAGGATGGTGAGGAGCTGATCTATCCCAGTGCTTTTGGCTTGCACAACTGGCATGCCATGAGTTTCAACCGCGACACGGGTCTCGCGTATTTCCCGACCATGGAGCTACCGGGCTGGTTCTCGGACAAGGGCATCGATGCCGCGACGTGGTCGCATACGGATTTCCAGCTCGATACGGCGGTTCGTTTCACCAAGGGTGATGAAGTGCCGGTGAAGATGGATGCAGCCGCACTGCTCGCGTGGGATCCTGTGAGGCAGCAGAAGGTCTGGGAGGTGAAGCTGCCCGGGTTGTGGAATCCAGGCACCCTCACCAGCGCCGGCAATCTTGTTTTCCAAGGGCGAACGGATGGACGTTTCGTGGCGTATGACGCGGCGAATGGCAAGACGCTCTGGGAGTTCGAAACAGGCCTAGGGATTTCCGCACCACCCGTCACCTATGAAGTCGATGGTCGCCAGTTCGTATCCTTGCTGGTGGGATGGGGCGGGGCTGGTACCTCCTTCGGTGGCGTGGTGACCGCCCAGCATGGCTGGGCTTACCGTGAACATCCGCGTCGTCTGTTGACCTTTGCCTTGGGTGAGAAGACCACGCTGCCTCCGTCTCCACCACCACGGATCCCGACCCCGCTGATCAAGGAAGATTTCAAGGTGGATCCGATGTTGGTCGAACAGGGTGAGAATCTTTATGTACGCAATTGCACGCTCTGCCACGGCGGCAGTGCGGTGTCTGGTGGCTACGCGCCGGATCTCCGCGCCTCGCCGGTGCCGCCTTATCTCGATGGCTTCCATGAGGTGGTGGTCGAAGGCTCGCGCGCAAGCCAGGGGATGCCTGCCTTCCGTGAACTGACCCGCGAGGACCTGCTTGCGCTCCAGCATTATCTGCGTCGGCAGGCGACGCTGGGCGCCAAGGCCAGACTGTAGCGCCGCTCGGGCAGAAGCGCCCGGGCGCTCTCAGTAGCCCATCAGCGTCGCATAGCGCGCGCGATGGAAGCTGGCATCTCCATAGAGCTGCTGTGCCACACGGGCGCGCTTCAGGAAGAAGCCGATTTCCTCGGCATCCGTCATGCCGATGCCGCCATGCATCTGGATCGCTTCGTTGCTCATCAGTTCGATCACTTCGCAGGCTTTGGCCTTGGCCAGACTCGCAAGCGCCGGGACCTCGTCCCGCGCACAGTCCAAGGCCCCCAATGCAGCCAGCACTGCTGATCGCGTCAGCTCGAGCTCACAGTAGAGCGAGGCGGCGCGATGCTTGAGGGCCTGAAAGCTTCCAATGGCCACGCCGAATTGTTCACGCAGCTTCAGATAGCGCAGCGTGCGGTCGAAAGCTTCCTGGGCGTTGCCAAGCATCTCGGCAGCGAGCCCGATGCGCCCTGCGTCCAGCGCGAAGGACAGCGCCTGTCGCACCGGACTGCCTTCCCCAAGGCGCGCACTATCCGGCAATTCCACACCGCCGAGCTCCACCCGCGCGGCATTGCGGCTGTCCACCATGCGCAGACTTGTGCAGTCGAGACCGGGAGTATTCGCGGGCACCAGAAAAATCCCGGCTTCGGCCACTGCCTCCTCGACTTTCCTGTCTGGTGAGAGCGAGGCCACCACCAGCAGGAGATCCGCACCCACGGCATCCGGCACGAAGCATTTCGCGCCGTGGAGCACATAACCGTGCCCCTGCGGCGTGGCATGGGTCTGGCAGACATCAGGCGCGTGGCGCGGCTGTTCATCCAAGGCCAGCGCCGCGCGGACTTCGCCGCGCGCAAGGCGCGGCAGCCAGATTTCCTTTTGTGTCGTGCTGCCAGCCTCGAGCAAGAGGCTGGTCGCCACCACACTGCTCGAAAGCAGGGGCGAAGCGAGCAGTACGCGGCCGGTTTCCTCCAGAATCTGGCCCATGCCCTTGTAGCCGATAGCACTGCCGCCCGAGTCTTCTGGAATCAGGGCGCCCGGCCATCCAAGGCCTGCCATCTCCTGCCACAGCGCATGATCGAGCCCCTCGGGTGCGCCCGCATCGCGGAGCGCGCGCAAAGCCTTTACCGGCGACCGAGCGGCAAGAAAATCGGCCGCCGAGGTTTTGAGCAGGGTCTGGGTGTCGTCGAGAATGAGCATGATGCGTGACCTCAGTCGGGCAGGCCAAGCACACGCTTGGCGATCACATTGAGCTGGATTTCGGAAGTGCCGCCCTCGATGGAATTACCCTTGGAGCGCAGCCAGGTGCGGCAGATGGCGAGCTCTTCGGCGGTGAATTCCTCACCTTCCCAGCCCAGCGCGCGGGTGCCCGCGCATTTCAGGATGAGTTCGAACTTGCGCTTGTTCTGTTCGGTGCCGTAATACTTGAAGAAGGAAGACAAGCCGTCGGCTGCCGTGCCGGCGGCACTCGTCTCGCCAGCCCGCTGCATCGTCAGTTCGAAGGCGCGTTCATTCATTGCATGCCGGGTGACCTCATCCCGCAGCACGGGGTCGCTGATTCTTCCCGTGGCATCCCCCAGGTAGCGCTGCGCCAGTGTCTCGACTGCAGGGATGGCGCCGCCGATGGCGCGGCCGATGCGGGAAATCATGCCGCGTTCGTGCTGCAGCAGTTCCTTGGCGATCGTCCAGCCTTCGTTGAGCTGCCCCACGAGTTGCGATTTCGGCACCTTCACATCCGTGAAGAATGTCTCACAGAACGCGGAAGCACCGCTGATAAGCGTGATGGGGCGCGTCTCGACGCCCGGACTCTGCATGTCCAGTAGAAGGAAACTGATGCCGCCCTGCTTGCGTTCGGAAGAAGTCCTGACCAGGCAGAAGATCCAATCGGACAGATGTGCGTAGGACGTCCAGATCTTCTGGCCGTTGATGCGGAAATGGTCGCCACAATCCTCGGCGCGGGTTTGCAGGTTGGCAAGATCGGAGCCTGCGCCTGGCTCACTGTAGCCTTGGCACCAACGAATCTCGCCACGCGCGATGGGCGGCAGGAAGGCCTGTTTCTGGGCCTCTGTGCCGTGTTTGAGAAGCACCGGCCCAAGCATGCTGATGCCGAACCCGAAGAGCGGCTGACGGCAGCCAAGGGTGGACATCTCCGCCTCCAGCACCTGCGCCTCGGCCGGCGTGAGTCCGCCACCGCCATACGCTCTCGGCCAGGTGGGCACGGTCCAGCCCTGTTCGGCCATGCGCGCAAGCCACAACGCTGAATCCGGATTTTTGAAGCTCGCCCCGCGGCCACCCCAGCAGCGCTCGTCTTCCGGCATGGGGGTGCGCATGGACTGAGGACAGTTTGCCTGCAACCAGGCGCGAGTCTCGCGCTTGAATTCATCCATTGGAGACATCGGTCAACTTCTCCTGCCGCGGGAATCCGCGGGCCTTGTCTTGGGCGGCTGCACAGGGGGATGCCCTTCCGCGGACGAACTCCAATGTCCGCTACAGGGCATCCCCGGCACATCCGCCGGCCTTGTCGTAGGTGGCTGCACTGGGGCGCCGTCATCAGGGGGCAGAGCGTGACACGAAGACGCGGGGTAGGGTACCGGTGGCAAGCGCATTGCCAGCGCCTGCGCCAAGTGGAATCATTTCAGGCAACGCAGTGGCGTGGCGCCCGGGGCCCGGAGTCCTGCGAACAACACAAGAAAGCACGAGGGGAGGAGTCATGGAACACGCCAGACAGGTCGAGATTCTGCGGGAGCTGATCACCCGATTGGACGATGGCACCACCTGCGATGCCGGTCGGGTGGCGGTGAACCAGGCCGAGGCCTACACCTGCGAGAAGCTTGCGCGTCAGGAGTGGGAAACGTTCTTCGCCAATCACCCGCAGATGATCGGGCTTTCAGGCGAGCTGCCAAAACCCGGCAGCTACCTCACCTGCAATGATTTTCGCGTGCCGGTGCTCGCGACCCGGGATCAGACCGGCCGCTTCCGCGCCTTCGTCAACGCATGCCGGCATCGCGGTGCCGAACTGGTCAACGGCGCCCGCGGTGAGCAGGCGCGGTTCACCTGCGCCTTCCATGGCTGGACCTATCGCAATGACGGCAGCCTGATGGGGATTCGCGCGGCCGAGCAGTTCGGAACCGTGGACAAGGCCTGCCTGGACCTCATCGAGTTACCGAGCCTCGAGATTCACGGGCTTCTTTTCGTGCACCCCCGTGAGGATGGAATCATCAATCCGGTTGAGCTGCTCGGCGACTTCGGCGCAGAGCTTGCGGCCTGGGATCTGGCCAAGGCCGAGTACGCGGGTGAAAGCGTGCTCGACATGCCGGTGAACTGGAAAATAGCCAACGACACCTTCGGCGAGGTCTATCACTTCAACACGCTGCACCGGAACACGCTGGCGCACCTGCTGCACGGGGATGTGGCCACTTACCGCGAATTCGGGCGCAACCACCGCATCTGTGTGGCCAGCAAGTTCATCGACACGCTTCGCCATCAGCCCGAGAGCCAGTGGACGATCCGTGACGGTGCCGTGGTCGCCTATTACCTTTTTCCGAACATCCAGATAGTTCTGCTCAACAGCATGCTGGCCTTGGCAAAAATCTACCCGGATGCCGATCGCGTGGGGCAGTCTCTCACGCGCGTGTCCCACTATGGACTGCCGCACATTGCCTCACAGCTTGCAAATTCCGATGCCGCGCAGAAACTCTCGGGCGACAATGTTTACGCGGCAGACATGGCGAAACCCGTTGAATTCAGCCTCGAGGCCAGTGCGGAGCTTTTCCTCAGCACCGTGGAACACGAGGACTATGCGATGGGGGTCAAGACCCAGGCGGCCGCCAATAGCGGACTCATCAAGGAGTTCGTGTTCGGACGTAATGAGCCGGCGCTGCACCACTTCCACAACAACTATCGTGAGATGCTGGGCCAAGGCCCGCTGCCCGAGTATCGCGCGCAACGCGCCGCCGGGTGATTCCAGTTCACCCCGCCCGCGTACCCTTCGGTATCTGCGGGCGGAAGAGGGGCTTCAGCAGTTCGAGACAAAACAGCAATACCACACAGCACAGAGCCAGCAGTCCGAGCGGTGCTGGCGTCGGCAGTGTGAAGCCGAACAGCTCACGCAGGGCAGGGATGAAGACCACTGCCGTAACCAGCAACGAAATCACCGATAACACGGGCCACAGCGCGGGATTCCTGCGCAGCCAGATCTCGGTGAGTTCCGGGCTGAAACGCCGGTTCACCGACAGCAGCACCAGATTGCTGGCGACAAGTCCCAGAAAAACCGTCGTGCGAATTGCGGTTTCCGATGCGCCCCATGTGCGCAGCACCGTGTCCAGGACCAGCAGCATGACCAGGGTGGTAAAGCCTTGGCAAAGGCTCCAGGCAAGCAGGCGGCGGTTGAAGATCGAGGCGCCCGGATCGCGAGGCTGGCGCTGCATGAGCGCCCGCTCCGGAGGTTCGGCCTCGAACACAATGGAGCAGATTGGGTCGACCACCAGCTCCATGAACACGATATGCAAGGGACCCAGCAGGAGGGGCCAGCCGAAAAGCAGCGGGAAGAGTGTGAGACCCGCGATCGGGATGTGCACCGCGACGATGTAGGCAAGGGCTTTGGTCAGGTTGTCGTGAATGCGTCGCCCCAGCCGGACGGCAGTCACGATGGCACTGAAGTCATCATCCAACAGCACCAGGGACGCTGCCTCGCGGGCCACATCCGTGCCGCGCCCCCCCATGGCGATGCCGATGTGGGCTGCACGCAGCGCTGGTGCATCGTTCACGCCATCACCTGTCATACCCACGATCTCGCCACCTCGGCGCAGAGCCTCCACGATCCTGAGCTTGTGACGGGGTGATACCCGTGCACAAATGGATACCTGTGACAGGGCAGCGTATAGCGCCTCGTCTTGAAGGCGATCAATGTCCTGGCCGGTGAGTATGTGCTCGGTTGTGTCCAGCCCCGCCTGCTGCCCGATCGCACGTGCGGTCGCGGGGTAGTCCCCGGTAATCATGAGCACACGGATTCCAGCCTCCCGACACTCCTTCAGGGCCGCTGGCACGGTGTCGCGCAAGGGATCGGCGAAACCGATGAGTCCCAGGAACGTGCAGTTCGTGCCGGCGGCCAGCTGCGCGAGGCTGGCAGGAGGCTCAGCCTCCGGACAGTCCGCGCGAGCGGCCCCCAGTACTCTCAGGCCGCGGTCTGCCATGGCGGTGAGCTGCGCCTGCAGCCGGGTCATCTGCATCTCGTCAAGGCCGCACAGTCCGGCGACGGTCTCCGGTGCGCCCTTCAAGGTGACGACGCAGCCATGGTCCGCCGGCCAGGCATGGCCCATGGCCAGCAGGTCAGCGCTGAGATTGAAGGTTTGCAGTGGGGTACGCGGCTCATCAGTTGGCAGCAGGGCGCGCAAGGCCTGTTCCATGGGGTCTGCCGTATGGACTGCACTGGCGTCGATCGCACACCGGATCAGCGTCGCCCAAGGTTCGAGCAAAACTTCACCAGCGCGCCAGTCCATTCCTTGCCCGAGGGTGCACAGCTCGGCTACGGCCATGCGATTGCGCGTGAGGGTGCCGGTCTTGTCGGTGCAGAGCACACTCGCGGCGCCCAAGGCCTCGATGGTGTCCGGCCGCCGCGTGAGCACCCGGGTGCCGGCCAGTCTGCGCGCGCCCAGCGCGAGAAAGACGGTGAGCACCACCGGAAATTCTTCCGGCAGCAAGGCCATCGCCAGTGCGATACCGGCTAGCAGGGCTTCCAGCCAGTCACCGAAACTGAGGCCATGGATGAGAACCACCAAGGAGCTGAGCGAGAGTCCGAGCACAGCGACCACGCGCACCAATTGACGGATCTGTTGGGCGAGCGGCGTCTGCACGGGCGCGAGCTCACGCAACAAAGCGCCGATACGGCCCATCTCGCAGCGTATGCCCGTGGCCGTCACTTCGGCGAGTGCGCGCCCGGCCACCACGAGAGTTCCGGCATACACGCGATAAAGGGCCTCATCGGTCATGCCGGGCGGTGTTTCCTGCACGCGCTTCGGCACGGCAATGGATTCGCCCGTGAGCAAGGATTCATCGACTTCCAGTACTTGGGACTCCAGCAGGATCGCATCGGCCGGAATCCGGTCTCCCTCGCCGAGCACGAGGATATCTCCGCGGACCAGGTCGCGGCCCGCGATGCGGGAGGTCTGACCTTCGCGGATCACCAGAGCACGGGGACTGCTGAGATCGCGCAGGGCTTCCAGAGCACGATCCGTGCGCATTTGCTGGATGACTGTGATCAACACCGAAAGCAGGATGAAGAACAACAGCAGCAATGCCTCGCCCTCATCACCGAGCAGCAGGTAGACGAGACCCGCGGCAACCAGTAGCCGGAACATCGGTTCGCGCAGCACTTCCCACAGCAAGACCCAGGCGGACCGGGGTTTGGCGCGTGGCAATTCGTTGGGGCCCTCTGCGGTGAGCCGGCGGGTGGCTTCTTCCCCGGTGAGCCCGGTGATTGAGGCGGTGATGCCGTTCATCGGCCGATCCTAGTACAGTTCGAAGGGTGCGGTGGGCGTGGCGCAAATCGTCCGCCCACCGATATCCCCCAGCCCTTTGTGGAGTCCCCATGTCACAGCAAGCGTCCACCACCGTCGACCAAGCCACCTACTGGAACGAGGGAGGCGGCCGGCGCTGGGTTTCGAACCTTGATCGTGTAGAGCGCATGCTCGCGCCGCTGGCGGATGAACTGGTACGGCACGCCGCACCACGCGCCGGCGAAGCCGTGCTCGACGTGGGCTGCGGTGGTGGTCTCACTAGCAAAGCCTTTGCCGATGCCGTCGGCCCGGGCGGAGAAGTGCTCGGCCTCGATGTTTCAGCGGTGATCCTGGAGGTTGCCCGGGCGCGATTCCCCACGCTGGCCAACCTGCGCTTTGTGGAAGGGGATGCCGGCAGTCTGCCGCTACCTTCCGCACATTTCGATCTCATCACTTCGCGCTTTGGGGTCATGTTCTTTCCAGATCCCGTGGCAGCCTTCGGTCACCTCCGTGACGCGCTCAAACCCGCCGGCCGTTTGCGTTTCATCTGCTGGCGGGAGATTGCGCGCAATCCCTGGATGGGACTTGCGGCTTCCACCGCCTTTGAAATCCTGCCGCGACCTGCACCGAGTGCGCCGAATTCCCCGGGTCCTTTCGGCCTTGCCGACGAGCCCTGGCTGCGACACGTGCTGGGTGCTGCCGGCTTTCGCGATGTTGAGATACGCACGCATGAACGTACGCTCGATCTGGGACCGCTGGAGGAGGCGGTGGAACAGATGACCCGGATGGGGCCTGCCGCCCCGGTATTCGATGAGGCTGATGAGCCCACCCGGGATCAGGTGCGAGCAGCCTTGCGCTCGGCACTTGCGCCGCATTTGGGCGAGGGCAGGGTCGCACTGGCGAGCAGCACCTGGCTGGTGAGCGCGAGACCCTGAGTTTTCGCGGGACCCGAGGATCCCTGAGCGCGGTCCGGGTTCAGCCTCGGGGTGGGATGCGGGCTGCCAGCAGGCGGGTATCGTCTGCGCCGACTTTCTCGCTGTGAGGAATGCCGGCTGCCAGGGCAAAACTGTCACCCGCGGCGAGAACCCGGATTCCTTCCGGGGTGCTCAGGGTGAAGCCCCCGGCGACAACAAGTCCATGGGCGTCGAAATCATGGGCATGCGTGCCGCTGTCACGGCCGGCGGGCCACTCCACGAGCAGCGGCTCGAGACACCCGAGCACGGCCACTTTCTGCCGAAATTCGCTTTCAGTCACGATGCTGGTCTCGGTTCAAAGGGCTCTGTGCGCGGGCGATCACTTGCCGGTGAACACCGGGGTGCGTTTCTCGAAGAAGGCGTTGACCGCCTCCATGTGGTCGTCGGTGCGTTGCACCAGAACCTGCATGGCTGCTGACATTTCCATGATCGCATCGAAGCTCGCCGACACCCCGTCCCGCATCAGGCGTTTGGTCATGCGCAGCGCCTGGGGTGGCTGCTGGATGATTTTCGCGGCGAGACGCTCTGCCTCTGTCATCAGTTGATCATCCGGGTAGACCTCGGAAACGAGGCCCCAGCTGCGGGCAGTTTCGGCATCCACGACGTCGCCCGTGAAATAGAGCTGGGCCGCGCGCGACCAGCCGACGATGCGCGGCAGCAGCCACGCACCGCCGTCGCCCGGCAGCAGGCCAATCTTCAGGAAGGTAGCCCCGAACTTGGCGCTGGCAGCCGACAGACGGATATCGCACAGCGAGGCCACGTCGCCACCCAGACCGATCGCGGGCCCGTTGATCGCGCCGACGATGGGCACTTCGATGCTCCACATGGCCTTGATGATGCCGTGGATGCCGCTGCGGTAGTGGTCCCGCAGGCGCAGGTTGTCCACACCGAACTCACCGGTGCGATCGCGCATGGCCTTCAGATCGCCGCCGGCGGAAAAGGCCGAGCCGGCACCGGTCATGATCACACACCGGATGTCGAAGTCGTCGTTCACGCGTTTGGCCATGGCGTGGAACTGGTCGCCGTCGCCGGCGAGTCCCAGTGGGTTGCGCTTGTCCGGGCGATTGATGGTCACTTTGGCCACATGGCCGTGCTTTTCAAACAGCAGCAGATCGTCGCTCATGTCGGGATGCCTTTCGGGATGATGCGTGGAACCGCCGGGTTCAGGCGGTCATGTAGGCCCAGATGCCGTCACCGCCCTCTTGTTGGGCGACGGCGCCGAGATACTCGCCCCACTCACCATGGGCGCCGAATTCGGCCCGCCACGACCAGAGTCGGCGAGTGAGGAACTGCAGGTCATATTCGTAGGTGAAGCCGATGGCGCCATGAACCTGATGGCTCAATCGGGTGAGGGGCTCCACGGCTTCACTGGCGCGGCACTTGGCAGCAGCCAGCTCGAAGCGCGCATTACGGCCAGCAGCGCTCAGACCGCGCTGTTCGAGCGCAACACAGGCAGCCAGCGACATGGTGTCCACCGAAGCCATCTGACCGGCAATCTCCGCCAGATGATGCTGGATGGCCTGGAATTGGGAGAGCTTGCGGCCGAATTGCTCGCGATCAGAGGTGTATTTCACGCTCATCTCGAGGCAGGCGGCGGCGGCCCCCGCGATCTGCGCACTGCGCAGGAGGGCGCCCAGCCAGCGTACGGCTTCCGCCGGCAAATCCGTGGTGCCGCGCGCGAGGATCGGGCTTGCTTGCAGAACCATCTCGTCGCGGGGCTCACGCGCCAGATTGGTCTCTGCCTTGCAGCTGCTGCCATCCTTGCTGATGAGCAACAGTTCAGCGTGCGCCGTCAAACCCACGAAGTAATCCGCGCGGCGTCCCCAGGGCACCCGCCGCTGGGTCATGCTGACCGTGTTGCCGCTGATCGCGGCGTCAGGGATGACAGCGGGGAGAAGACCCGCCACTCCGGCCGGCGGGGCGAGACCCGCGCGGTCCGCCAGATGACCTGCCAGCATCTGCTCCACGACGGGCAGCGGAACCGCGTGGTGGCCACAGGCGCGGGCCACGATGAAGCCCTCCACCCAGCCGCCGCCCATGCCGTCACGCGCTTCGCCCACCATGACCTGCGGCAGCCCAAGCTCGACGCAGGCCTGCCAGAGGTCTACATTCCATGGATCATTTTCCATGCGGGTCAGGAGGTCACGGTCCACGCTGTCCGCGAGCAGGCGTGAAACGCTGTCTTCGAGAATCTTCTGTGCTTCGTTCATCAGCGTACTCCCAGACCGCGCGCGATGATGCCACGCAGGATTTCCAAGGTGCCTCCGCGGAGGGAGAAGGACGGGGCCAGCAGCATGAGGTTGCCCAGTACCTGCTGGTAGTCGATTCCGGAATCGGTGAGCGTGGGCTCCATGGCCACCAGCTCCTGCGCCAGGCCTGGCAGCCGTTGTTCGAAGTGGCAGCCCAGATCCTTCACCACGGATGCCTGCAGGCTCGGATCCT
>JAURMM010000103.1 GCA_030830685.1 Gammaproteobacteria bacterium | reverse complement strand
CTGGCTTGCAGAATGGCGCAAAGCTCTTCCTCAACTACTGCGTGAGCTGCCACTCGGCGTCCTTCATGCGCTACAACCGCATTGCCGCCGACCTCGACATTCCCGAAGATCAACTCAAGGCAAACCTGATGTTCACCACCGACAAGGTAGGTGATCCCATCAAGGTGGCGATGCGTCCGGAAGACGCAGAGCAGTGGTTCGGAATCAATCCTCCGGATCTCTCGGTCACTGCGCGCTCCCGCGGCGCTGACTGGATCTACAGCTACCTGCTCAGCTTCTACGCCGATCCCTCACGCCCCACAGGGGTGAACAACCCTTACCTGCCGGGCGCCGCGATGCCCCATGTGCTTTGGGAACTGCAGGGTATCAAGAAGGCCGTCTACCACACGGTGAAGGATGAGGCGGGACATGAGAGCCAGGTGCTGTCGCATCTCGAACCAGGCACGCCGGGCAAGCTCTCCGAAGTGGATTACCAGAAAGAAATGCGCGACCTCGTCGCCTTCATGGTCTATCTGGGCGAGCCTGCCAAGCTGGTTCGCTACCAGCTTGGTGTGAAAGTGCTGCTATTCCTCGCGGTACTGCTGGTGGCCGTCTATCTCATGAAGCGGGAGTTCTGGAAAGACGTCCACTGAGATGAGTGACGTCATGAGTCGGCGGGCGACCATGACGCTCTATTCGGACGCGCACGACCCTGTCGGTCATATCGTCAGGATCGTGCTGGCCGAAAAAGATGTGGCGGTGGACGTCCAGTTCATCACACACGAGACGCGCCCTGAGGACCTCTATGACCTCAACCCCTACCAGGCGCTGCTGACCCTGATTGACCGTGACCTTGTGCTCTACGATCCCGGCGTGATGCTGGAATACCTCGATGAGCGCTATCCCCATCCCCCGCTCATGCCGATTGATCCATTGTCCCGGGCTACGCACCGCCAGATCCGCGCCCGGATCATGCGGGATCTGTACAGTCAGATGTCCGTGTTGACCGAGCCTGGCCAGAAGGGCGCGGATGCCGCACGCGTGGCGATCAGGGATACGCTGGTCGCCATCGCGCCCGCTTTTGCCCGGCACAAGTTCTTCCTGTCCGAGGAATTCTCCCTCGCGGACTGCTGTCTCGGTCCGCTGCTCTGGCGCCTCAGCCATCTGGGGATACGCCTGCCGGCGCAGGCAAGGGCACTCCAGAGCTACGCCGATTCAATCTTTAACAGAGCCGCATTCGCGTCCGCGCTTTCCCCTGTGGAGCGCGCGATGCACGGACGATGATCGGAGCCGTGTCCGCACGGCGCCGCAGGAGGGGCGGGACATGAGCGGAAAGATGAGCGCCAATCGTCCCTATCTGGTGCGCGCTTTCCATGAGTGGATCGTGGATAACGGTTGCACCCCGCACCTGCTGGTTGACGCGAATGACCCACGCTGTGTGGTGCCGCAACAGTTCGTGAAGGATGGGGTGATCGTGCTAAACATCAGCCCTTCCGCCGTGCGGGATCTGTCGCTGGGCAATGAGTATGTGATGTTCAGCGCCCGCTTCGGCGGCGTTGCGCAGGAAATCACGGTCCCTCTCGGCGCAGTGCGGGCTATCTATGCACGGGAAAATGGACAGGGCATGGCTTTTGAGTCCGGGAGCGAAGGAGAGCCGCCGGACGGAGGCTCACCATCACCGGACAGCCCGCCCGCACCGAAGACGCCACCCAAACTGAGTGTCGTCAAATGATGCCGACCCTGACAATCGACATGTCTGTCCGGGCTCGTCCCTGCTGAGAGCCCGGGCTGCGGAACACGGTCAGTGCAGCGCGCCGCTGCCGCTCTCGAAAAGTTTGACCACTTTGCTGATTCCCCCGATCGAGGCAACGGCTTCAGCCACCGCATCCCCCGTCGGCTGATCAAGCAATCCCATCAGATAGACCACGCCGTTCTCCGTGACCACCTTGATGTCCAGTGCTGAGATGTCACGGATGGAAATGAGTTTGGTCTTGACCTTGGTCGTAAGCAGCGTGTCGTTGGCGCGCGAGCTGGAACCACTGGGTGCAGCCACACGCACTTCGTCATACACATGCTGCACTTTAGCGATGCGGGAGACATATTCAGCGACGCGACGTTTCATGTCGTCAGTCGGCGCCTCGCCTGTGACGAGCACCTTGAGATTGAAACTCGTGACGTTGATGTGCGCCTGGGAGGAGATTTCACCATCCGCGGTAAGGATGTTCCTGGCCTTGTTCTCGATGTTCTGGTCCTCGAGCACCGTACCGGCGGTCCGCTTGTCGTTGGTGATGACCGCGCCGGTTACGGCGCCACCCGCAGCCAAGGGCGCGCATCCGCTCAGCAGCCCACCGATCGAGCCGACAGCGATTGCCATCGAAAGAAACAGCTTGAGTCCGTTGTTCACATTGGTTCTCCCAGAAATTCGCGATCGATAAGTTCGCACAGACAATGAATGATGGTCAGGTGTACTTCCTGGATACGTGCCGTGCGCGCATCCGGGACCCGGATCTCGATATCGCCGGCGCCCAGCGCTTGTGCCGCCTTGCCGCCATCCTTGCCCGTGATCAGCACCACAGCAATCCGGGATGCCCGCGCCGCTTCTATCGCCTGCAGGATGTTGGGTGAAGCACCGCTTGTGGTGAAGGCAAGAAGCACATCACCCGCACGACCGAGCGCGGCTATCTGCTTGGCGAACACCAGGGTGAAATCGTAGTCGTTCGCGATTGAGGTCAGGGTTGAGGCATCCGTGGTCAACGCGATGGCGGCGAACCCCGGGCGGTCGCGTTCAAAGCGATTGAGCATCTCGGATGAGAAGTGCTGCGCGTCCGCCGCAGAGCCACCATTGCCGCAACTCAGGATCTTGCCGCCCGTACGCAGCGCAGAAACCAGAAGAGCAGCAGCCTGCGCGATCGGCGCGGACAGCACTGTCGAGCTGGCAGCCTTGACCGCAATACTGGTATCAAAGATCTGCTGTACGACGGCGACCTTGTTTGACATTGAAGCGATGGCGATCCCCGCGGGTTTGAGCTCCATTATGCAGAAAACGCGCCCTTTATCCAGCGCACTTCGGGACGCTCAGCGCCGCCCGTGATGGCAACCACGTCGAAGCGGCAGTCGCGCTGGGCATGCCCAGGATAACGTTGCAGGAAGACCTGTGCGGCGCGTATCACACGCTGTTGCTTGGTGCGCGTGACCGTGTCTTCCGGCGTGCCGAAGATGGAACTCGCGCGGTAGCGCACTTCGATAAAGACCAGCGTCGGGCCATCCAGCATCACCAGGTCGAGTTCGCCCACCCGACATTCGAAGTTTCGAAACAGGCTGCGCAGTCCGGAATTCTCCAGCCACTTCTCCGCCAATCGCTCGTAATGCATTCCCTTGCCACGAAACATCCTGATGTGTCCTTCAAGGGGGCACTGCGAGAGTTTGTGGCATACCGGCCATGAATCGAGCCCAGGTCAGTTGGCGGCGGATCTGGCCAGAGATATCTCGCTGCAGGGTTCCCGTGGCGCCGTTCAGCTTTCTGGTGGGGTCTGTTCCGAGTCCAGGCAAGGCGCGAGACAGCAGGTAGGCATCCACGCCAAAAGCAAAAAGCTGGCGGGTACCGCTATCAGCGCGCGGCCAGTATTGGTCGAACAGGCCGCTGAGCGGTGTCGGGTTTGGGGAGAGGTCGAATGGTCGGATACCGAAGGTCACGCCGTCCAAGTCCGCGTCCGCCTTGGCATCAGGACGCCCGCCGTAGATTTGGCTCGTGGCATAGATTGGAAGATGGTCCATGCCGAGGTAACGGAACTGCGGGATGATCTGGCGAGCATTGACCGGGTCTGCAGAAAGCATGACCGCATCGACATCCGCGCGCGCACGGGGTTCGAAGATGACAGGGCGATTCAGGCTGCGGCGAATGAATGAGGCGCGCTCCTCGCTCTGGGCGAGGCTGAAAGTCTTGCGGATGGCAGCCTTGTAAGCCTCGGCAGAGCCCGTGTAGCGCGCATCTTCCACCACCACGCCACCGCGTTGTTCCCAGGCGGCGACGAAAGCGGCCCGTGTGCGCGAGCCGAGATCGGTATTGGCCACCAAAGTTGCGACACGACGGTGGCCATCCTCCCAGGCCTGGCGCGCAAGGTCGACCCCATCATCTTCCGGGGTGAGTGCAAACCAGCTGAAGGCAGGCAGGGAGCCTGGCGTCGCTCCGTCCGCGGCCGGAGTGGTCGCAGGACTGTTCAGCGCGAACACGGGCACTGGCCGCTCGGTCAGACGCGCGAGTGCTTCCACACCCGGTTTGTCCAAGGGACCGATAACCAACTGCGCGCCAGCCTTGACGGCCTCTTGATAACGCGCCGCCGCGTTTGCCGCGGCGGCATCGTAGAAGACGACCTCGAGGCTGTTGTCTGCACTGGCGAGACGCATCGCGTTGAAGCCGTCACGCACGGCCGTGGCATAGGGCGCGAGTTCGCCCTGCAGGGGCAGTAGCAGGGCCATCCGCCGTAGTGGTCCCCCCTGCCGCTCGGCGAGTTCCAGTATCTCATCCACCAGCATTTCATTAGCGGGATGAGTCGGATATGCAAGCCGCCATGCTGCAAGAGCCTGCTGCAGAGCCGCCAAGGTCGAGGCATGCGTTGCGGCATCAGACTTGAGCGCGAGCCATCCCGGCAGATTGCCGTTGCGCACATTGAGCTTCCCGGCCAGTCCTGCATCATCATTGCGCTTCAATGCTTCCCAGATCAGATGCGTCAGCTCCGTGCGCCGGTTGGGCGGCATGGGAAAGATTTCCGCATTCATCAGATTCAGGATTGCTGCGCGATCGCCTGCGGCCCCCTGCGCCTTGCCGAGGGTGCGCAGAAAGAGGCCCCTTTCGTAGGTGTCAAAGCCCGTAGGGGCAAGTGAGTTCAGGATGAACAGGGCCTCATCCCGGGCCCCCTCATCCATGCGCACCAAGGCAAGGGCAAGTGCCTCACGCGGAGCGCTGGTGCTGCCGGACACTGTATCGCCCCAGCGCCTGCGCGCAGCAGGCAGATCGCCGAGGTCAGCCTCGATCAAGCCCGCCTTCAGGCGCGCTTCCGAAGTTGCGGCATCTTCACCTTGCGCCGCGACTGCATAGGCAGAAACCGCTTCCCTGTAACGCCCATCGACGATGAGGTTCGCGGGAGTCCGCTTGGGCGCAACCTGGGCCATGGGTCTCGCCGGTGCAATTTCCTGTTGCTGCACGCAGCCAGCAGCCATAATCGACAGGCCGACGAGGAAGCATAGTGCAGAGCGCGCACGCACACGGGGAAACATGGTGGGAATACCGCAAGAAACTGGCCGCAGTGTAGCAATCGAGCGTCCATGCTTGTACCTCGTGGCAACGCCCATCGGTAATCTGGCGGATATCACGCGGCGTGCCCTGCAGGTTCTGGCGGGTGTCGATCTGATCCTTGCTGAGGACACTCGCAATACCCTGCGCCTGCTGGATCACTACCAGTTGCAGCGGCCATTGGAGTCCTTGCATCAGCAGAATGAGCAGGCACGTGCCGAGTCTCTGGTGCGACGCCTGCAGCTGGAATCTCTCGCCATGGCGGTGGTCAGCGATGCGGGCATGCCACTCATTTCGGACCCGGGTTTTCCCTTGGTCGCGGTATGTGTCGCGGCAGGGATACCTGTGCGGGTTATTCCCGGCCCGAGCGCGGTGTTGACCGCGTTGGTCGCATCGGGGCTGCCGGCCGCCACTTTTTCCTTCGAAGGATTCCTGCCCGCACGGCAAGCTGCGCGTCGCACGCGTCTGGAGTCACTTGCTACGGAGGCCCGCACGCTCATCTTTTTCGAGGCGCCCCACCGAATCCTCAATGCCCTGGAAGATGTGATTGTTGTGATGGGCGCGGAGCGTGCCGTGTGCGTTGCACGCGAACTAACCAAGCTCCATGAAGTCTTCTATCGCGGCACCGCCAGCGAAGTCCTGCAGCAGATGCAGGCTGATCCGCATGCGGAAAAGGGCGAAATCGTTCTGCTTACTGGACCTGCGCCCGAATCAGCAGGAGACGAAGCGTTGCCGCGACGTCTGCTCACCGTCCTCCTCGATCATCTCTCGCGAAGGGATGCCGTGGATGCCGTCGCTGCGGCGACCGGTTTTCCGCGCAATCGTCTCTACGATCTAGCGCTGTCGCTGAAGGAAAAGCCCGCACGCTGAGTTGCGCTGCCTGCGGCCAGTCGTCAGACTGCGGCGGCGAGCGGGCCGGGCGGTCGCTGATGGCAGGTGGTGACACCTGCGGTTGGAGGAAAGTCCGGGCTCCACAGAGCAGGATGCCAGGTAACGCCTGGGGGGCGTGAGCCCACGGAAAGTGCCACAGAAAATATACCGCCTCACCAGTTTCGACTGACGGGGTAAGGGTGAAATGGTGCGGTAAGAGCGCACCGCGCCGACCAACATCGGTGGCAGGGTAAACCCCATCCGGAGCAAGACCAAATAGGGAAGCGTGCTGCCTTGCAGCGGGCGTGGCTCGCGCCAGCTTCCGGGTAGGTCGCTACAGGCGCATGGCAACATGCGTCGCAGATGAATGACCGTCGCTGCGCAAGCAGAACAGAACCCGGCTTACAGGCCCGCTCGCTCCATTTATCCACACCCCCTTGCCGTCGGCTTCCCCGAAGCGCGGCCCTGTGCCTGCCGCGCGCCCGGTTTCAGACAACCAACGAGGAATATCCACTATCCCGTTGAATCCGCAGGTATTCCCTCCCCATACCGTCATGTGCGCTGAGCACCACTGTCTAAGTTACTGTTCGCAAAGAAGCTTTTTTCTCTGCCGCAGGGCTCATTCCGGTTGACAGTCCTAAAATCGGGTTCGTATAGTTCACGAAGTGGGGAATCGTGGGGAATTGTGGGGTCTTCACGATATTTGGGGACTATCCAGATCGTTCCCAAGACTTGCCGGCGGCCATTCAGAAGGGCGAGAAAACGGGTGTTCAGGGGATTTTTCACAGTCAGCATCGATGCCAAGGGGCGCGTGGCCTTGCCTACGCGCTTTCGCGAGCAACTGCGTAGCGAAACCAGTGCCACGGTGATCATGACGGTCAACCCTTGGGACCGCTGCCTGTGGTTCTATCCCTTGGCCGAGTGGGAGCGAGTGGACGCCAAACTCCTGTCATTGCCAGACGGGGATGCGGCTAGCCGGCGCGCCAAGCAGGTACTGCGGGGCTACGCCACGGACTGCGAGTTCGATGGGCAGGGTCGAATCCTGATGTCCGGGGAGCATCGCAACTTTGCCGGGCTGCAACACAAGGCAGCCCTGCTCGGGCAGGGCAACAAGCTCGAGCTCTGGGATGCGAGTGCCTGGGAGCGTCAGCGGGATGAGTGGCTGGCCCAGATCGACAGTCGCACTACACCTGTGTCCGGAGTGCTCCAGGACCTGTCGCTGTGAATGCTTCTGCAAACCCGTCCCGCCCGTTGGCCCACCAATCGGTGATGCTGGTCGAAGTGCTGGAGGCCCTGAACATCCGACTCGACGGGTTCTACCTTGACGGCACCTTTGGCCGCGGGGGGCACTCCAGCGCCATCCTGTCCAGACTTGGCCCTGAAGGTCGTCTGCTCGCGCTCGACCGTGATCCGGAGGCCATTGCGGCCCGATCCGATCTCGATTCTGACACGAGGCTTGAACGCGTGCATGCAGCCTTCGGTGATGCGGGGGGTTTGCTTGCAGCGCGGGGTTGGCAAGGTCGGCTGAATGGTGCCTTGCTGGATCTCGGCGTGTCGTCGCCACAGCTTGACGATCCGGCGCGCGGCTTCAGTTTCCGCGCAGACGGTCCGCTCGACATGCGTATGGACTCTTCCACGGGAGAGCCTGTCTCCGCCTGGCTGAACCGTGTCAGTGAGGCCGAGATCCGTGAATGTCTCTGGACCTTCGGCGAGGAACGCCGTGCCCGCCAGATCGCGCAACGCATTTGCCTGCAGCGCGAAGCCGAGCCCATCACCACGACGCGCGCTCTTGCCGAGCTGGTAGGCAGCATAGTCAGAGGCGAACACCGCATCGATCCCGCCACGCGCACTTTTCAGGCTCTGCGCATCTTGATCAATGACGAGCTCGGGCAGCTGAAGCGTGGCCTCGCGCAACTGGTCGAGGCGCTTGCCATCGCGGGCAGGTTGGTAGTGCTGTCGTTCCATTCGCTCGAAGACCGCATCGTGAAGCGTTTTTTTCGTGAGCTCGCGCGACCGCTGGACGCGGAAGGCAGATCCGCGGGATCTGCCAGTTACCGCTTGGTTTACCGCAAGTCCGTGGTCGCCGGGGAGGAAGAGCTTGCCGGTAATCCACGCGCGCGTAGCGCGCGCCTCCGGGCCCTGGAGCGAATTGCATGACCAGGCTCGCCTTGCTCGCATTACTGGGTGCTCTGGTGTTCCTGAGCGCACTTCAAGTGGTGACCACGCGCTACGAAACCCGATTGTTGGTGATGGCACTCCAGGCCCTCAAGACCCAACGCGATGATCTTGAGCGTGAATGGACCCAGCTTCTGCTGGAGCAAGGCACCTGGAGCACCCATGGCCGCGTCGAGGCACTCGCAAGGAACAAACTCAACATGACTGTCCCCCGCGCGTCTGAACTGAAACACATCCGATCATGAATACGGAATACGACCCGCAACCGGCCTGGCGCAGACATCTGGTAGTCGGAATTTTCGGCCTGCTCGCCTCGGTGCTGGTATGGCGCGCGTTTGATCTCCAGCTCACGAATCGCGAATTTCTGCAGGGTCACGGCGATCAACGTTACCTCAGAGTGGTGCAGACCGAGGCCCATCGCGGAATGATCACGGACCGGAACGATGAACCTCTGGCCATCAGTACCCCGGTCAGTTCGGTCTGGGTCAATCCTTCGCAGCTGGTCCAGAACAGAAAACGTTGGGCAGAGCTAGCGAAACTGGTAGACATGTCGGAAGACCAGCTTGAAACCTTGATTGTGCCGCGTCGCAAGCGAGGGTTTCTCTACCTCAAGCGGCATGTCAAGCCGGCGATGGCAGAGGCCGTGGAGGCTGCGCAGATTCCCGGTGTGCATCTTACTGGCGAATACCGTCGTTTCTATCCCGGAGTCGAAATCGCCGCACACCTGCTCGGCTTCACCAATGTGGATGATCGCGGCCAGGAAGGGATCGAGCTCGCTTTCGATTCCATGCTGACGGGCACTCCGGGCAAGGACCGCGTGATCAAGGACCGGCTCGGCCGGGTGATCGAATACGTGGAGCGGATTCAGCCGGCCGCTCCAGGCAAAGATCTTGCCCTCAGCATCGATCGCAGATTGCAGTACGTGGCCAACCGGGAGCTGGCCAAGGCGGTGCAGAAGCACAAGGCACTCGCTGGGCTGATGGTGATCCTCGATGTCAACACCGGGGAGATTCTCTCGCTGGTCAACCAACCCTCTTTCAACCCGAACAATCGGGCTGAGCTCAAAGGGGAATTCTTCCGCAATCGTGCGGTGACAGACCTCTTCGAACCGGGTTCGACTATCAAGCCTTTCACCGTCGCCGCCGGCCTCGAATCCGGGCAGTACACCCCGTCCACGCGAATCGAGACTGCGCCGGGATATTTCCGGGTGGGACGCCATACCATTCGCGACATTCACAACTACGGGAACCTCGATGTGACCGGTGTCATCGAGAAATCGAGCAACGTGGGTTCGACCAAGATTGCCCTGTCCCTGGATGCTGACATCCTATGGAAAACCTTCAACAACGTCGGTATCGGCCATCTCACCCAGGTAGAGCTGCCCGGCGAGACGAATGGCCGACTGGTCGATCACAAGCATTGGCGGGAAATCGAGCATGCAACGCTGGCGTATGGCTACGGCATGTCTGTCAACGCCCTGCAGTTGGTACGCGCCTATGCCACAGTCGCCAATGGAGGAACCCTGTATCCCGTCACCATCCTGCGGCGTGAGCAGCCACCCCAGGGGATGCGTGTGATGTCCCAGACTACCGCGGATGCTGTCAGCCTGATGATGGAGCGGGTGGTGCAGACGGGTACTGCCAAGACGGCACAGGTCTACGGTTATCGCGTGGGTGGCAAGACCGGTACGGTCCACAAGAATGCCCAAGGTGGCGGCTACGCCGAGAAGGACTATCGCTCGCTGTTTGCAGGGTATCTGCCGGTCAGCAAGCCGCGTCTTGCCGCCGTGGTGGTGATTGATGGACCGCGTGCCGGTCAGCACTATGGCGGTCTTGTCGCGGCGCCGGTTTTTGCAGATGTCATGCATGAGGCTGCCCGCATTCTCAATCTCCCGGCTGATGCAATTGATGGCGTGCCTGCGGACAGCGGCGTGCGGATGGCCTCCAGCCCGACCAGGACCCTGCCTGCAGGCCCGCGCATCCAATGAAACCCGCGGTGCGTGCGCCCTGGAAGCTTTCCACCCTGTTCGGTGATCTGGACGCTGAGCTCCATGGCGTAGATGTGTCAGTCGAGGGCCTGGCCCTGGACAGCCGCGAAGTCGAGGCTGGGGAGTGTTTCATCGCGCTCAAGGGGACCGCTCACCGGGGTACACATTTCGTGCCGCAGGCCCTGATGCGTGGTGCGACCGCCATCGCACTGGAGCCGGAAGAAGATCTTGAGGTCCTCAGCGTACCGCGCGTGCTGGTGCCGGATCTCCGCGCCAAGGTGGGCCTGCTGGCGGCGAGGCTTTTCGGTCAGCCCAGTCGCGGCCTCGATGTGGTGGCCATCACCGGCACCAACGGCAAGACCACGGTGGCCCATCTCTGCGCGCAGGCTCTGGCACAACTGCGCGGACCTTGTGGCTACATCGGAACTCTCGGGATGGGCACGCCAGGTCGACTGCGTGAGAGCGGCATGACCACGCCTGATGCCCTCCACCTTCAGGCGGAATTCGCCCGAATGAGAGATGCAGGAATGCGCGCCGTAGCCATCGAGGCTTCATCCCATGCGCTCGCGCAGTACCGGCTGAACGGCACTCGTATCCGTACGGCTGTCTTCACGGGGCTGGGACACGACCATCTCGATTATCACCGTGATCACGCGACCTATCTGGCTGCCAAACGCTCACTTTTCACCCACCTTGGTCTGCAACAGGCGGTCTTCAATCTCGATGATCCCGCGGCGAGCAAGATGATCGAAGCCTTGGCGCCCGAGGTGGAGCGCTGGGGCTTCAGTTTGCAGTCTGATGCATCCAATGTGCTCGTCAGCGATGCGCGACACTTACATCTGCAGCGCGCTGACTACCAACGCGATCGCTCGCGCCTGGAAGTGTGTCTGGGAGAGGCGCGGGTAGTAGTCGAATCGCGACTCACGGGAGATTTCAACGCCCAGAATCTGATGGCATGCCTTGCTGTCCTGCTGGCACACGGCGTCGATCTGGAAGCTGCGGCAGCCGCGCTCGGGCGTGTGGAACCCGTCGAAGGACGAATGGAGCGCCTGGGGGGCCAAGGTCGGCCTGATGTCTTCATCGATTTCGCCCATTCACCGGACAGTCTGGAACGGGTGCTGCAGGTTTTGCGCCGTTTTCATCCCCATCGGCTCATCTGTGTCTTCGGCTGCGGCGGAGACCGAGATCGTTCCAAAAGGGCACCCATGGGTCGCATTGCCGCCAGTCTTGCAGATCTGGTGTTTCTGACCAGCGACAACCCACGCAGTGAAAGCCCCACAGCGATCGCGAGCGACATTCTCGCAGGTGTCGAACAGCCAGAACGCGTGGTGGTGATTGATGATCGCAGACAGGCCATTGTGCGCGCATTGGACACAGCAGGCCCCGAAGACATCGTGCTGATTGCGGGCAAGGGCCACGAGAAAACCCAGGAGTCAGCCGGGATCAAATCGCCCTGCAGCGACCAGTCCATCGTGATGCAGTGGTTGGAGATACCATGATTCGGATGTCACTCAAGGAAGCTGCCGCTGGCGTGAGTGGACATCTCAAAGGGCATGATCGCGAATTCGAAGGCGTGAGCACCGACTCGCGAACCCTGCTGCGGGGCCAACTCTTCTGCGCGCTCAAGGGCGAGCGCTTTGATGGTCATGACTCGCTCGAGGAAGCGGCCCGACGCGGAGCGGTCGGGGCGCTCGTCTGCCGCCCTGTGCAAACGGGCCTGCCCTGCATCGAAGTTCCGGACACCCGTGGTGCGCTGGGCGGCCTCGCCCGAGTCTGGCGCCTACGCCACCACTGTCCCCTGATCGGGGTGACCGGCAGCAACGGCAAAACGACCACCAAGGAAATGACTGCAGCCATTCTCCGGCAGCGGGGTCCGACCTTGTCGACTGAGGGTAATCTGAACAATCACATCGGTCTGCCGCTCACCCTGTTCGGGCTTTCCGCAGAACATGCAGCCGCCGTCATCGAGATGGGGGCGAATGCGATGAACGACATCGCCGAGCTTGCCGATATCGCACGGCCGGATATCGGCATTGTCACGATGTGCGGCCCCGCTCACCTGCAGGGCTTTGGCAGTGTCGAGAACGTCGCACTGGCCAAGGGACGCCTGTTCGAAGGCATCGCGCCGCAGGGCTTCGCGATCCTGAATGCCGATGACCCCTACCGGGATTTCTGGCTCGCGATGTGTGGACAGCGCAAGGTGCTGCGCTTTGGTCTTTCCGCGGAAGCTGAATTCACAGCGCGGGATGTGGTGGAAGGTGCTCCGGGTACCGGCGTGCGTTTCGAACTCGTCAGCCCCGACGGCGCGATCGCGGTCGCGCTTCCACTTGATGGTGTGCACAACGTGCGCAACGCTCTGGCCGCTGCGGCTGCCAGCCTCGCGGCAGGCGCCACTCTCGACCACGTCGCGGCTGGTCTCTCCAGCATGCAGCCTGTGCGTGGGCGGCTCGTGGTGCGGCAGGGTCTCGCCGGTAGCCGGGTTATCGATGACAGCTACAACGCCAATCCCACCTCACTGCTCGCAGCCTTGCGTGTACTCCAGCTTGCCGAAGGCCGGCGCTGGCTGGTGCTCGGAGATATGGGCGAGCTGGGTCCCGAGGCACGGACCATCCACCGTAGAGCCGGTCTCGAGGCACGGGAACTCGGCGTCACGCGATTGTTCGCGGTAGGTGAACTGACGCGCGAGGCCGTGGCCGCATTTGGCACCGGAGCCGAGCACTTTCCGGGCGCGGAGGAACTCGGCAAATCCCTCGCCAAGGATCTGGCCGGTGATGTCACGGTTCTCGTGAAGGGGTCACGGTTCATGCAACTGGAGCGTGTGGTGACAGAGCTCGTCGCGGAGGGTTCCGCCTCATGCTGATCTGGCTGTCGCAATACCTGCAACAGGTGGACTCTGGCTTCAGCGTCTTCCGCTACCTCACCCTGCGCACGATCCTGAGCGTGCTGACGGCGCTGTTTCTCTCGCTGCTCATCGGGCCCGCAGTCATCCGTCAGCTGGGCCGGTTGCAGATTGGGCAACACGTCCGTGATGACGGCCCGCAGTCCCATCTTTCCAAGGCCGGTACGCCAACCATGGGGGGGGCGCTGATCATCCTGGTGATTGCAGTGACGACCTTGTCATGGGGCGATCTCTCCAATCGCTTCCTGTGGGTGGCACTGCTGACCACCCTCGCGTTCGGCGTCATCGGCTGGTACGACGACTATCTCAAGATCTCCCGCAAGAACTCAAAGGGACTCTCGGCCCTGGCCAAATACGCCTGGCAGTCGGCGAGCGCACTGCTTGCTGCAGGAGTGCTTCTGAATCTGGCCCAAAGCAGCGCCGAGACCACGTTCATCGTGCCGTTCTTCAAGCAACTCGCAGTGGACCTCGGCTGGGTCTATCTCATCACCACCTACTTTGTGGTGGTGGGAAGCAGCAACGCCGTCAATCTCACCGACGGGCTCGACGGGCTTGCCATCATGCCGACCGTACTCATCGCAGCGGCCTTTGTGGTGTTTGCGTATGTGACCGGTAACGTCAAGTTCTCGGCGTATCTCGGCGTGCCCTATGTGGTCGGGGTGGGAGAGTTGTGCGTGTTCTGTGGCGCCATCGTGGGTGCGGGACTTGGCTTCCTGTGGTTCAACACCTATCCCGCGCAAGTGTTCATGGGTGACATCGGAGCGCTCGCGCTGGGCGCGGCCCTTGGTGTCGTGGCAGTGATGGTGCGGCAGGAACTTGTGCTCTTCGTGATGGGCGGCGTGTTCGTGCTCGAAACCGTCTCCGTGATTCTGCAGGTAGCCTCTTTCAAGCTTACCGGCCGGCGAATCTTCCGCATGGCACCCATTCACCATCATTTCGAGCTCAAAGGCTGGCCCGAACCGCGTGTCATCGTGCGATTCTGGATCATCTCGGTAATTCTTGTCCTTGTCGGCCTGGCCACTCTCAAGATTCGATGAGCGCGCAATCGATAATGCCCGAACCATCAACCGTGTCAGCGGTCTCCTCCGCACCGGAAACGGCGGGACGCTGGCTGGTCTTCGGCATGGGCAAGACAGGCCTTTCCTGTGCGCGGTTCCTGGCACGGGAAGGCCGTTCCGTGAGAGTGATCGACACCCGCGCGACCCCCCCTTTGCGCGCTGAGATCGAAGCCCTGCCCGACGTGGAATGCCAGGCGGGCGAGCCGAACAGCGCCATCCTGGAGGATGTGGATGCGGTTGTGGTCAGTCCCGGCATTGCACTCAATCACCCGCTGATCATCGCCGCCAGTCAGGCCGGTCTGCCGGTTCTTGGCGACATCGAACTGTTCGCGCGAGTAGCGCCGGCGCCTTACGTGGCTGTTACCGGGTCGAATGGCAAGAGCACTGTCACCACGTTGGTGGCTGAAATCATTGCGGCAGACCGCCAACGTGTGAAGGCCGGCGCCAATCTCGGCACGCCGGCGCTCGATTTGCTCGACCCACCGGCACCTGCTTGGTACGTGCTGGAGCTGTCGAGCTTCCAGCTCGAGTTGACGGAGAGTCTCGCACCGGCCGTCGCATGCATTCTCAATCTGTCTCCGGATCACCTCGACAGGCACGGCAGCTTCGAAGCTTATCGCGCGGCAAAAGCGCATATCCTCACGCATGCCCACGCGGCCGTTCTCAGCGCGGATGATCCAGCCGTTGCTTCACTCGCGCCACGAGACATCCCCATCCGATGGGTTTCACTGCGCGGTCCGCGACCGGGCACCTATTCGATCGGCCTGCATGAAGGGCAACGCTACTTCATGCACGGAGAAGAGGAACTGTTCCCCGCCGCGCTTTTGCACCTGAAGGGTGAACACAATGAGTTCAATGCCCTGGCCGCAATTGCCGTGACGGATGCCATCGGCGTATCCCGTGCGGCGCAGAGGGCAGTGCTCGCGAGCTTCGAGGGACTCCCGCATCGATGCAGGCTGGTGCTGGAACAGGGAGGGGTTGCCTGGTTCAACGACTCCAAGGGTACCAATGTGGGTGCGTCAGCCGCGGCGATTGCCGGCATCTTCGGGGATCGTCGTGGCGTGCTCATCGCGGGAGGCCAGGGTAAGGGCGCGGATTTCGCGCCTTTGAGGGACGCAATTGTCTCCCGGGTGCACACCGTGGTGCTGATTGGCGAGGATGCACCGCTGATCGCCGCCGCGCTCGGTGATGCGGCTCGTATCGTGCATGCTCCCACACTTGAAGCAGCCGTCAGTGAGGCCAAGCTGGCCGCCCAGCCGGGGGACGCGGTGCTGCTTTCACCCGCCTGCGCGAGTTTCGACATGTTCGACAGTTACGAAGCCCGTGGCCGTCTCTTCGAGGCCGCGGTGAATGAGCTTGCAGAGACATGAATCAGGCCGTTGCCCTGACCTTGAATCGCGGACCGAGGTTTTCGGATCGTTATCATTACGACCCATGGCTCGTCGCCATCACGGCAACTATCGTATGCCTCGGCCTCGTGATGGTGGCGTCCGCGTCGATTGCAATCGCCGCACGCGATGGCGGTGACCCGTATCACTTCCTGTGGCGACAGGGTGCGGCCCTCGCTCTCGGATCTGCCGCTGGATTTGTCGCGTTGAAGATTCCTCTGGCCTTGGTCGAGCGCATCAGTGGTGTCTTGATTCTGGTGGCCTTCCTCATGCTGCTGCTGGTGCTGATTCCGGGCGTTGGACGTGAAGTGAATGGCGCCACGCGCTGGGTGATGCTGGGCCCGCTGACCCTGCAGGCCTCGGAGCCCACCAAGCTGGCGGTGATTCTCTACATTGCCGGCTTTCTGGTGCGCCATGAGGTACAGGTGCGAACCCAGCTCAGCGGTTTCCTCAAGCCCATGGCCGTGGTCACTGTGCTGGCAGGCCTGCTGCTGTGGGAACCGGACTTCGGAGCCGCTGTGGTCATCCTCACCACGGTGCTCGGCATGCTGTTCTTGGGTGGCATTCCCTTCATGCGATTCACTCTGTGGGGTGCGCTCGCAGCTTTAGCACTCGCTTCGATGGTGCTAGCCGCGCCCTACCGCATGCAGCGTCTCATGACATTCCGTGACCCCTGGTCAGACCCGTACGATACGGGCTTCCAGTTGAGCCAAGCGCTGATCGCGTTCGGGCGCGGCGAATGGTGGGGCGTTGGCCTTGGTAACAGCGTCCAGAAACTCTTCTATCTGCCGGAAGTGCACACCGATTTCATTTATGCTGTGATCGGTGAGGAACTCGGCCTGTTTGGCGCCTGTGCAGTCATTGCATTGTTCTTTCTGCTCCTGATGCGCGTACTGCACATCGGAGGACGCGCCGCGGCGAACAACCAGCGTTTTGCGGCCAACGTCGCTTCCGGTGTCGGGCTCCTGATCGCAGTGGAAGCCCTCGTAAACATCGGGGTGAATCTCGGCATTCTGCCGACCAAAGGCCTGACCTTGCCCATGATCAGCTACGGCAGCAACAGCATGGTGATGCTGTGTGTGGCCATTGCACTCGTGCTGCGTGTGTCTTTCGAAACGCAGGCGGCGACGCGGCGCAATCCCACAGGGTTTCCGGTGCCGTTGCCGTGAACACCAGACGGGTCCTGATTCTTGCAGGTGGCACGGGGGGGCACATCTTTCCGGCGTTGGCCGTCGCACGCGCGCTCCGGCACGAAGGGATCGCGCCGTGCTGGATGGGCGCCGCGCACG
>JAURMM010000102.1 GCA_030830685.1 Gammaproteobacteria bacterium | reverse complement strand
GAGACCTTGGCCACCGTGCCGCATGGGCCCGCCGACACGTTGGAAGCCGTGCTCGCGGATGACAGCCGGGCGCGGGAGGCGGCGACGCGCCTTGTGGCAGGCAAGCTGAGCGCATGACAAGCCTCCTCCAGACCGTCCTGGCCTTCGTGTTCGCGCTGGGGGTGCTCGTCACCTTCCACGAATACGGACACTACTGGGTCGCCAAACGGTTGGGCGTGAAGATCCTCAGATTCTCGGTAGGTTTTGGTCGGCCGCTCCTGCGATGGCGCTCGGGCAAGGACAGAACCGAGTTTGCAATTGCTGCCATCCCGCTGGGGGGGTACGTCAAGATGCTTGACGAGCGAGAGGGTGACGTGGAGCCTGAGGACAGTCACCGCGCCTTCAATCGTCAACCTGTCGCCGTCAGGGCCGCCATCGTGAGCGCAGGCCCGCTGGCCAATTTCGCCCTCGCCATACTGGTCTACTGGTTGAGCTACCTCGGGGGTGTGACGGGGCCCAAGCCCATCATCGGCACAGTGGCACCGGACGGGCCGTCGGCCCAGGCCGGATTGCAGCCCGGCGACGAGGTCCGCCGCGTCAACGATCATCCGGTCGCGCTCTGGGACAATGTGCTGAACCACGCCATCGACGCGATTCTGGATGGTGAAATCCTGTACCTCGCGGTCAAGCACCCGAGCCACGGCGAGCGGCAGGTGGCGCTGGATTTCAGTCGTTTCTCCATCGATGATCTCTCGCGCGGCGAGTTCTTCGACAAGGCGGGGTTCACCCCGCTGCGGGCGCACCTTCCCGCCCGGGTCGGTCGACTGATTGCTGGAGAAGCCGCCGCTGAGGCCGGGCTCGAAGTGGATGATCTGCTCATGGCAGTGGACGGCAAGCCCATCGAAGACTGGGTTTTCTGGGTGGAGACCGTGCGTGCGCACCCGGGCATGCCCCTCAGCGTCGAGGTCGAGCGCGCGGGGCAACGCCTCACGTTGGAACTGACGCCCCGGGCCGCAGAGGAGGGGGGGCAGCGTGTCGGGCGGATCGGGGCTGAGGTCGCCCGGCCAGAGGGTGCGGATACCGTGCCCATGGCCACGGAGCGTTATGGGCCATTCGAATCACTGGCCCGTGCCCTGGGGCGCACCGTCGACGTGACCCGCACCACATTGAAGTTCCTGGGGCAGATGCTGAGTGGCCGGGCGTCGGCAGAAAATCTCAGTGGCCCACTAAGCATTGCGCAGTACGCGGGAGAGTCTGCACGGCTCGGCCCGTCGCGGTTTCTCGAGTTTCTGGGACTGGTAAGCGTCAGTCTCGCGGTCTTGAATCTTTTGCCGGTGCCGATGCTTGATGGCGGACACCTGATTTTTTACCTGATAGAATCCATTGCGCGCAGGCCCGTGCCTGAGGCCGTTCAGGTATATGGGCAACAGCTGGGCCTTTTCCTGTTGCTCGGTCTCATGGGGCTGGCCCTCTATAACGACTTGATGCGCATTTTCTAACGCTGACAGCCAGACGGTAAAAGCTCCTCAATGGTGATCTCCAGAGCCTCCAAATGGGTCGCATGCATCCTGTCGATGCTGCTCGTGAAGTCCGCACTCGCCGATGAGTTCATCGTCGACGACATCCAGGTGGAAGGCCTGAACCGCATCTCTCCCGGCACCGTATTCAATTATCTGCCCATTACGGTGGGTGATCGGGTAGACGAGAAACGCAGCCAGGATGCCGTCCGCGCGCTGTTCAAGACCGGATTCTTCAAGGATGTGCGCCTGGATCGCGAGGGCGACGTGCTGGTGGTCCGCGTAAGCGAACGCGAATCCATTGCCGACATCACCTTCGAGGGCAACAAGGCCGTCAAGACCGAGGAGCTTGAGAAGGGTCTCGGTGAGGCTGGCTTTGCCAAAGGCGAGGTCTACAACGAATCAAAGATGGACAAGGTGGTACAGGAGCTCCGCCGCCAGTACTACGCCAACGGCAAGTACGGGGTAAAAATTGAGCCAACCATTACCCCGCTGGACGACAACAGTCTCACAATCCATTTCAAGATTAGCGAGGGCGAGGCAGCCCTCATCAAACAGATCAACATCGTCGGCAACGAGTCCTTCACTGACAAGGAATTGCTCTCCGAATTCAAGCTGACCACACCGACCTGGACCAGCTGGTTCAGCAAGGACGATCAGTACTCCAAGCAGAAGCTGTCCGGGGACCTCGAGACCCTCCGCTCGCGCTACCAGGACAACGGCTACATCGATTTCCGCGTGGACTCCACCCAGGTGTCCATCACACCGGACAAGGCGGACGTCTACGTCACCATTAACATTACTGAAGGTGAGCAGTTCACAGTCTCCGGGGTCAAGCTTGCTGGCAAGCTCATCGTGGACGGGAGCGAGCTCTTCGAGAGGATAGAGACTCGCCAAGGCGAGATGTTTTCCCGCAAATCGGTCACCCAGACCACCAAGAACATCACCGATCGACTCGGCGACGAGGGCTACGCCTTCGCCAACGTGAACGCCATCCCCAAGATGGATAAGGCAAAACGCACGGTAATGCTCACCTACTTCGTGGACCCAGGTCAGCGGGTCTATGTGCGTCGCGTGAACTTCAACGGCAACGCCAAGACCCGTGACGAAGTGCTGCGTCGGGAGATGCGCCAGATGGAGGGCGGCTGGATATCCACCAAATGGGTGGAACGGTCCAAGATTCGCCTGCAGCGCCTCGGTTATTTCGAAGAAGTGAACGTGGAGACGCCGGCGGTCACCGGCATGACCGATCAGGTGGACGTGAACTACACGGTGAAAGAACGCCCCTCCGGAAACCTCATGCTGGGTGTCGGTTTCTCGCAGGCGCAGGGCATCATTTTCAATACCAGCGTGACCCAGGACAACTTTCTCGGCAGCGGCAAGAGCGTCAGCGCGGCCTTCAACAACAGTGACTACAACACCCTGTTCCGGCTGGGTTACATGAATCCCTACTGGACCATCGACGGGGTCAGCCGCGGCTTCAACGTGAGCTATCAACAAGTCGATGCCGGTAACGATAACGCCTTGGTCCGCTACAACACAGAGACCTACTCAGGCGGCGTGAGTTTCGGCATCCCGTTGACCGAATACAACAGCTTCGCTTTTGGCGCGAGTTATGAAAAGACCAAACTGGATGTGAGCCCCTTCTTCCTCTCGGATGAAGTCTTCGCTTTTACTTCTATCGAAGGAAACGACTTCGACATCATCCGCCTGAATACCGGGTTCTCCTACGACTCGCGTAACTCCACCATTTTCCCGACGGACGGCATGCTGCAATCCATTCGGGGGGAGATTGCGGCGCCCGGCGGCGACCTCCAGTTCTACAAAGTGGATTACGACTCGCGCTATTTCTTCCCGCTGGGCGGGGACTTCACCTTCCTGATCAAGGCGCGTATCGGCTACGGTGATTCTTACGGTGATACCTTCGAACTGCCGTTCTTCGAGAATTTCTACGCCGGGGGCCCCCGCACGGTGCGTGGCTATGAGGAATTCTCACTGGGTCCCAAGGACCGCTTCGGCCGCGCGCTGGGTGGACATACCATGGTGGTCGGTAACGCCGAGCTGATCCTGCCGATTCCGTTCCTGAAGGATATGAAGTCGGTGCGCGTGTCCACCTTCTTTGATGCCGGTAACGTGTTCGGTGACCAGAAGATCATTCTGGGTAACGGCAGCATCATCGTGCTGGAAGACAAGTTCGCATTCGACAAATTGCGGCTCTCGGCCGGTGTCGGCGCAATCTGGCTGTCACCTTTCGGCATGTTGTCGATCAGCGTGGCGCAGCCCTTCAACTATGATGATTCGCGAAATCCGTTCACCGGACAGCCTGTGGATGAGATCCAGAAATTCCAGTTCACCTTCGGAACCAATTTCTGAGTGTCTGTCGATTGCTTTCAAATCAACTCAATCTGTAGTGGAGACGTGACTTGAACATGCTGAAAATCAAGCAATTTTTCTGGATGGCCCTGGGCGCAATGGCATTTTCAGGGGTGGCCGTGGCCGCGGATTACAAAATCGGCGTCGTGCAGGCGGTACGCGTGCTCGAAGCAGCGCCCCAAGCCGAGATGGCCAAGAAGAAGCTCGAGTCCGAATTTGCGGGTCGCGACAAGCAGATTGCCAACGAGCAGAAAACTCTCAAGACTCTCGAGGACCGACTGGGCAAGGATGCGGCGATCATGAGCGAAACGGAACGCACGCGGCTGGAGCGTGACATCCTGAACAAGCGGCGCGATCTCAAGCGGTCCTCGGATGAATTCCGGGAAGACGTGAACTTCCGTCGCAATGAGGAATTCGGCAAGATTCAGCGCCAGATTCTGGAGTCAATCCAGGCCATCGCCAACGAACAGAAGTATGACCTCGTGCTTGGCGAAGGCGTGATCTACTCCAGCAAGGCGGTCGACATCACCGATCAGGTGATCGAGCGCATGAAGAAATCAGGCCGCTGAGGCCAACCCGCGGCGGTCTGGGGCAGGAGCTCTGACCGCCGCATGATTCGACGGGCCTTGCGGCCCGTTTTCGCATCCGGCTCCGGTAGTCTTTCGGACATGTTTCCGACGGGTTCCCGCCGACCCCGGACCTGATGAACGGGGCACCAAGAGCCGGGATGCCGTTGTCCAGAGGAATACCCATGTCCGAGATCGCCATCAGAGAGATCTTCAATATACTCCCCCATCGGTATCCCTTCCTGCTCGTCGACCGGGTGCTGGAATGCGTGCCCTTCGAGAGTATCCGCGCGATCAAGAACGTGACGGTGACGGAGCCTTTCTTCCAAGGGCATTTCCCGGGCAAACCAATCATGCCCGGCGTGCTGATCCTGGAGTCCATGGCGCAGGCTACCGGGTTGCTGGCTTTCCATTCCCATCAGGCCCGCTCCAGCAATCACAAGGTCTACTATCTCGTGGGCGTGGACAAGGCGCGCTTCAAGCGGCCGGTCGAACCGGGTGACCAGCTCATCCTGCGTGCCAGGATGGTTCGCTGCATCCGGGGTATCTATAAATTTGCCGCCGAAGCCCACGTTGGCGAGGAACTGGTTTCCACTGCGGAATTCATGACAACTGAGGCAGAGGGCAGCGCGTGATCGATCCGTCCGCACGTATCCATCCCTCGGCCAGGATCGCGGAGGATGTGGAAATCGGGCCATGGACGATCGTCGGCGAGGACGTGGAGATTGGCGCGGGTACCACCATAGGCCCGCACTGCCTGCTCAAGGGGCCGACTCGAATCGGCCGCAACAACCGGATCTACGCCTTCTGTTCGATCGGCGAGGATCCCCAGGACAAGAAGTTCGCACCTGGCACGCCCACCCGTCTGGAGATCGGCGACCACAACACCATCCGGGAATACTGCAGCATCAATCGTGGCACGCCCGGCGGTGGGGGAATCACACGCCTGGGCGACCACAACTGGATCATGGGCTACTGCCACATCGCGCACGACTGCCAGATTGGCAACCACACGATCTTTGCCAACAACGCCACTCTTGCGGGGCATGTGGAAGTGGGTGATTTCGCGATTCTTGCCGGGTTCGCGGGAGTGCACCAGTTCTGTCGGATCGGTGAATCCAGCTTCACCGCGATCTCCGCAGTGGTGGTGAAAGATGTACCCCCGTTCGTCATGGCCGAAGGCAATACGGCGCGCGCCCGTGCGATCAACCGGGAAGGCATGCGTCGGCGAGGGCTCGCGCCGGAAGTGATTGAGGCCGTCAAGCGCGCGTACCGCACCCTCTATCGCATGCAACTCACCACCGACAAGGCGCTGGAAGAATTGGCGCCGCTGGCCGCCCAGTTTCCGGAGGTGGAGAGATTCAGCCAGTTCGTGCAGGCCAGCAAGCGTGGCATCGTGCGCTGCCGGGCGAACTGATGGGATGGTGCGCATCGGGATCGTTGCTGGCGAACCCTCGGGAGATCAGCTGGGCGCAGCCCTGATCTACGCGCTGCGTGCTCGTTGCCCGGGGGTCGAGATCATCGCCATGTCCGGCCCGCGCATGCGTGAAGCGGGCTGCGAAACACTGGCTGGCATCGAGGAGCTCTCCGTCATGGGCTTGGTGGAGATTCTCAAACACTATCCACGGCTGCGGCGTTTGCGGCGTGATCTGACGGAGCAATTTCTGGCGCGTCGGCCAGATGTCTTCGTGGGCATCGATGTTCCTGATTTCGTGCTGGCCATCGAGG
>JAURMM010000101.1 GCA_030830685.1 Gammaproteobacteria bacterium | reverse complement strand
CTCCCCTGCCCGGCCTTCGATTGATCAGCGTGGCCATGCCGTATCCACCGTTCTCTCAGAGCTTGCCTTCAGCCGCCATGGCCATGTACGCCGGGTCGAAGCGGAGTTTTATACTGGCGGAATTGCCAATCACGCCACCGGCAGTTTCCACGCCAACGAAATCAGCATCAGGCGCACCTTCGCCAAGCAACCCGTGCTTGAAAGAGAAGTCGGCCACCTTGCGCATGGTCTCACCGAGGGCGGAATCGTGCGCGAAGGCCACGGCATCCGCGGGCTTGTCGAACAGACGCGTGGTCTTCAACTGATCGTCATACCCTGCGAGATTGGTGCCGGAGGCTTCGGCAAGCGCGGTCCGGACCGCGACACCCTCTGCATCCGTGCGGGCCATCAATGCCATCACCTCATACCAGGCACCGGCCATGGCCTTGCCAAGCGCCGGATTGGCTTTCAATGTCTCGGTGTTCACCACCATCAAATCGATGATCTCACCGGGAATCCGGCTGGAATCGAACACCCGGTGGGTGTCCGGCATTTTCAGGATTTCGGAGAGCTGCGGATTCCACGTCACGAGAGCGTTCACGTCCGGTGCGCTGGCGGCAGCCACGATGTCTGCGTCCGAAGTATTGACTACGGTCAAATCGCGCTCAGTGGCCCCGATGGATTCAAGCGCGCGCGCCAGTAGGTAATGGGAGACGGACAGTTCAACCAGATTGACCTTGCGGCCTTTCACCGCGGCCAGGTCACCGCTCCCCTTCATCACCAGGCCATCATTGCCGTTGGAGAAGCTGCCGATGATGAGACCAGTGCTGTCCACACCGCCCGCAGCCGGAATGGTGAGAGCATCCATGTTGGTCATCACGCAGCCATCAAAAGCCCCTGCGGTGTACTGATTGATGGACTCGACGTAATCGTTCACCTGCACGATCTCGACTTCGATGCCGTACTTGTCGGCCCATTTCTTCATGATCCCGGAGCTGGCGGCATAGTCCCAAGGCATCCAGCCCACATAGATGGTCCAGGCAAGGCGAAACTTCTTCTTTTCCTCAGCGGCGAAGCTGTCGCCGGCGTAACCGACGAGCACGCCGAGCAGTGCCAGCAGCGCGGCGAAGTGTGAGAGTCGGGGCACGAAACGATGAACCATGGTGTTCTCCCTTGAGGCGTAATGAGGCCAGTCGGGAGAAGCTCCTGCCAGAAGCGTGCCAGTCAAGAGGATTTCGATACGCCCCCGCCCGGAGCTCGAATATCGTGCGTGCGAGAGCTCTTTTTTGGAGCGCTCGCGAGAGCTAGGAGCTTTCTGGCATCGAGAACCGCACCTTCACGGTGCGTTCGTCCCAAACAGATGCTCAGTGGGCGGTGTAGTCGATATGAAGGCCCTTGGCCGCGAGTTCGGCCAGGACTTCGGTGCGGACCTTCATGATGTCGGCGGGCTTGATGCGCCTGTGTCGCGACACCTCTTCAGGGGTGTAGGGGTTGAAATCGGCCGGTAGGACATCCTTGCTGTACTGGAGCAGCATCCAGTTAAGGATTTCAGACGCTTCCAGATCCGTCAGCGGCGAATAGAGGATACCCGGAACCTGCGCCAGGAATTCTCGCCCGCGAGCGACCTTGATGAAGTGGCCCGGAATGTCGTGCAGGGTAGGCACATCGTTGGCAGCACTTCCGGTTCCATCGGGCATGTGGCAACCGGCGCAATAAAGCAGATAGTTCTGGCGCGGGAAGTCTGTCGCGTGCACGGGCTGGCAGGCAGCCAGAGCTGCCAGCACCAGAGACCGCATCAGCCGCTCCATACTTTGCGAAGCCTGGGCCCTACCGCGCCTCAGGCCGTGGGTTCGCGCGCCTCGGCGATACCGAGCGCAACCGCCACCGTGCAATGGTAGGCGTTGGCCTTGTTGCCCATGCACCAGTTGACGTCGTTGTGCACGCCCATGCGGTAGGCGGGGCGCTCGCCGATGTTGTAATTGCACATGCAGCGGCCGCAGGCCGTGATACCGCAACAGTCGTTGTAGCTGATGAGATAGGCCTTGCCATCATTCGGATTCTGGCAGGTCCCGATCCAGGTCACTTTCGAGACTTCCGTACCGGCGGGGCACTCCGAGATCGACCCGCCACAGCAGGTGCAAAGAAAGCCATCAAGAGCGCAGTAGCGCCAGTATTCGCAGGTCGTATCGTCATTGGGGTCGCCCTGACCAGCGCCTCCATGCCCCCCGTGCCCCGCAGTGGCGGCCTCGCCACCGTGTCCGCCGGGCGCAGCCTGCGGCTGGCGATCGAAGGGCAGGATGGGCAGCAACATGCCGGCGCCCACCAGCACACGGCCCACCTTGAGCAAGGCACTACGGCGCGAAGTCAGCTGCGCCACTTCGCGGGTCTTGCGCTCAATGAAGTCATCGAACCATCGCATCGGCACTCTCCTTCGGTAACCCCCGCGGGTCACTACGCATGAAATCCCATGTTACGCGTTCTGCTGCTGGCGCCCCAGATATTCCTGCACGGTCGCCACGCCCAGCTCCTTGGCATTGAACAGGCTTTCCACCTGCTCACGGGAGTTGACGAGACCCTTGCTGCGTACGCGGCCCTGTTCGTCGATCAACACTGCGTGCGGCAGGCGACTCACCTTGAAGGCCATGCCGAGCTCCGTGGACAGCACATAGGGGAACTGCTCGAGTTTCGAGGCTTCCCGGAAGCGTCGCTGGGCTTCCTCTTCGCCATCGCTGGCAAGCACGATGCGCAGCCACGCCTGCTCGCTGCGGGCGGTGGACTTCAGGATGGGCAGCAGTTTCTTGCACACCGGGCAGGTGGGCGAGAGAAAGAACAGCAGCGTGCTGTGGGTCCCAGGTTGACCAATCTCCACCCGCTCACCAGCCAGCCCGACCAGATCAAAAACTGGTGCAGCCTCCCCGACCTTGGGCCCGGCATCCATGGTCAACGCCCCGACCGGTGCGATGCGTTCGTAAACGATGCCCACCTGACGCGCGAGGGCGAAGACTGCAGCCACGAGGCCGAGCACCAGCACGGAGAGAATGATGACGGCGGCCGTGAGCGCCTCAATCATGCGTGCCCCTCCACCAGATCACGCAGCCGCGGTGCATTCGCAAGCAACTGGTTCACACCGGCGTAAAGCCCGAAGCCCGCCAGTACGGCGAAGATCCCGAGGAGGCCGTCACCCAGGCCGAGGGTCCGCTCGGTCCGGTCTGCGAGTGGCAGCGCGATCAGGGCTGCAAGCGCCAGATTGCGCCAGACCAGCGCCCAGGAGAGTTCCTGATCCGCGCTCGCCCCCCCGCAGCCACAATCAATACCCACCTGGCCGCGCAGAAGGTTCACGACCACCGCGGTGGTGACGATGACGAGCAGGCACAAGCCTGCCCACTGCGCCCACGGCCAAGCCGCGGGCAGGCACAATGCCACGGCGATCCCCGCCTCCATCAACGCCACTCCCCACGCCACAGGCGTGACCAGGATCCCCGGCAGCAGGCCGTAGGCCTGAACGATTGCGGCGAAAAGGGCGGGGAAACGGAGCTTGTCGATGGCGCCGGCGGCGAAGATCGCGGCCATCAGCAGGCTGGCCACCAGCGCAATCACGGGATCAAGCGTCATCGCGTTGTCCGCTCAATGCATCTCGATCAGGATGGGCGCCTCACCGAAGCCATCCTGCCGCTGAACGAACTTGAGTGCGGGCACAGTCTCATAACGCAGCAGGCCAGCGGTGAGAGGATCGATCCCGAACAGCCTCGGTTTCTCCTCCTTGCTGAGCGCAAGGGCGACTGCGTTCTCGCCCGGAGCACGGGAGATTCGGATGCGAGTGGAGGTGTCGAAAGCCCAGATCTCTGTCGCAGGGTTCTTGTGGCTGCCCTCGATGCCGGCGGGATGCATGGCCACGTACAGTCGCTGGGTGCCGGGATGCCAGGCAAAGGGCTGGTAGCCACCCGGGCGCCACCCCTCGTTGCGATCCTTCTCATCGACCAGCGACCAGCGCTCCCCGATCACGGCCTTGGGTCCGCCCAGATTCGCACTCAGGATTTCGCCATAGAAGCCGAGGAAGAGGTATTCGTCCCCGTTGTTTTCCGTCTGGGTGAAGACCGGATTCCTGTCCGGATCGAACAGGCGCTCACTGCGTTGCTGATCCGCCGCAATGCCCTTTTCATCCAGCGTGAGGGTCAACAGCGTGCCATCTCCACACACCGTGGTGAATCGGCGATGGGTGCTGCGGGCCATGAGAATACCCCAGCAGCCCGGCGTCGGAATCTCCGCCACATGTTTCGATGCCTTGCGATCGATCACCGCCAGGGAGCTGGCGGGGGTTGCGTTCTGTACCACCACGAAGCGGCCATCGCCCGTCACCGCAATCACGCCTTTGTACGCCAGGGCCTGAGCATGCTTAGGCGGAATGATGATTTCTTCCTTGAGTTTGAGGGTGGTGCTGTCGTAGATATCGAGGGTGTCTGTGCGCTCACCCCGATTGAGGCGGGAGAGATAAGTGGTGGCGACGTAGATTTCGGTGCGATCCGGAGACAGGGTTGCAAGCCCGGCGAGGCCGGTGCCGACGACGCCTTGGTATTTCAGGGTTTCGCCATCGACGATGTGCAAGCGACCATCGACGATATGCGAAATGGCCACGTCAGAAACATACATACGGGCAGGATTGGCGGGCGGCAGTGTGCCTACGGTCACCTGCTCGGCCACGAAGTCGGCGGCGTGGACATTGCCGATCAGCAGCATGGCCATGGCCGCTGCGCTTTTTTGCCAGTTACGCATCATCTCCCTCCGGAACTCAGCCACTTGGGACGGCTGCAGTCTAATGGCTTAGACTTCGGCCTTCTACTTGGAGTCGGGCCCGAACATGCACGCACCCGGGTCAACGCCCACCCCCTCTGCGCTGCGCGAGGCCGTGTCCGCAGCACGATATGTCAATCTCGCCACCCGCCGCAGAGACGGGCGGGAAGTGCTGACGCCGGTGTGGATGGCGCCCGCCGAGGGACGGCACTTCGTCTACTCTTCCCGCGACACCGGCAAGGTCAAGCGCATCCGCAACAATCCCGCCGTGCGCCTCGCGGTTTGCGACCTGCGCGGCGGGCTCAAATCCGAATGGCTTGACGCCACGGCACGTCTAGTCCTCGACGATATGGCCACCGAGGCGCTCGCCTACCAGGCCCTGCGCCATCGCTACCGCTGGCAGATGTCCCTGTTGGACGGGATAAGCTGGCTCAGCGGCCGTTATGACCGCCGGATCATCATCGAAATCACCCTCTGATTCCCCAGACCCGGACGCGGCAGCAGGAGGAGCCACATGCATCGCCTCGAGTTCTATTTCGATTGTTCCAGCCCCTGGACCTACCTCGCTTTCGAACATGCCCAGCAGCTGCTGGGCGGGCTACCGGTCGAGATCATCTGGAAGCCCATCCTGGTTGGCGGACTTTTCAATACGGTCAACCCGAGCGTATACGCCAACCGCGAAAATCCGGTGCCGGCCAAGGCCGCTTATGGCCAGAAGGATCTGCAGGACTGGGCACGCGCCGTGGGCATCACCATAGGTTCGCCGCCGGTGTTCCCCGTCAACAGCGTCAAGGCCATGCGCGGTGCCTTCGTGGCGCTGGACCAGGGCCTGCTGGTCCCCTATGCCAGGCGCGTATTCGAGGCCTACTGGCGGGACCTGCAAGACATCTCACGCGACGAGGTGCTGGCACCCGTCGTGCTGGAAGCGGGGCTCGATACTGCGCACTTCTTTGCGGCCATCGGCGAGGAAAGCCAGAAAGCCAGGCTGCGCGCCAGCACGGATGAAGTGATGGCCCGGGGAGGTTTCGGTTCGCCCACCTTCTTCCTCGATGGCGATGACATGTATTTCGGCAATGACCGGGTGGAACTCATTCGCCGCAAAATCGCGGCCAGTCCCACCTGAACCAACAGACAGGAGCTACCTCATGAGCGGCAGATTGACTGGAAAAACAGCACTTATCACCGGCGGCAGTCGCGGCATAGGCCTCGCCGTAGCGGAAGCATACGCCGCGGAGGGTGCGAACCTGCTGCTCAACGCGCGCACGGCGGGGCCACTTGCGGAAACCGCGAGCCGCCTCCAGCAGCGCTACGGTGTGCGGGTGGACACGGCAGCCTGCGATGTAGTGGACCGGACGGCGGTGGCGGAGATGGTCGCGGCGGCGGAGGCCCGCGGTGGCATCGAGATTTTGGTCAACAACGCGGGCATACACCGCGCAAGGGCGTTTCTTGATTACACGGCACAGGATTTCCGTGACCTCTTCGAGGTCAACTTCATCAGCGTGGTGCACGTCACACAGTGCGTGCTGCCGGGCATGATCGCGCGCGGGGGCGGCAGCATCGTCAATCTGGCCTCCACCGCCGGCAAATGGGGAACCCCCAACCAGAGTGCCTACAACGTCTCCAAGCATGCGCTGGTGGGGCTGACCCGCTGTCTCGCGCTTGAATTCGCGGCACACAAGGTCCGCGTGAACGCCATCTGTCCCTGGATCGTGGACACCGACATGGCCACGGATTTCATCGCGGAGCATGCGCGCATCGCCGGCCTGTCCGTCGAGCAGGCGGCCACCAACTTCCTCAACTCCGTGCCCCTGAAACGCTATGTCCAGCCAGAGGAAGTGGCGCAAATGGCGGTTTTCCTGGGCGGCACAGAGTCCAGCTACGTCAATGGTCAGTCGATCGCGATTGATGGCGGACGCACCCTGATCTGAGCACGAGACCTCGCGCGTGGATCGTTTCGACCGCATCTACGCCCTGCACAAGGAGCTGGGCGCTGCGCGCCGCGGGCGATCTCTGCAGCAACTGGCCACGGCGCTCGAATGCGATGTCTCCACCGCGAAGCGCATCATCCGGGCCATGCGCGATTATCTCGGTGCGCCCATCGTGTATGACCGGGAACTGCGGGCCTATCGTTACGACCATGCAGAGGCTACGGGGACTTATGAACTCCCCGGGCTGTGGTTCACGGGTGATGAGCTGCTGGCGCTGGTGAGCAGCCATCAACTGCTGCAACGCATTCAACCCGGTCTTCTTGACCGCGAACTGGAGCCGCTGCGCCAGCGCATCGAAAAGCTCATCGATCATCGGCAGCTCGGGCGGGGACGCCTGAGCGCGCGCGTGCGCATTCTCACCAGTCACGCACGCCGTTTCGCGCCCGAGGTGTTCCGGCACGTGGCTACCGCGTTGGCCCAAGGCCAACAGCTCAGATTCGACTATCGCGCACGTGGCAGCGACGCAGTCGCCGCGCGGCGCGTGTCACCGCAACGCCTGGTCCACTACCGCGACAACTGGTATCTCGATGCCTGGGACCATCACCGTGAGGCGTTGCGCACGTTTGCCCTCGAGCGCATGCATGCGCCGCAGCTGCAGGCTGAGGCATCCCT
>JAURMM010000100.1 GCA_030830685.1 Gammaproteobacteria bacterium | reverse complement strand
GTTCCTCGGTGCTCAAATGCCGGAAGCTCTTCACCGCGCGGAGGAAATCAGGATCGCGATAGGGCATGTCGGTTTCCTGTGCCGTCATGCCAAGAAATACATAGGCCTCGCTTGCGCGGAGGATGATCGCGAGGCGCACCACCCGCGGTGCGCCCTGCGCGGTCATGCGCGAAAAACCCATAAGGCCCGGAGATCCGTCCGCCGTGAAGGGCGTGCTTGAGATGAGCTCGCGCACGCCCAGTTTTTGCAGCACGGCCTCGGGGTTCTTCAGATCGTCTCCAGGCAGAAGCGCCAGCTGCAACTGGGCAAAGCCGCCTGAGTCACCGGCGACTATTCGTGAAGTCTCGTTGACGATTCGCCACCCGGCCGGGAACTCCACCACGAAGTCGAGCTGGGGATGCAGGAAACGCTGTCCGCGCACGATGCCGCCTGCGGGGTTGAGCCCGAAGATGAGGCCATCAAGGGCGTCCAGATAGCGCTCGCGGTGACGTTCTCCTGGCGTGGTGGCCAACTTCTGCGCCACCCCCACGATCTCGGCAAGGCGCGTGTCGTTACGCGGGTGGGTGGAGAACACTCCATGGTAGGCGCGCAGCTCGCGGCCTTCTTGCTGCGCCAGTTGCTGGTCGAGGATTTCCTGATCCTTCAATACCGTGAGCAGGCTGATGATTGCCTGGGGATCATAGCCTGCGCGCGCCAGATACTCCGCACCAAGGCGGTCAGCCTCCAGTTCCTGATCACGCCCGTAGCCACGCACGAGCGCGGTGCCGAGCAGGTTGGCCGCCTGGCGTCCCAGTGCACCGAGCTGAGGGACGAAGATGGAAAGCAGACCCACCCCAAGACCTGTGGCCTGGGATGCAGATTGCTGTCGCACGCCGTGCCGCGCCGTGATGTGCCCCACCTCATGTCCGAGCACGCCGGCAAGCTCAGCTTCGGAATTGAGATAAGCCATCAGGCCGCGGGTAATGTAGACATATCCACCCGGCAGCGCGAATGCATTGATCTCCGGGCTGTCCAGCACGGTGAAGGCATAGGTAAGGTCAGGCCGATGCCCCTTCGCGGCCACCCGCTGCCCCACGGAGGTCACGTAGCTTTGAAGGGCTTGATCCGGGTAGACCTCGTATTGCTTCAGGATCTGCTGATGGGCCTTACGGCCGGCGGCCAGTTCATCGGTTTCGCTCATCATCACAAAATCCGACCCGCCGGTCACCGGATTGTTGGCGCAGCCCGTGACGGCGAGCACCGCCGCGAGCATCAGGCCATGCATCAGAAATGGCAGCCCCGATGCTCCGCCTGCCCTGCCCGGGAAATAGCTCACGGGCGGGCTGCCAGAAGCGTCATCACCGGCGGCAGTGCCTTCAGCGGGGATGCAACAGGGCGCGGGTACGTTCCAGCCACTTGACGCGATCTTCGAACGGCTGCGCCACATACTCTTCCATGATCGCCACCGCCTCATCGGTCAGCATGGTGTGAATGAAGGCATCGCCTTCGATCTCCAACCCGCCCTGCAGATGGACTTCGCTGCCCTCGTACACCGCACGCTTGGTCTCCGCGATCGCAACCGGCGAGAGCTTGCACATGGCCTCTGCTATTTCCAGGGCGCGCGCCTTCGCGTCCGTCGCCACCTCATGCACGATGCCCATCGCGAGTGCCTCTTCCGGCTTGCAGATTCGCCCGCGCAGGATGAAGTCGATGGCCCGGCCGGCGCCGATCAGACGCGACAGACGCTGGGTGCCGCAGCCGCCCGGCAGGATGCCCAGGGTCACTTCTGGCAGACCGTAACGGAAATCCCCTGCTTGGGCGATGCGGATATCGCAGGACAGTGAGGTTTCGAAGCCGCCGCCCATGGTGCTGCCGCTCATCGCCGCGATGACGGGCTTGGGGAGATCCCGCAAATTGGTGAGCGTGGCATTGTGATGGTGCAACCACGCCCGCCCCATGTTCATCATGAGAGGCCGGTTGCGAGCGCTCTCGATGAGTTCCTCGACACTGTAATGGGTGATGAAGCGGTTGGGCACGCCGCCGGTCAGGATGACCACCCGGACTTCAGGGGCGCGCCAGGTCTCCACCAGATCGCGCAATTCATTCATGCCCTCCGCCGTCATGTAGTTCATGGGCGGATTGACGTAACTGGCGACGACAATGCCTTGCCTGTTTTCGACTTGCCACATGGCCATGGTGATCTCCCCTCTCGTTGTTGCCGTATCCGGCGTTCGTGATGGTGGCAGTCTGCCTAAATCTCGAGCACACAGCGAGGCTGGAAAGCCTGTTGTTCGCCCTGCTCGGCATAGCCCAGCGGGTTAGCCACCACACGGCAGCGGCCCGCGCGATAGTCGCTGGGGCAGTGGAGATGGCCATGCAGCCAGAGGTCGGCCAGATCCAGCAGATCATCCAGTGCGTTGCAAAACCCGGCTGTACCGGGGGTCAGCCCATAGCGCGGATCGTGGCTCCGCAGACTGGGCGCAAAGTGGGTCACGACCACTGTCGGCCCCGCATGGGATTCTGCAAGCGTCTCGCGCAGCCACTGCTGGCAACGCAGGGCTTCGTCCCGCATCGCCTCCGCATCGAAAAGCTGGCCTTCGCGCAGGGTCGCCGTTTTTTCCAGATAGTAGTTGGCAGCGCGAAAGCATTTTTCGCGCATGCGCAGGTTGTGGCTCATCGAGCCCGGGACATGCGACGGACGGTCACCGAAGCAATCGAAGTCGCTCCACAAGGTAGTGCCGATGAAACGCACTCCCTCGAACACAAGGCATTCTCCGTCCAGCCACGTAATGCCCAGTGCTTCAACGGTATCGCGCAGGGCAAGCCGGCACTCGTCGAAATCCTGTCCGTCGTATTCATGATTACCCGGGATGTACAGCACGGGAACTGGCCAGTGGCGCAAGGCAGGAGAGAAACGATCGAGGCAGAAATCATGCGCCCCGTGTCGCGCCATGGGTGTCTCTGGCCGAGCGCCGATGTCGCCAGCCAGTACCAGCAGGTCAGCACCCGGCGCGTATTCAGGTTTGAAAGAGGGCTCAACCTCCAGATGGAGGTCGCTGAGCAGTTGGATTTTCACGGGTACTCAGAGTAGTCAGGCAGTGAAAGAAGTCGAGGCTTCATGGCGCTTGGGGCAAAAAGAAGGGCCGCACGTGGCGGCCCTCCGTGAGATTGAATATCGTCAATCTCTGGACTTGCAACACTAAGCGTGACTGTCAGCCTGCGACCCTCGAAGTGAAGGTGCGCGCGCTGAGATCCAGCGACTGGTGCGATATCCGGAACATCTCACTAGACATTGGATCACCTCCTTTCAAAAATGATGAGAGCACAGTATCCATGCTTCGCGGCCGGCTTCAAAGCCCCCTACTGCAGGACTGCCGAGGGACGGACACCCTCGGGCAGAAAGCGGCCCTCAAGCCCGACCCGGAGCTCGAGCTCAGAGATTCGCAGAATCGGCTCCCGGTGAACGCACGCACGCAGTTCGCTCATGGCGCGTCGCCAGGCCCCGGCGGGAATGTGCTCGATACCATGATGCATCCGCCCACCCCGCTGACTCACCAGGCAAACCTGCAGCCAGCTCACGTCCCGGCCCGCAGCCTGCACGGCGAGATCCAGATCAGCCTCGAAGCGCTGCAGTGCAAAATTGAGGTCGTGACGTTTAGTGATTGTCCACGGCAGGTGCAGATGGCTGGCCCACTCCCCACCATTCAGGCGTACGCCAGCGCCACGCGGGCCGGCATCTCGGTCAACCCAGAGCGGGTTGCGCGCAAACGATACTGCGGGCGACACCGTGGCCCGGTAGCCCAGCGCCCTTAGGTCGCGTTTCAGCAACGGGGCTTGGTCCACCCGCCCGGGCTGGAGATGTCCACTGACCTGGAGCGTGAGCGGACTGAGGGGCAGCGCTGCGCCAGAGTCGCGCGACAGGTGCTCGCCATGATGTCGGCCAAGGGCCAGAAAGTGCAGGAGATCAGCGAGGGCCTGATGTTCTGCAGTGGGGTTTCTATCCAGGCCGGCGAGGTCCGGACAGAACGCCTGCGCCGCACGCAGCGACATGCCGGGCCTCACGCCCTGTGAGGCTGCCGCGCCATTGGTGTGGGTGATCAAGCGTCCGTCGCCCGCGCACAATGCCACCGGGCCGACCTCCCCGGCCCCACGCAGCAGAACTTCCAGGGGAAACTGCGGGAGATCAAGCCTGAGCTGGTAGGTGCTTGACACGCCGGGGCGCAGTGCACGCAGGGTCGCCTCATGATGCGCTTCGCGATAGGGGAAACGCCCCGGGACAGAGGCGCTTGGCCGGTATCTGGGCAGAGTCATTTGTTGTTCTCCAATTCGGGGGTGCGACTGGGCGGACTTAAGCAGTGATTGCTCAAAGCCCGCGAGTTCTCAGGATGCCGACGCCCAGGCCTTCGATTGCGAAAGCCTGCGCCCGGAGATCGATTTCAAGTGGTGAGAAGTCGGGGTTTTCTGCCTTGAGCGTGACCTTGTATCCCTGGCGGAAGTAGCGTTTGACAGTGACCTCATCCTCGATTCGTGCCACCACAATCTGGCCATCTCTGGCCTCTGGCGTGGCATGCACTGCGAGGAGATCCCCATCGAGGATGCCGATTTCCCGCATGCTCGAACCGCAGACCCGCAGCAGGTAATCGGGGGCCGGACGAAAGACTGCAGGATCGATGCGCTGCCATTCCTCGATATGCGCGGCGGCCAGCACTGGTGCGCCTGCGGCGACCCGTCCGATGACCGGCAGGCCCGACTCGGCTTCCAGTGTTTCGGCAAGCTGGATTCCCCGCGAGGCACCGGGAATGAGGGTAATCACGCCCTTACGAGCGAGGGCCCTCAGCAGCAGTTCGGCAGAATTGGCAGAGCGAACACCAAGGCGTCGGGCGAGTTCCGTGCGGGTGGGAGGCAGCCCCGTACGGGACACCGTTTCGCGAATCAGAGCGAGAACTTCCGCCTGGCGGGGGGTGAGATCATCTTCCACGTCACACCTACACCTGTATGTATATACAGGTGTGAATATATACAGGTCACGGCGATCAGGGCAAGCCCCTCAGTGTGGTGCTGCCTCTCGTGCCCGCGATCTGCGGTCAGCGCAGCGCGCGAGCGAGCTCCCGGCTGGTTTCCCTGAGCCGCTTGATGAGCATCGCCTGGAAGGCCTTGCCCATCCGCAACTGGCAGGGCAGGGAAGCCCATTCCTTGAAGTCCCGCTCGACCTTGAGCACGGTGGTTTCGCGGCTGGTCGTGATCGAGGCGCTGCGCGTGCCGCCCGCGAGATACTCCATCTCGCCGAAGCACTCACCGGATTCCAGTTCCTTGATCTGCACGCCGCTGATGTCCACCATCACGGCGCCATCCACGATCACGAAGAAGGCGGTGTTCTCGCGCGAGCCCTCGGAAAAGATCTGCGCACCCGGAGCGAAGCGCTGCCAGATTGCAGCCTTGTTGACCTCCTTCAGCTCGGCCTTGCCGAAGCCCTCGAAGAATACGAGTGTGCTCATGCGCTGGATTTTCTGGTCATCAGAAAAGATGAGCGGAACATTGCGCACATCATTCAGGAGCGCGTCGATGTCCCGGACGATTTCCGCGCCACGTTTGTAGCGTTTGGAGACGTCCTTCTCGATCATCTTCTTGAGGATTACCCAGACTTCCTCAGGTACATCGGTGCGGACCTCGTGTACCGGCGGGGGATCTTCATGCAGGATTTTCTGGATGAGGCCGGTCAGCCCCTTGGCCGCAAAGGCTGCCTGGCCGGTCAACAGTTCGTAGAACACCGAGCCCAGCGAGAAAAGATCGGACTGCGGCGTCATATCGAGGTCCTGAGCCTGTTCCGGCGACATGTAGAGCGGTGATCCGAACCAGCCCGTGATCTGCGTCTGATCCGCACCGATGCGCCGCGCAATACCGAAGTCGCCAATCTTGGCCTGGCCCTCGCGTGTGAGCATCAGGTTAGCGGGCTTGATGTCCCGATGCAGGACTCCCTGTTCATGCGCATAATCGAGTGCATCGGCCGCCTGACGGATGATCCGCATCACCACCGGCACCGGCAACAGCGAGCCCTCCTTGCAATAGTTCCGCAAGGTGTCACCACCGGCGATGTACTCCATCACCATGTATGGCAGGTCGTTTTCCTCCCCCGCCTCGTACACCTTGAGAACATTGGGATGATCGAGCCTGCCGGCTGAGCGCGCCTCGTTGACGAACATGCGGCGCGCCACGCCCTGGGCGCCTTCAATACCGACGTTGGTTGCGATCTTGATCGCCACCGGCCTGTCCACGTACGGATCGTGGCCGCGATAGACCACCCCCATGGCCCCGCGCCCCAGGACGTCGACGACGTCGTACTTCCCTATTTTCTTCGGTTTATCAATCATCTTTGTTCACCCGCAGGCGCACTGCGTGCGCGGTATCGTGGACGAAATCGACTTTCATCTTGCGCAGTACGTCCAGTGCGCCGGGCGTGGCATTCACCCGAGCGATGGTTCTCTTGCCCATGAAATGCACCAGATCATTGACTGAACGCGCAATGACCAGGTCGCGCTGCTCGGGGCCTTGCGCCGGCTGGAAGGCAGCGGCGATCTCGATGAAGTCCACCGCCAGCTCTCGCACATAGGCATGATCCCCCTGGGCACCGGCAAACTCGCCCAGCACGAAACGACACCCGAATTCCCGCAGGGATCCGATCAATTCCACCGCCTCCGGCAGATTGGCATGGGCTGCGCGGTCATCCAGCGAGAAGCAAATCCGCGAGGGTGGCACCGGCGCGTTCATGAACTCGTTGATGATGATGCTCGCGATTCCGTCGGTTTCCAGGCTGCCTCGCGAAAGCGGCAGGATGAAAAAGCCGAGGCTGTCACTCTCTTCGTCCTTGTCTGCGATCCAGCGCAAGGCCGTGCGCAGCGCCCAGAGATCGACATCAAACGAAGAGGCCGTGTTGGCAACTGCCTGCGAAAAAAGCAACGGTGGGATCAGCTTCCCGGCACGGTCTTCTGCACCGACGATGAAGCGCGCTACTGTCTGTTCCGAAGCCTGCTCCAGAGGCCTCACTTCGTGATAGAGCAGTACCAGGCGGTCGCGCGCGATGGCCTTGTTCACATACGCCGCAAGCTGCTCCAGCTGCAGTCGCTTGCGCTCATCACTGCCCGCAATGACGACCCGTGCCTCACCCTGACCGCGCGCCTGGGCGCAGCCCTCATGGGCCGCATCAACGAGAAGATCGAGCAGTGGGTTTTTGGGGTCCACGCCCGCGATCCCCGCCACGAATACCGGCGGCATGCCGGGAGCGAAAGGCGAGACGAGCCCGGACAGGCGCTCCAGCAGGACTTCGACTTCGCTCTGCGCTTTTTCCAGCGTGATTCGGGGCCAGAAGAGCCCCCACTCACCCCCACCCAGGCGCCCAAGCACGGTATGCCGCTGGTCGCAATTGGCCATCAACTCCTCGCTGATCTCGCGAATCAGATGGTCACCGGATTCATGGCCAAAGCGTGCATTCACGTCACGAAGGTTCTCCAGTGCGATCTCGCACAACACCGCCTCTGGTTCTTCCTTGCGGGAATCCGGCAGAGGCAGCTGTTCTTCGACGACCTGCAGGAATGCCTTGCGGGTATAGAGATTGGTCAGGGCATCGTGGGTTGCCTGTTCCACCACTTGCCGATGCAGCCGGTTGACCACCCCGAACAGGGCTCGGTCGATGGCCGTGTCCTGCTGTTCGCGCAGGACCTTGATCAGTCCGCGCCTGAGGTACATCACGACCTGTTGCAAGGTGAGGGCCGCGATCTTCTCCCCCTTGCCGTCCACCAGCACGTAGGGATTGAAGTCATCCCCGATCCACGCCACCGTCGCCACATAGGGAGCGGGGGTGTTCGCATTCATCAGCAAACGTGCGCCCCCCCGGAGACTCTTCGCCCGGCCCACCCAGCGTTCCAGTTCCGGCGGGAAATTGGGTTCGGCTGGTGGCGCCTCACCGGCCCGCGCGCGACGTTCCCGCAGCAGCCGTTGTTGCTCTTCCGCGGCCTTTACGGTGGCTTGTAGGCCGCGCTGGAAATCCTCCCCCTGCAGCTCGATTTCGGCGTCGAGCTTCTCCAGCAACGACTCAACGACCGCAGGATCCTGATCATAGGATCGGTTGACCTGGCCAATGACGTCCTGCAGGCGTGAGCGCATGCTCGCCCCGCCCGCCCCCGGGTCTTCCTCGATCTGTGCCACGCGCTCCAGCAACTTGAGCAGCGGGTGTTCCTTGGTGGAGAACAGCGCCTGGTCGCGGATGGCGGCCTTGTGCACCAAGCCCTGCAGGCGTCGCAGGTTACCGCGCGCGAATTCACCGACCTCCGCATCCTGAAGCAGCGACTGGAAAAGGGTTCCCACAATCTCGATGCCATCGCTCTCGGCCTGGCCGATGGCCTTGTCGGCACCGCCGCGCGCCTTGAGCGCTTCGGTGAGCTGGCGTTTGATGTTTTCCACATACAGTGGGTCGGCAGCTGGCGCTTCCGCGAGGGCGTATTGCAGCTGGCTCAAGCCATCGAGAAGTTCCTGCGGCGTGTAGGCCGGCTGCGCCTGCGCCGCGGGGCCGGCCTCCGGGTCTTGCAGTCTGCGCCGCAAAGCCAGCTGGTGCTGCGCCAAGGACAGCACCTGCCCCAGCGGCGGTCCCTGGCCCGCCCAGCTTTCGGCGGCCAGCGTCGCGCCGATCAAAGCCTGGTCGAGCGGCACAGAGCTTGGGTAGCCGGAGGGCATGGCCCAAGCCGATGATGGTGCACCGTTCTCGCTACCCGAAGGAGCCCAGCCCGGATGGGCCTGCGCAACTGATGGGCCGGAGGAGTGTCCGTGGTAACCGTCGGGCTCACCTCCGCCCTCACCCGTCCACTCGGTACCGGACGACAATGGCCGCGCGCCTCCGCGGTCAGGCAATTTGCGCACGGCAAATTTTTCCGGCTCGATCACTGAGAGCACGCCGCGGTCAGCAAGCAAGGTGTTTACACGGGTGTAGAGATCTGCGAGCTGCTCTTCCAGTGTTTCGCGCAGGGCCTGGTACACCAGATCACTCACCTGGTTGTCATTCAATAGCCCTTTCATCGCATCGGCGAAGGCCTCGCACATGACGCGCGGGCCCAGCGGACTGGTGCTCATCTCCACCTCACGCGCCGCCAGATGCGAGAGGCGCTTGTTGAGTGGGGTCAAGATGGCGGTCAACTGTTTCTCGAATGCGCCCGAGAGCTGGGATACGGTCAGGAATTCCTCAAAATCCGCCAGTTCGATCAGCGACAGATCATTGCTGCTCTCATCATCTGCTGACGCCATGGGCTGCAGGGGGTCGTCCAGGATGTCGATGGCACGCGCAAGCGTCTCGACAGTCTGGCGGACGATCTGCGCCTGGCGCCTCGAGAAACGCGCCTGGGCTTCGTTGAAAAGCGTCTGCTCGCGATTGTTGCGCGCGTCACGCAAGGCTTCGGTGAGGCGTTCGTCAGCGGTCTTGACGAAGCTGGTTCCGAGCTGCGCCACGGCGCGCACGGTCGTAGCGCGCAGTTCCGGCAGCAGTCGTCGGAATTCCGGGGCAAAGGCCGCCTGGCGCGCGCGCACCTGACTTTCGCTGAGCGGGGGCGAGACCACCGATGCCTTGAGCAAATCCAGCGCCTCAGGCGATGGGTTCACCAAGGAGATGACGAGACTGCGGTCTTCTGCGCGCAGGATGCTCGCCGCCACTTCCACCTCTTGCCCCGAGCCGTTTCCTGGCGGGAGTTGCAGGGTCCCTTCCATGCTCCGCGGCAGTTCGTTCCAGGGGTGCTGCGCATCAAGCCTGAGGATACGATCCGCAGGCGCAAAATCTCCGGCCATACAGGGCACAGGCTTCCCGCCGGCCAACGCGAAATGCACGTCCAGCCTGAGCAGCAGGCGCGTGGCCTGTCGCCGGTCGATCTCGGTGTCCTCTGCGTTCTGTATTTCCACGCTGACTCTATCCGCGGGCATTGCCCTGACCTGTGTCCGGTTCTTGTCCGAGCTGGCTCTGCCCGGGTTTCAACTAGTGCTTGAAAGACTGGCCGGCGGCCCAGTCTAGCATCGGTCGACTGTCACCGCCGGTGGGGTGGGCATCGACGGGCACCGCAGGGCCGGCTGCCTGTGCGACAATCGCGCCTGTTTCTCCCAGCCATGCCAGCCACGATGGAAAATCAGCCTGATTCGCCACCTGCGCCAACGCCCACTGCGTCACCACGACCGAATTTCATTCGTCATGTGATCGATGAGGATCTGGCTGCGGGCCGGCATGCGCGCGTCGCCACCCGGTTTCCACCCGAGCCCAACGGCTATCTGCATATCGGACACGCAAAATCGATCTGTCTCAACTTCGGGATAGCGGCCGATTACCGTGGAATCTGCAATCTTCGTTTTGATGACACCAACCCGGAGAAAGAGAGCGAGGAGTTCGAGCAGGCCATTGCGGAAGATGTCCGCTGGCTGGGCTTCAGCTGGGACGACCGCTACTTTCATGCCTCTGACTACTTTGAACAGCTGTACCTCTTCGGCGAGGAGTTGATCACCCGCGGCAAGGCCTACGTGGACAGCCTGTCGCCCGAGGAAATGCGCCGTCTTCGGGGGACGCTCACCGAGCCCGGGGTCGACAGCCCCTGGCGGTCGCGCTCGGTGGAGGAGAATCTGGACCTCTTCCGCCGCATGCGAGCCGGCGAGTTCCCCGACGGCAGCCACGTGCTGCGCGCCAGAATCGACATGGCCTCCCCCAACCTGAACCTGCGCGATCCCGTGCTCTATCGCATCAGGAGCACGCCACACCATCGCACGGGATCCACCTGGCACATTTATCCGATGTACGACTACACCCATTGCATTTCGGATGCACTGGAAGGCATCACCCACTCCCTGTGCACCCTGGAATTCGAGGATCACCGGCCACTCTACGACTGGGTGCTGGACAATATCTCGGCGCCCTGCCACCCCCAGCAGATAGAGTTCGCACGGCTGGAGGTGAACTACACCATCACCAGCAAGCGCAAGCTGCACGCCCTGGTCAGCGAGGGGCTGGTGGATGGCTGGGACGACCCGCGCCTGCCCACCTTGAAAGGCATGCGCCGCCGCGGATACTCACCACAGGCGCTGCGGGAATTCTGCGAACGGGTGGGACTGACCAAGAAGAACACGGTCATTGACATGGGCATGCTGGAGACCTGCGTGCGCGAGGATCTGGATGCCCGCACGGCACGCATGATGGCGGTCCTGCAACCCCTCAAGGTCATCGTCGAAGACTACCCGGCAAACCACATCGAAAACCTCACGGTACCCAACCACCCCAAGGACCCCGCGCTGGGCGAGCGTCAGGTTCCGTTTGCGCGTGAACTCTGGATCGAGCAGGACGATTTCATGGAGGATCCTCCGAAAAAATTCCATCGCCTCGGCCCCGGCCGGGAGGTGCGCCTGCGCTACGGCTACCTCATAACCTGCCGTGAGGTCATCAAGAACGCAGAAGGTGAGATCGTGGAACTGCGTTGCACGCATGATCCGGCCTCGCGTGGCGGCAATGCACCCGATGGCAGACAGGTCAAGGGCACAATCCACTGGGTCGCCGCACCTACCGCTGTAGCGGCGGAGGTCCGACTCTATGATCGCTTGTTCACCGTGCCCGATCCGGGAAGCCACGATGATTTCCGCGAATTCCTCAACGCAGAATCGCGGCGGGTGATCAGTGCGGCGCAGGTGGAACCTGCCTTGGCCAACCGCGCACCAGGCGAAACCTTCCAGTTCGAGCGCCTGGGCTACTTCTGCGCCGATGCTGATTCGAAGCCGGACATGCCAGTCTTCAATCGTACCGTGACTTTGCGGGATACTTGGGCCAAGGTTCAGGGCGGCACGGACACCAGCCGTTCAGAGTGACGTTTCTCCTCGCCATAGTTCAATGGATAGAACGGGGCCCTCCTAAGGCCCAGATGTAGGTTCGATTCCTACTGGCGAGGCCATTCATCGGGCCAGCGGCGCGTCGAGTCCACCCTGCCGGCGAGGCTCAGGTGAGGTGGCGCGAGTCTCGAGGACCGCCGCGAGCAATACCAGGGCAACGCCCAGCCATTCTCCCGTGGCGAGCGTTTCCTCACCCAGAATCACGGCGGAGACTACCGCCACCACCAATTCCAGAATGATGAGAATGGCCACCCGCCCTGCGGGCAGATGGGTCACGCCATACTGCGTCGTGCCTGTGGCGATGAGTACCCAGAGTCCGTACGCCAATGCGCCAAGCACGGCTTCGGCGCTCAGCACAGCCTCTCCACCCCAGCCAAACAGCACGACGGGGAGCGCGCAGAGGGGCGCCCCCAACAGCATGGCCGCCACCTTGCTGCCCACCGGAATGTCCTGCTGTCGCCGGAACACCAGGTTATTGCCGGTGAAGACCAGACCGCAGAGGACTGCCAAGGTGTCCTGCCAGGTAAATTCGAGAGAGAAGCCTCGATCGAGGCCGAGAATGAGTGCCGCCCCGCCCAGCGCCGTGATCATGGTCAGGATTCTGAGCAGGGTGATGGATTCACCCAGGAAGATGCGTGCGCCAAGCACACCCCACACGGGCAACAGATAGAAGAGCACCATTACGCGAACGACTTCGCCATAGGACATGGCAAGGGTGAAACAGACATTGGCCAGCCCACCCAACAAGCCGATGAGCAGCAACCAGCGCAGATGCTCGCGCACACCGCCGCGCTGCCGGAGCAGGAGTGGGGAGACACACAGCCCGGCGCCCCCGAACGCGATCAGGATCAGCATCACGCCATCAATGCCGATGGCACGCAAGGCGTGCAGGGGCAGCCATGACAGCCCCCACAGCAATGACGAAAAGAGCAGACTTCCCAGGGGCAGCATGACGGCCGGCCTAACGGGCGCGCAGGCGGGCCTCCTGCCCGAAGGATGAAGGCCCCAGGGCGCCGGCGGGAAGGGTTAGTGTGCCTTCGGCAAGACGCTGCTTCAGATAACTGAAGCTCTGGCAGTTTTGCGCGTGCAGATGTTCGCCAGCGATGACCGGAGTCCGCGCTTCGGTGGCGGCGGTCACGAACCGTGAGAGCGGTGCGATGCGCGTATGGAAATCCAGATTGAAAAACAGCGGAAAGGAGTATCTCTCCTCGCTCACGCGCCGTACCCGGTGCGAAGTCGCCACGAACATGCCATTGCTGAGCAGTTCCAGCATGTCGCCCGTGTTGACAATGAAAGCGCCCGGCAAAGGCGGCGCTTCGATCCAGCGTCCCTCACCGTTCAGCACCTCGAGACCCGGGGCTGTGGCATGCAGCAGCGTGAAACACTCATAGTCGGTGTGTGCGCCGATGCCCGGTGCGTCCTGCGCGTCTGGTTGCCATGGATAGTGGATCAGGCGCAGCTGGGAGGGCGGCTTGGTGATCATCGGGTCGAAATACTCCGCGGATTCCCCCAGTGCCAGGGCAAACCCGCGCATGAGCAGCCTGCCCAATTCGAAGACCGCATCGTAGTACGCCGAAACAGCCGCCTTGAAGCCCGGCACATCCGGCCACTGGTTGGGGCCAAGCAACGGGTTGCCTGCCAGGTAATCGGGGTCGTCTGGTGGCAGATCGATGCTGAGGTCGAAGGCCTCCTTGCGATCTATGCTGCCACCATAGAACACCTCTTCACCTTCGGGCACGTAACCCCGGTGGTTGCGGGAATGCCCGATGTAGGTCTGCATCTTGCGCGCCAACGGCTGTGCAAAAAACGCTTCCGCGGCATTCCTGAGACCTGTGAAGAGCTCCTCCGGAATGCCGTGACCGCAGAGATACATGAACCCGGCCTCACGCGCTGCAGTGCCCAGCGCTGCCGCCGTTCTCTCGCGCGCTGCAGGCTCTCCCCGCAAGCCGGCGACATCGACTACAGGAAGTCGTTCGAAGCCAGTGCGCGCACTCATGAGAGTTGCCTCAGAGCTTGCCGTCTGCCGCCAGTGTGGTGATTTCCGGTGCGAAGCGCAGCTTCACGTTCTGCGGATCACCAAGCACTGTGCCGTCTGGCAGCGCGATTCCGATAGCCTCCTTGTTCTTCGCCCCTTCACCGAGCAGGCCGTGGTCGAAACAGAAATCACGAACCAGTTCCATGTGCGTGCGGATGGCCGGGTCGCGCATGAATGCCGCCGCTTCACCGGGCGTCACGAAAAGATGGGTCGTTGCCAGCTGGGTGTCATAGCCCGCGAGATCAGTCCCCGAGGCCTCTGCCATGAGGCTACGCGCCGACTTGGCCTCGGCGCTATCCCCCTGCATCAGCGCCAGGGTTTCGTACCAGGCGCCCACCAGAGCTTTGCCGAAAGCCGGATTTTCGCGCAGCGTTTCGGTGTTGACGACCGCGACGTCCATGATTTCACCCGGGATCTGCGCAGAGTTGAAGACCACTGAGGCATCCGGCTGGGCCTCGATGACCGAAAGACCCGGCTTCCAGGCGGCCATTGCCACCGTCTCCTTGGCATTCCAGGCCGGGATGTAATCCGCGTCCGAGATGTTGACCGTACGTACCTCTGCTTCACTTAATCCGGCCTTCGCGAGGGCCCGGCTGAGCAAATAGTGTGAAACCGAAAGTTCCACCAGACTGACCGGCAGGCCCTTCAGATCTGCGAGCGTCTTGCCCTGGCCTTTCACCACCAGCGCGTCGTTGCCATTCGAGTAGTCCCCCATGATCAGCATGGAAGTGTCCACTCCACCGGCAGCGGGGATCGACAAGGCATCCATGTTGGTCGCGAGCACGCCATCGAACTCGCCCGCCGTGTACTGGTTAATCGATTCGATGTAGTCGTTGAACTGCGTCAGCGTGATCTCGACTCCATACTTGTCTGCCCATTTCCTGAGAATGCCTGATTGTTCTGCGTATACCCACGGCATGAAGCCGGCGTATATGGACCAGGCGAAGCGGAAGGCCTTCTTCTCAGCAGCCAGTGCAGGCTGCTGGCCGGCGAGCGCAAAGAAGCCGAGGCAGGCGATTAACAGCGTCTTTCCAAGTCTGGTCATGATTTGACTCCATGGGGTAGATGAAACGATCCCGGTCTCAGGCCGCAAGAAGCGTGATATCGCCTTCGGCCTCGATGATCTGCCACTCGCTCGAGGAGGGGCTGCCGGCCTCGACCAGGCGGAGAGAACCATTGGCGGTACGCATCTCACCGCAGAGGCGCTCGCGCCAGGGAAGACTGGAATGCCGAATCTCGAACTCACGCCGTGCAGCGCGACCGTAGGAGATTTCACAATCAAGCCAGGCATAGCGTTGCTCAGGGCTGGTCGCGAGCGAGAGACACTCAAGAAGGGATTCAGCCTGTGGCAGTGGAGAGGGCCGCGCTTTCGCGAACATGAAATGCCCCTCTGCACGCACCAGAAACGCCTCACACCCATCTTCGCGGCGACAGAGGCGGGCAGCGAAACATCGTGCAGCAGATGCATCCGCTTCACAGTGCCAGTGCTCGATGTAGGTGATGTCACGGCCCTGCTCCACCATGCGCCCCGGTTCCAGCCAAAGGCGCCCGGCGTCTGAGTAGAGTGCGATTGGTTGCAGGTCGATGGTTCTGCTCCATTCGAAGAACGTGCCATCGAAGCCCAGCCGTCCCGCGAAGCCTTCCTGCCTGGCCAACCACTTCAGATGCGCATCGTTCAGGTCCTCGAACCCGCGTGCGCCGGAGAAATCGGGACGGTGGGCCGGCTGACGCAGGTCGATATACAGACTGGGGCCCTGCAACCAACGCACTTGTGTGTCGGTATCGCGTCGCCCGTCCGGCCATTCGATGAGGGAGCGGGTCCACAGGCCGCGCAACGAATCCAGGGTGGGGGTGGGAAACTGGGACATGGAGACCATGCTAGTCACGGGACCGTGACCTCCGGTAGCCACTTCATCTCGATGACCACCATCACTGGAATCTATGGCCAGCTCAGAGTGTGGGTATGAGTACCTGGCAGGCTTGGTCAGCTTGAGCCAGTCCCGCCTGGGGAACGCTCAACCGTTGCGGCGGATCTCCCCCAGCAGCTCGTCCAGCAGTCGCTTGGCGAGGGGCGCCAGCGCGGCGGACTGCCGGGTGATCGCGTGAATGTGATAGCTGGGCAACAGATCCTCCGACAGCAGCGGCCACAGGGCGGCAGCATCCGGCAAGCGCTTCGCCACCACGGTGGGCAGAAAACCCAGGCCTACGCCCAGACCGATCAGCCATCGAACTTCGTGCAGATCCTGGGCCTGTCCCCCGAGAATGCGGCCGAGGCCATGGCGGCGACGGAAGGCCGCCAGCTCGCCTGGCTCATCGTCCCCGGTGTCGATGAAAGCCTGATCTGCAAGCTCCGCCGGCAGGATCGGCGCATGACCATGCAGGGCATGCCGATCGCTGCAATAGAGCTGCTGGGTTTCCCGCATCAATGGCTCGTAGTGCAGTTCGACACTCGGCGCACTGTCGCAGGCGATACCGATTTCAGCCTCACCGGTGCGGACGGCTTCCACCACTTCGCGCCACGGGGAAACCTCGATGCGGAGAATCACGCCCGGGTAGCGCGCATGGAAGCGTGCAAGTGCTGCATCGAGGGCCGGGCATACGAGCTGAGAGACCATGCGCAGTGTCAGGCTGCCCGCCAGATCGTCCCCGGCAGCGGCCAGCTCCTGCGGAATCCTCCCCACTTCTGCCAGGAGGCGCTCGCAGCGCTCGGCCAGGACACGCCCCTCGGGTGTCAGCCGGATGCCGGCGGGTGATCGCTCGCAAAGTCGACAGTCCAACCTGTCTTCGAGCCGCTTCAGCGCTGCGCTGACGCTGGGCTGCTGCATGTGCAGTGCGCGTGCTGTCGCGCTCAGGCTCCCGCAACGGACGATCTCATGGAACACGCGAAAGAGATTCCAGTCGATCTGGCGGGCGAAGTCTCGTTCGCGGCCAGGGATGATCTCGCGCATGCGGTTCACACCTCGCTATGGGGCTCTGATTGCATGGATTCTAATGCGAGCTTTAAGATTTTCCCCACTGCAAGGATTGAGAGCGCGTAATGGTTCAGTATCGAATGCTCGGCGCCGGCGATCCGGCGCCCCTGTTCAGGCAACGCTGCACCAGTAACGAGGACTACAACTTCGACACAGTGGCGGGGCGCTATATCGTGCTGTGCTTCTTCGCGACCGCAGGCGACGGCCACGGCAGGCGCATGCTGAAGGTTCTGGACGATCACCGCGAGCTGTTCGATGACCGGCACATCGCGTTCTTCGGCGTCAGCATGGATCCGGCTGACGAGCAGCAGCACCGAGTGCGGGAGTCGCTGCCCGGCATCCGGCACTTCTGGGATTTCAACCATCGGATAGGCCGCCTGTATGGCGTCTCCCCCACGGAACCGCAGAAAGGCCCGGTCAGGTTCAGACGCCTGTGGATGGTGCTCGATCCGGATATGCGCATACGCGCGATGTTCCCGAGTATCGCGGATGCAGGCGAAGTGCCCGCAGTGGTGGATTGCCTGAGGAATCTGCCACCAGTCGGCTTGCACGGCGGAATGCGCGTGCATGCGCCGATCATCATCCTGCCCCGGGTATTCGAGCCGGAGTTCTGCGCAGAGCTGATCAGGCTTTATGACGCACACGGCGGCGAGGACTCGGGGTTCATGCGCGATGTTGACGGAAAAACCACTCTCATCAAGGATTACCACCACAAGCGCAGGTCGGATTACCTCATCGAGGACGAGGCGCTCAAATCACGCCTGCAGCAGAAGGTGACGCGGCGGGTGGTCCCGGAAATCCGCAAGATCCACCAGTTCGGGGTCACCCGCATGGAGCGCTATATCGTGGCCCGCTACGACAGCGCCACCCGGGATCACTTCAATGCCCATCGCGACAACACCACCAAGGGCACCGCACACCGACGCTTCGCCATGTCGGTGCTCCTGAACGATGATTATGAAGGCGGCGAGCTCAGCTTCCCCGAGTACGGCAGTGAACCGATTCGTGCACCCGCCGGCACGGCAATCATCTTCAGCTGTTCTCTGTTGCATGCGGTCTCACCAGTATCAGGCGGCCAGCGCTATGTCTTCCTGCCCTTCCTGTACGACGATGCTGCGGCTGCCATCCGGGAGGCCAACAATGCCTATCTCGACGAAAAAGTCGGGCAGTACCGGCAGTAGGAGCCAGTACGGTGGAGATCCGCACGATTGGGCATGATTCGGAGGAGTACCGCAGAGTGGTGGCCCTGCGCAGCGCGATCCTCCGTCAACCTCTCGGGCTTGCGTACAGCGCAGCCGATCTGGCGGCAGAGCGAGATCAGTTGCATCTCGCGGGCTTCATCGGCGCGGCGCCCGTCGCCACGATCATCCTGCAGCCGTTGCCCGAGGGTCTCGGCAAGCTCCGTCAGATGGCGGTGAGCGAGGCCGGCCAGCGCAAGGGACTGGGCACACGCCTGTTGCAGGCAGCTGAGGAACTCGCGCGCACGCTCGGGCTCACCCGCCTGATGCTCCACGCCCGGGAGAGTGCCCTGCCCTTCTACGAGAAGGCCGGTTACGCGACGGTGGGGGCGCGCTTCACGGAGGTGGGCCTGCCGCACTGGCGCATGGAAAAGCCTCTCACCGAGGCCTGATTCTCGACAGTCCCAGTACGGCCAGTGTGCTGACGACGAAACCGGGGACAATCTCGTACAGCGGCCAGGGCGAAAAATGCTTCCAGAGCACGACCGTCAATGCCCCTGTGAGAATTCCTCCCAGCGCGCCCAGCGAAGTCATCCGAGGCCACCACAGCGAAAGCAGGATGACGGGGCCGAATGCGGCACCAAAACCTGCCCAGGCGTAACTCACCATGGCAAGCACTCGACTGTCCGGGTCACTCGCCAGCCCGATCGCACACAAGGTGACCAGCAGCACCATGGCGCGTCCCATCCACACGAGTTCGCGTTGGCCGGCCGCACGCCGCCAGAGTCTGCGGTAGAGATCCTCCGTCAGCGCGCTACTGCAAATGAGGAGCTGGCAGGACAACGTGCTCATCACGGCAGCGAGAATCGCTGCCAGCAGGACCCCACCCAGCCAAGGGTTGAACAACTCGCGGGCAAGCACGAGGAATATCGTCTCCGGGTTGCCATCCAGCGAGGCTGCGGCCGCGGCATGGGCCAGTGACCAGCGCTGCCCAATCAGACCCACGCCTACAGCCCCGAGCAGGCACAGCACCATCCAGGTCACGTTGATGCGCGAGGCGCGGGGCACCGAGGCCGTGCCGTCCATGGCCATGAAGCGTACGAGAATGTGGGGCTGGCCGAAGTAACCGAGCCCCCAGGCCAGCAGTGAACAGACACCGAGCACTGTCATGTCGTGGAAGGGGTTGAGACGTGCCTCGTCCGCTGCTTGGGCAAGCCCTGCCAGATCACCCGGGGGCAGGGCTGACCAGGCGATCAGCGGCACTATCAGGAGGGCCGCAAGCATTAATGCAGCCTGCAGCGCGTCGGTCCAGCTCACGGCAAAAAATCCCCCCAGGAAAACATACGCGAGCGTGCAGAGGCTGCTGGCCCAGCAGGCGGTCGCATAGTCAAGGCCAAACAAGGTCTCGAACAGGCGCGCCCCGGCCACCACGCCGGACGCGCAGTAGAGGGTGAAGAAGAACAGGATGACCGCGGCCGACAGAATCCGCAGGGCCTGGCGACCATCTGCGAAGCGATACGCGAGATAGGCCGGCAGGGTGAGCGCATTGTCCGCCTGCTCGGAGGCAGCCCGCAGCTTGGCCGCCACCAGGCGCCAGTTGAGCCAAGCCCCAATCGTCACGCCCACGGCAATCCAGGCCGCACTCAGACCCGAGACCCAGACCGCGCCCGGCAGCCCCATGAGCAGCCAGGCGCTCATGTCCGAGGCACCGGCAGACAGGGCGCTCACCACACCTCCGACATGGCGGCCACCGAGAATGTAGTCCGAGAAGTCGCGGGTGGCCCGGAAACCCAGCCAGCCGATAAACAGCATGAGCCCGAGATAAAGTCCGAAAGTGACGAATATCGGCTCGAACGTCACCCGGGCTGACCTTTCAGCGGGCGTTCTCGCCCTGCGCCGCCCTGACCAACGCCGCGGCCTCGGCGTGCCCGAGCTCCGCGGCAACTTCAGCGGCGTCCTTGCCCCGATCATCCCGTAAAGCCGGGTCGACACCGGCCTGCAGCAGATATCGAACCATCGCGTTCTGGCCATAGCCTGCGGCCCACATCAAGAGCGTGAGCGCGTGTCCGTCGCGTTCGGCCAGATCCACGCCGGCGGTGCTCAGCGCTTTCAGGATCTCGACATGCCCACCGGCTGTGGCGTAAGTGGCGGCGCTCTTGTCGATCTGGTCACGGACACCGACGCGGGCACCCTTCGCCAGCAAGGCGTCGACGCACGCCAGGCAGCCCGCGCTGGTTGCAGCCATCAGCGGGGTGACCTTGTCCAGATTGGGCGTCTGCGGATCCACTCCCTGCGCCAGAAGATAAGCCACCATCGCGGCATCACCGCGCTCGGCAAACAGTAGCAAGGCAGTATTGCCGCCGCGATTGCGGGTGTTGGGGGCGGCGCCCTGGGCCAGCAGATCACGGACCAGCGGGGCCTCGCCGTTCCGGGCAGCGGCGATCATCCGGGCGTTCAGGGTGTAGAAATCGGCTTCCTCGGAAGCGCCTGCGGTTACCCAGGGCGCGGCGCTCAGGAGCATGAGGAGCATGAGGAGCAGACTGTAGCGGAAATGACACATGGCGAGGGGTATCCTGTGAGCGGGGTGGCCTATCGGGCCGGGAGCACCAACCGCACGCGGAGCGAGGTTCCTGCTCGGGATTGGCACCGGCGATGGACTTTCATCGTATCATGTACCCTATCTGCCGCTGGTCCCGAGACCAAGGCCGACTCCACGGTTTCCCGGTGCGGAACCCATCCACTTCCCTTCTACAGAGGAAAAGTCATGAAACAACACCAGAGGCTGAAGGCCCTGTCGTCCGCAATGTTTCTGCTCGGCGCAAGCGCGCTCGTGCAGGCTGGAGGTGAAGTCCCCCAGGCAGCGGCCACCACCGGTAAAGCCATCCCGGAGAGCGTGAAAGCGGTCACCCAGGCGCGCCTGACTGCAGCGGAAAAGCAGGACAAGGACTGGTTGCAGGTGAACGGCGGTTATGCCCAGACCCGTTATTTCCCGGGCAAGCAGATCAACACGGACAACGTGGCCAAGCTCGTGCCGAAGTTCGTGTTCCAGACCCAGATCATGGAATCAATGGAGACTGCGCCGGTAGTGGTGGACGGGGTGATGTTCCTCACCACCTCCTATAACCACCTGCATGCCATCAACGCCGTCACTGGCGAGGAATACTGGCATTACAAGCACAAGATGGGGCCCGTCACTGTGTACTGCTGCGGACCCAACAACCGTGGTATCGCCGCGCTGGATGGCATGGTCTACATGGCCACCCTCGACGCCAAGATGGTGGCCTTCGACATGAAGACCGGCAAGGTCATGTGGGAAACCCAGATCGCAGATCCCGAGAAGGGCTACTCTGAAACCATGGCGCCTGTCGCGGTGGACGGCAAGATCCTGATCGGCACCAACGGCGGCGAATACGGCATCCGCGGTTTCGTGAAGGCCTTCGACGCCAAGACCGGCAAGTTGCTGTGGACCTTCCACACCATTCCCGAGAAAGGTCATGAGGGCGTGTGGGCCACCAAGGACGCCACTGGCCGCGACATGAAGCGCAATATCGAGGCTGAAAAGGCCGAATTGGCGAAGAGTGGCGGAGATTTCTACAAGACCCTGGGTGGTGGCGTCTGGATGACTCCGGCGGTCGACCTGGAAACGAACATGGTGTACTTCGTGGTCGGCAATCCGTCACCGGATCTCTACGGCGACATCCGCCCGGGCGACAATCTCTACACCGACTCCATCGTGGCCGTCGATTTGAAGACCGGCGAGTACAAGGCACACTTCCAGTACCTAGCCCACGATGTGTGGGATCTGGATGCGGTGAGCCCACCGATCATCACCGAAGCCGCCGGCAAGGATGGCAAGAAGCAGAAAGTGGTCATTCATGGTGGCAAGACAGGTCACGTCTACGTGCATGACCCCAAGACCCTGGAATTGATCCGCTTCTCCGAGGCCATGGTGCCGCAGGAGAACATGTGGACCCTGCCAACCCCCGAAGGCGCACGCATGCTGGTGGGCGCCAACGGTGGCGTGGAATGGAATCCGATGGCCGTGAACCCGACGTTGGGCCTCACTTATGCCGCCAACCTGCATCAGCCGATGACCTATCACGTGGAAAAAGCGGCTTATCCCGGCGGCGAGAAGCTGTGGCTGGGTGGCGCGTTCAAGGTCATTCCGGGTGAAGACCAGTGGGGTCGCCTCGCTGCGGTGGACATGAACACCGGCAAGATGACCTGGAAGGCCGATACTGACGAACCGCTGATGGGCGGCGTGCTGGCCACCGCCGGCAATCTCGTCTTCACCGGTGAAGGCAATGGGCACTTCAATGCCTACGACGCGCGCGATGGCAAGAAGCTGTGGTCGTTCATGGCCGGTGCTGGCGTGAATGCGCCACCCGTGTCCTACACGGTGGATGGCAAGCAGTACATTGCCGTGGCAGCAGGTGGCAACACCCAGCTGAACTTCAAGCGCGGCAACAGCGTGCTCGTGTTCGGTCTGCCAGACTGATCAGGCGCTCCGGGGAGGGCCGTGCGCAAGCCGGCCCTCTCCACTTTCCAGACCTCCTCCTCGCTTGAACAAGGATTCCCGAAAGCTCATGCGTTCCCTGTCCTGTCTGTTCGCGCTGATGCTCGTCTCTCCCGTGGGCACCCAGGCCCAGGAGACAGCCGCCGATTTGCCGGCCAAGGCACAGACCTGCATCGCTTGTCATGGGCCTGGCGGCAATTCCACCGACCCGCAATATCCGGTACTCGCAGGGCAGATGCCTCGTTACATCTATCTGCAGCTCAAGGACTACAAACAGGACCGGCGCGTCCATCCGCCCATGACACCCATGGCGAAATCACTGAGCACGGAAGAAATGCTCGCGCTCGGGGATTATTTTGCGGCCCAGCCGCGCACCGGGCAGGTGGAACAGGGTGATCCGGCACTGGTGGCACGTGGCCAAAAAGTGGCTGACGATGCCTTGTGCGCCATGTGCCATCTGGGCGGGTTCTCCGGGCAGAATGAAGTGCCGCGCGTGAATGGCCAGCACTACAGCTACATCCTTGGCCAGCTGCTTGCCTTCAAGAACGGGCACCGCACGAACGACGCGGGGAACATGGCAGCCGTGGTCAAGACCCTCTCCGACGATGATCTGAAGGCACTCGCGGCGTATATCGCGAATATCCAGTGACCGACGCGGCCAGCGCTGCGTTGTTCTCCGGGCGGCAACACTCAAGCGTTGTGCGCTGCGCCCAAGGCTTCGGAGACGCGCGCCAGCAGGCCTGACTTGCGCTCCAGACGGCGCGCGATTCCTTCCCCAAGAGTCCTGCTCTCGGCATGCACGATCACCCGCAGACGGGCACGGGTCACGCCGGTATAGAGCAGCTCGCGCGTCACCGCCGGACTCTCATCACCCGGCGGAAGCACCAATGCCACCTCATCGAATTCCGAGCCCTGCGCCTTGTGCACGGTCATGGCGAAGGCCGTCTCGTGCTCCGGCAACCGCGCCGGAGGAACGCGCCTCCAGCCTCGGTCGACACCTGGGAAGTAAACACTGAGTTGTCCTTCTTCCTCGGCCGGCAACACGATCCCCACGTCGCCGTTGAAGAGCTGTTGCCCGTGATCGTTGCGCTGGACCATCACCGGCCGTCCGACGAACCAGTCCCCCGTGGCAAGGCCACCGCCCTGCAGCCTTGCCTGTGCAGCCTCTGCCAGCAGAGCATTGATGACCTCCACCCCGCGCGTGCCGCCGCGCGTCGCGCACAACACCCGGAAGCGGTTGAAGGCAGCGAAGAGCGTGGCAGGGTCGAATGAACCGGCTTGGCCGGCCTCAAGGGCGTCGAAGTAAGTGGCGAAGCCCTCAACCAGGCGACTGATGAGCGCGGGCTGCGTCTCAGAACCGGCGCCGGCCAACCATTCCAGATCATCTGCTGGTGTTCGGGCTGCAAGCAGCTCCAAGGCGCTGGCGGCATCTCCGTCACGCACTGCCAGTGCCAGGCGGTGGATACCCGAGTCACTCGCAAAGCGATAGGTGCGGGTGAGCCACACCACCTGCCCCGCAAGAGGTGTCTGGTGGTGAGGCGGCGGCGTTTGCATCAGTGTCGCTGGAATGCCGGTCAGGGCAGACAACTGCGCCCTCTGCGTCGACGCGAGCGTGGGATCTGCGGCCAGCGCCGCGAAGATGGCCCCGGCTTCCACCGCGGCGAGCTGATCCTTGTCGCCGAGCAGGATGAGCCGCGCCTCCCGAGGCAGCGCCTCACACACCCGCGTGGCCAGTGCGAGATCCAGCATGGAAGCCTCATCGATCACCAGGACATCCAACGGCAGCGGATGACCGGCATGGTGCGCAAACCCTCGCTGCGGAGAGTAGGCGAGCAGACGGTGCAGCGTCACCGCACGCGCGGGCAGACCGGCTCTGACGGCAGCAGAAAGCTGCTCGCGCTCTGCCGCCGCTTGCACCGCTTCGTGCATGCGTGCCGCTGCCTTGCCGGTCGGCGCCGCCAGTGCGATGCGTGCTTGGGGATCCTCATTGAGCAGACAGGCGAGGATCCGGACCACGGTGGAAGTCTTGCCTGTGCCGGGGCCTCCACTGATGAGAGTCAGGTGCCCACCGAGCCCCATGGCCACCGCGAGTTTCTGCCAGTCAGGGTTTTCCGCGCTCTGGGCAAAAAGCGTGTCCAGCAGCGCGCGGCCCCGCATCACCGAGTCTGCGGACAGGGCCCGCACGGTTGAGGTCCTGGCCGCCAAGGCCCGGGCCAGACGTTGCTCGTAGTCGAAGTAGCGGGCCAGATAGAGGCGATTCCCGGCGTCCAGAATCAGGGGTGCAGCAGGCTCACCCGGGCGCGCCACCACCCGGGACGCGAGCAGCTCTGCAACGCTGTCTGGCTCCAGCTCGAGACACGCGTGTCCCTGCGCCAGCGCGCGGATGAGTTCGTGACCCGCCTTGCCCGCGGATCTGGCTGCGGCCTCGGGAGCTCCGGCGGCCAAGGCCCATTCGTGCAGACGTCGCGCCATGCCCTGGGCCAGGCTCGCCTCAGCCGAAAACCGATCAGGACTGCCCATACTCATGATTGCCGCGAAGGCGTCTGATCAAGACAGCGATCAAGCGCCTCGATCAACGTATCGTCCGCACGTTCGAAGTACACACCGGCCTGACTGCCATCGGCAAGTCGCCACTGCGGCCGCACGGCGCGCACGAAGAGATAGAACACACCACCAAACTGGCACGCGTGGTCATAACCGGGTAGCCGCGCCTGCAGGAAACGCTTGAGCGCCACGGTATAGAGCAAATGCTGCAGATGATAGGCGTGCCGGTGCATCTCACGGTCCAATGCGGCACGGGCATAGTCCTCGGCGCGCTCGCCGAGAAAGTTGGATTTCCAGTCGAGCAGATAGAACTTGCCGTCATGACGGAAAACCAGGTCGATCGCGCCTGACAGAAAGCCCTGCCAGCCCCGCGCGGACAGCCTCTCTTTGAGGTAGCGATGTTCCAGCAGAAGATCATTCAGACGGTCCACGGCCAGTGAAGGCGCGTGCAGGGTGAAGGCCAGTTCATTCAGACGGTCCGTGGCGGCGAGATCGCGCAGGCGGAGCGCCGCGCGCAGAGGAGAGGCGAGGACGTCCTCCAGCATCCGGCGGAGCATCGCTTTGAGGAGCGTCGACTCTGCAGACAACGGGCTCTGCGGGAATTCGCGCAGACCACGTTCGATGGCAACCTCCCAACCCTCATTGCGTGTGAAATCGATGAGCTCGAGGATGCGATGCAAGCAGCTGCCAGCGCTCGCGCCGCGCGGGAAACGCAGGATGTCGTCTGCGGCAAGCATCGGCGTAGGTTGCGGCAGTCCTGGCGGCGGCAGAACCTCGATGTCATGGTCTGTCCCTCGCTCCGACGCGTGGAGATGGCGTGTCAAGGCAGTGAAACTACCCCTCCCCCAGGCCTCACGCACGCGCGGTGGGACCTCGCGGCCCGGACGCAGGGCCAGTCGAGGTTGCAACTCAGCGACTTCGGGGACGTTGATTTCAGGCAGGGGCATCACCCTGAAATGGGCCGCCTGCGCCACAAGATGCCATGCGCGCTCGACTTCCTCCGGCGTGCGTTTGTTCTGCTTCGAGTCTGCCCATTGCTCCGGTTTCGTCCCGGCACCCGCAACCAGCCAGTTAAGATGACTGCGCAAGCTGGTGCCGCACTTCTCGGAATTCGCATCCTTGCAAAAACCCGCCAACAGGTAGCAACGGCAGCTCGCGCGCGTGAGCGCGACGTAGACCAGGCGCAGAAACTCCGCATCCGCCTCGCGTCTGCGCTGCGCCTTGATCTCCTCTTCCCGGTCGCTCCCGAGGCGAAAATCGAGCACCGCGGTGCCCTCTTCGTGATGTTCGCGCAGCAGCGGCAGCTCCGCGCGCGGGGCTGCACTGTCCACCCACAGGAAAGGACAGAACACGATCGGATACTCAAGCCCCTTGGATTTGTGGATGGTGACGATGCGCACGAGGTTCGCATCCGATTCCAATCGCATCTGCGCGGCCTCGGGGGCTGCGCCCATCCGTTGGCGCTGGCTGCGATACCAGCGCAGCAGCGCATCCGGCGCAGGGTGCGTGGTGGCCGCCTCGCCCAGCAGTTCGCCAAGGTGCAGCAGGTTCGTCAGGCACCGCTCGCCGTCTGGCTGTTGCAGGGTCTGCAGTTGCACTTGCTCGGCACGCAGGAAGCGGCGAAACATCACCGCAAAGCCTCGTGATTCCCAGATCTCGCGGTAACCCGCAAACCGCTGGATCAATGACAGGAAGCCTTCGCTGTCTTCAGAAAGTGCGAGAATCCGCGCGGCCGATCCGCCGAGAAAGCTCACGGTCAACGCGGCTCTCAGCAAGCCTTCACTGCGTTCGGCAAGCGCCATCAGGACACGCTCCAGCTCTTCGGCCTCCAGCGTGCGGAAAACGCTCACCGGCGATATCTCGACGCAGGACACTGCGCGGGATTCGAGTGCCTGCCGTATCAGGCGCCCCTCTGCATGTGTGCGCACCAGCACGGCGATATCCGAAGCGCGCACGCTGCGCTCACCGAATTGTATCTGCGAACCTTCAACAAGCAGGCGCGCGATCTCGCCGGCCGTGCGCTCCGCGCAGAGCGCTTTCGCCGCAGTGAGGGAAAACCAACCGCCCTGCTCGTCCCGCGGCAGCCACCAGACTTCAAAGGACTGGCGTGGCGCACTGCTCGAATCGATGAGCGGGGGGAGCTTGCGGGGGTCCGGCAAGGCCGGCACGAAGTCTATGCCCGGCTGCAGGAATGCCGCGGGGTTGGCGCCGAAGATTCCGTTGCAGGCCTCGACCAGTGCTGCCGTGGAACGCCGGTTCACACCGAGCAGATGCCGAGCTGAAACAAGACTGGCCGCCTTGAGGTAGGTGTGCAAATCAGCATTGCGGAAGCTGTAGATCGCCTGCTTCGGATCCCCCACCAGGAACACAGGGAACTCCCGGAGATGCGCCTCGTCGCCGTGGATGAGACGGAAAATCTCGAACTGCAACGGATCGGTATCCTGGAATTCATCGATGAGGGCAACCGGAAATCGCTCGCGCAGGGCAACCGGCAGGCCCGGGTTCTCGCCCGACACCAGCGCCTCATGCAGGTTGGACAGCATGTCGTTGAACGCCACGACCCGTTCCTGACGCTTGCGTTCACGCAGTGAACGCGCTGCCGCTTCGAGAAACTCGCGCAGCAATTGCACGCGTTTGAGATCCAGCGCCTTGAGGTATTTTTCCTGCTCCGCGAAGAAGGCTTCTGCCATCGCAAAGAACGGGTGCTCCGGGCCTTTGCCTCCATGTGCCTTGCGCGTGCCGTTGACGATCCGGCTCGTGCGATAGAGCGCAAACTTCGAGTTCTTCGCGTCATGTCGGCGGTGAAGGGGGTCGTCGGCCGCCAGCCAGCCTCGCCACTCCAGAGCCCCTTGGTCAATGCTTTCCGTCTTGTAGATGTTGCCTTTCAGCAGATCAAGTGCGCCCTTCAGAACTTCCGGAGGCTCCACCTGCTGGCTCGACCATGCCGCTCGCAAGGGTGCGAATGCGGCGCACAGAGCGGCAAGATCCGGTTCCACCGGATTTGCCGGGAGCGTTGGCCACTCAATCCTCGCCAGGGGTTTGGCGAGGCGTCGCGCCAGATATTCTGCATAGCGCGCGGGCGAATCACCGGTCTCCAGCAGATGCCCCATGCAGGGTGTCGTCAGCGCGAAGATGTGGCTGCGCCAGAAATCCTGCGCCTCCTGCAATCGATGCTCGCTGTCGTCCTCGATCGCTTCGAAGGTGAAAGGCAATCCCCCGCTGAAGGGTATATCCGCCAGGGCGCGCTGGCAGAAACCATGGATGGTGAAGATGGCAGCGTCATCAAAACTCTCGCGGGCGAGTACGAGGCGCTGCATCAACTGCGCCGAGCCCTCTGCAGCTGCAAGGCCATCGAGATACTCAACCAGCACCCTGTCGGGAAATGTGTGATGTTCACCCCGCTCCCGCAGGCGCAGGACTTCCACTGCATCGAGGATGCGGGCTCTGATGCGCGCCCGCAGCTCGCTGGTTGCGGCATTGGTGAACGTCACGACGAGGATGCGGCTGATTTCCAGCTTCTTCTCCAGCAGCAGGCGGAGATGGAGAGCACAGAGACTCCAGGTCTTGCCAGTGCCGGCAGAGGCTTCGATGAGGTTCAGCCCCGCCAACGGTACCTGATACACCTCCAGCGATCCGGCCACTCAGGTCTCCTCTGACAGATGCGCGAGCAGTGGCTCGAACACCGTGCAGGCTGCCTGCTCGAAGTCCGCATTCAACGGCTGGGGCTCATGGCGCAGAGCAATACGCCAGGCGGGTGAGTCGCCCTCCCCGAGGCGTCCCCAGGCAGCGCCCGGATCGCCCTGCCCAACCCAGATTCGGCGTGCCTCACGCAGCGCACGTGCGCGCCCTTTGGGCAGTTCCTCCACGTAGGTCAGCGCCGCACGCGGCGCAAAGCGCAAGGGCAGTCTGAGGCCTTGCGCATAGAGCGCGAGCAGCGCGTGCAGCAGTTTTTTGGCCTCGGGGCAGGGACTGAATTCAAACCCCGGCTCACGCCCCAGCCAGCGCGTGCGACGCGGCGGATCGATGGGTCCTGCGATGTCTGCGGCATTGAAGAAGAGATGGCTCAACCATGTCTCCAGCTTGTCGCGTGCAGTGGGTGAGGCATAGCGGTGGCAGATCTGTCCGCAGGCCTCAAAGCCCACCAGAGTGTCCTCAAGGATCACCGACAAACCTTCGCCTGCCACTTCGAAGCGTCCGGCGACAGACCATGCCGGAGGCCCGTGATGCATAACCGGCACGCGTGCGGCGTAGTGACGCAAGGCAGGCAGCTCGCGCAGCAACAAGCTCTGCCCCAAAGCCCCGGCCGGATATTCCCGACCCGCCGCAGCCAGTGCCAGGATTTCTTCATCCGTGGCGCCCAGCTGCAGCGCGGGCAGCAGGCGCTGCGCAAGCACACGACGGCTGGACCACTCCACGCCGAAGGGTTCATCGTCCAGCAGTTCCTCTTCGGCTTCCCTCAGCGTGACCTGCAGACCCTGGCGCAAGAGATGGCGGGCGGGGTTGCTGAAGAAATCCTGCAGCTCCGTGAGCCCGACGACACGTACCGCGGGTTCCGGCGCGGGCAAAGGGGCGAGAAAAAACGGTTGCGCAAAATCGCGGATCTCAGCCTCATCCTCACTTTCGTTGTCGATGATGGCGTCATCACCGCCGTTTTCCATGGGCGGCTCCTCTGCGGAGACTGCCACCTTGTCCGCGCCGCGGGCTGGTGGTTTCGCCATCCGGACTTCACGCGCATCGAGTGCGGCAAGATATTCCTCGGCATAGCTGAACAAGACTGGGTCATTCACCCCCTCGGCTGAAAAATAGCGCACGGAGAAGGCTTGCAGAGGATGCTCCACAACGAGCCGGCCACGCGCAGCGGCCAAGGCCTCGGGCCCCTCTTTGCCGCTGATGAGATGCCCGAGATATTCGAGCAGCTCGCTCACCAGCACCGAGGGCGTCAACTCTGAGTCATCCCGAATGTGCTTTCCCGTGTAGCTCAGGTAGAAACAGCTGCCGGCCGCGAGCAGCAGATCTAGGAAAACGTTGCGCTCATCAAGACGGCGCTGGCGATCACCCGGTTGCGGTGCTCGCGCAATGAGATCGAACTCATCTGGCTTGTGCAGCGCCGGGTAAACGCCATCATCCATGCCGAGTACGCAGATAACCTCATAAGGCAGGTGACGCATTGGCGTCATGCCGGCAAACGTGACTCCACCGGTGGGAATCGCCCCACGGGCCGGGTCCTCCAGCCGTGCAGTGAACGCAGCCTCAATCACGCTGAAGGGCAATGCTTCGTCCACTCTGGTCGCGAGAAGATCCGTCACCAGCGTCTGGATGGTGTGACGCACCTCGGCCACGGCTTCGGCACTGTCGCGCGTGGCGGGAAAGAAATCATCCAGCCAGGATTCCAGGCGCGTGCCCCATGCCGCCGGCTGAGCGGGTTCTGCCGCCTGAATCTGCGCGGCCTCCAGTGCCTGGAGATAAGCATCAAGAGCACCCAGCGCTGCCGCCTCGGTCCCCTCGGCAGCCGACACCGGCAACATACCTGCCCAAGGCGCACTGCCGTCGGGCAAAGCCAATCCCAGAAACAGGCGATCGAGTCCTTCTTCAAAGCTGAAGTCCCTGCGGGTCGGCAAACCCATCCGGGCACGGTGCATGGCGCTCAGGCCCCAGCGCATGTCCGCGGCATCAATCCAGTCATGCAGGCTCTCCAGCCATGCGGCCTCCAGTTCGAAACCCGCACTGACCGCGGGCTCACGCAGCAGGTGAAAAACCGCACTGGCGGGACACCGGGAGGCCAGCAATCGCAGCAGCATCAGCATCGCGCGCGCCACCGGATTCGCCTCGGCGCGTGGCAGTCCCACCAGTTGATAGGGGATGCGGCGTGCGTCCTGACTGCCGAATACCGCATCGATCAGTGACGCATGCCGGGCGAGGTCAGGCATCACGACCAGCACCTGATCGGCGCGCAGATCGCGCTGGGTGGCAAAGCGATCGAGCAGCTGATCGTGCAGCACTTCGAGCTGCCGGACCAGCGAGTGGCAGACATGGATCTGGACGCTGCGATCGTCGGCCGCGAGCGCGACACTGGCAGATTCCTGATGCTGCAGATCAAGGATGTGGTTCTGCGCGGTTGCGAGCAGGGAGTCACTTTCACGCCCCACGAACAGGGCATCGTCGCCCTTCATGTCCCCGGCTTCACCAAGCAATGCGATCAGACTCTGGGTCTGTTGGCCCCAGCTCGCCAGCAGCGGGTGTCCGACTTCGTGATAGTCGACGGCGTCACGCAGCTCGAGTTGCGCACGCCGGCGTGGCCCGACAATCAGATCCCAGTATTCGCGGCAAGGATTCTGCAGATAAAGACGGATCTCCATCCACTGGCCGAGTCTGGCCAGCACATCGAGATACAGCGGCGCGATGTCCCCCGGGCAGAACAACGCAATTCGTGCAGGCAAGCCTGCCGCAGCGGCTTGCGCCGGGGTGAGCGTGCGCAAACGATCAAAAAATGCGGCCGCAGGGTGCTCCAGGGGCAATGCCATTTCCCGGGCCAGCCAGCGCCAGAGGGCCGCGAGCCAATCCTCATCCAGCATGGGCTTGGGACCTGCGGTATGACCTTGCGACCAGGCCCGCATCCAGGGACTGCGCCAGGCCGCACACTGCTCCAGAACACGTGCCACCCGTTGCGCCAGTTCAACACGCATGACCGGATCGCGTTCCGCATGATCGAGATAGTTCGCCAGTCGCGGGCCGGTGTCGCGGATGGCCGGATCGCCGAAGGCACGATACAGGTACCAGGGGAGGCGCTCCCCCGTGAACGGAGACTCGCTGGCGACCGGGACGAAGCGCCCGATCTGCTCCCAGATCCACTGCGCCAGAAAGTTGAAACGAAAGTTGGCGGCCACGCCGAAGTGCCGCGCGCTGGCATGTTCCAGCGTGCGGCGGATGGCCGTACCCGGCACGATGATGTGCTCGGGCGTGAAAGGGTCCTGCGGTGCCTGCTCCAGATCCCGGAGCAGGCGCGCAAGCAGGACTGCGAAGGAATTGGACTGGAAGAGATGAAGTCCCTCACGCATCCCGCGCTCCCGGACGCAATCCCTGCTCCGCCTCAGTCGATGCGGCCCAGGGCTTCCTCGAAGCTTTGCACGGTGCGGTCCACGTGACAGAGCTTGTCCAGGCCGAAAAGGCCGATCCGGAAGCTGCGGAAGTCCACCGGCTCATCCACTTGCAGGGGTACACCGGCTGCGATCTGCAGACCTTGTGCCATGAACTTGCGGCCGTTCTGAAGCTCCGGATCTTCCGTGTAGCTGACCACCACCGGCGGCGCCTTGAAGCCATCTGCGGCCACACTGCGATACCTACGCGCCTCAAGCAGGGCACGGATTCGCGTACCCAAGGTCTCCTGTGCAGTCTTGAGCTGGGCAAAGCCGACAGCCTCGGCCTCGGCCATCATGCTGGACAGGCGCCGCAGACCATCGGTAGGCAGGGTTGCATGGTAGGCGTGGCCGCCGCCCTCGTAAGCCTCCATGATCTGCAGCCACTTCTTGAGATCAGCGGCATAGCTCGTGCTGGTGGTTTCGTCGATGCGCGCACGCGCGCGCTCTCCGAGCATGACGAGACCTGCGCAGGGACTGCTGCTCCAGCCCTTCTGCGGGGCGGTGATGAGGACATCGACACCAGTCGCCGCCATGTCCACCCACATCGCACCCGACGCCACACAGTCGAGAACGAACAAGCCGCCCACGGCATGCACCGCATCAGCCACGCCCTTGAGGTAGGCATCCGGAAGGATCATGCCCGCGGAGGTTTCAACATGCGGTGCAAACACGACCTTGGGCCGATGCTGGCTGATGGCAGCCGCAACCTCCTCCAGGGGGGCAGGCGCAAAGGGCGCCCGGGTGCCGCCTGCGCCGACCTGACGGGCCTTCAGCACCTGCGTCGAGGCAGGAATGTTTCCCATCTCGAGAATCTGGGTCCAGCGGAAACTGAACCAGCCGTTGCGGATGATCAGGCAGTCCTGGCCGGTGGCGAATTGCCGCGCGACTGCCTCCATGCCGAAGGTGCCACTGCCGGGCAGCACGATCGCGGCACGTGCCTGGTAGACCTGCTTCAGGACCCGGGAGATGTCCCGCATCACGTCCTGGAAATTGCGCGACATGTGGTTGAGGGCGCGGTCGGTATAGACCACCGAGTACTCGAGCAGACCACCTGGATCGATATCGGAATGGAGCGCGGTCATGATGTCATCCGTTGAAAAAGGGAAAAGGGTTACACCGCAGGCGGGAGTCCGCGGAGGTGAAGGCGGAACGCTAGCATGTTCGGGGGCCCCGGCCTAGGTCCGCTCCGGCGCCCTCGGAAGCCAACGGGCCAGAAGCGATACGGCCTCCGCAACGCTGCAGGCCGGAGGGCCCAGCGGAAACCAGTAGACCGCCTGACGGAAGATCTCCTCGACCATGCGCTCCGCGCTGTAATACCCCTGCTCGTCCAGGCAACGCTCCGGATGACGGACCACCAGTGCGAGGGCAGCACCGAGAACGGTCAGGCGATCCTCCGCATCCGCAAGGCCCAGCGCAGAGGCTGAAGAGGCGTCGGCCTGTTGAAAAGACAGCACGCGCGCAAGGAAATCGAGCAACCTGGCGAGTGCCGG
>JAURMM010000099.1 GCA_030830685.1 Gammaproteobacteria bacterium | reverse complement strand
GATCGATGCGGGTCGCTTCGATTGGGAGGCTTCAGGACGCTTCACGCTGATGACGGAGCCCGACCCGGGCCTGCACGGCATCGACTTCGCAGAAGAGTTTGGGCCCTCGGCTTATATCACCCGTGCGCGACTCGAGGGGCTGCGGGATTTCGGTGCCGTGCTGAGCCCGACCCTGGCCTCGCACTTTCTGCAGGGTCTGGAGACATTGCCGCTGAGGATGCCGCGCCATGTGGCAAATGCCCAGCGTATAGCGGAGTTTCTTGCCACCCATGAGGCCGTCGAGCGCGTGACTTACCCGGGCCTCCCGGATCATGAGGATCATGCGCTGGCCAAGACCTTGCTGCCGCAGGGTGCGGGCGCCGTGTTCAGCTTCGAGCTCAAGGGCGGGAGGGACGCCGGCAGACGTTTCATCGAAGCGCTGCAGATCTTCTCGCACCTCGCGAACGTGGGCGATGCAAAATCACTGGTGATCCATCCTCCGAGCACGACCCACGCACGACTGGATGCGGCCGCGCTCGCCAAGGCCGGAATACCCGAGGGTCTGGTAAGACTGTCCATCGGTCTGGAGGATCCCGTCGACCTCATCGATGACTTGACCCGGGCGCTCCATCGCTCGCAGCAGGGGTGATCTCATGCTCACAACCATGAATGGCAAACAGGTCTTTCACGCGGACGGTGGCATCGCCTTCGACCCGACGCGCCCCAGCGTGGTCTTCATCCATGGCGCCGGGATGGACCATACGGTGTGGACCCTCTTCACGCGCTGGTTCGCACGTAATGGACACAACGTGCTGGCGCTCGACCTACCCGGCCACGGGCGCAGTGAAGGTCCGGCGATCCCGACCGTCGAGGGGATGGCTGACTGGGTGCTTGCCGTGCTGGAAGCTCGCGGGATTGCGCAGGCCACTCTCGCTGGGCACAGCATGGGTTCGCTGGTGGCCTTGCATGCCGGGGGTATCGCTCCCGAACGGGTGCGCAAGCTCGCCCTGCTCGGGTTCAGTTATCCCATGACGGTCGGCAAGCCGCTGCTCGAGGCCGCGCGAGCCAACTCCCATGAGGCGATCGACATGCTGATGATCTGGGGTCACGACGGGCTCGCTCAGATCGGCGGCAATGCCGTGCCCGGCATGGGCATCATCACGCCCATCATGCGCATCGTGGAGCGCGCGGCACCGGGCGTGCTGTTCAACGACCTCCATGCCTGTCACACCTATCAGCAAGGGGAAGCAATGGCGAGCCGCCTGCAATGCCCCGTCACACTCATCCTGGGCGATCGAGATCGCATGACGCCGCTCAAGGGTGCGCGCGCGTTCATGCAGAACTTTGAGCGCTGTGGGCTCGAGCTCATCCGTGAGTGCGGGCACGGCATGATGGAGGAACGCCCCGAGGAAACCTGGCAAGCACTGACCAAAGCATTGGCCGCTTGAACGAGCTCAGGTGAGGGCAAAGATCTTGGCGCGAACCGTGCGGCGGTATTCACGCGGTGCCACCGCATGGTTGCGCTCGAAGAGCCGTGCGAAATGTCCGTAATCCGCATAACCCACCCGGTAGGCAATCTCGCCCACACTGAGATTGGTTGAGGTGAGCAGTTCGCGTGCGACCTTCATGCGCTGCTGCTGCAGATAGGCGAGCGGCGAACTGCCGGTCGCCTCGCGAAAACGACGGTCGAAGCTGCGTGAGCTCAAACCGAACTCCCGGGCCAGCCCACCCATCCTGAGCGGCTCCTGCAACCGCCGCTGCATTGCAAGCTGCACCTCCACTATCAGCTCATCGCTGTGCTGCAGGTCGTCCCCCTCCAGAAACCGGTATTTCTCGAAGGGTCTGCGAATCTCGTGGGAGAAGTTGCGCTCCACATGGCTGGCCACGGCACGGCCATAGAAACGCTCGATGAGATGCACCGTGACATCCGCCATCGCATTCACGCTACCGGCACAGAAGAGTGGTCCCGCCTGGGTGATGAAGTACTGCCGCTTGAGCAGTACGCGCGGATAGTCACGCGCGAACTGCTCGAAATAATGCCAATGGGTGGTGGCTGATTTGCCGTCCAGCAGCCCGGCCTCCGCGAGGAAGCAACACCCCGTGCCCACTGCTGCAATCAAGGCACCGTGCGCAAACTGGGCCTGCAGCCAAGGAGCAAGGGCAGTGGCCCGCCGCAGCACCGGCCGTGGATTGCGCCACAGGGCCGGCAGATAGACCACGTCATAGGCCAGTGCGGAATCGAGGCTTGCCGTGGGGGCCAGCGGCAGACCGGCCTGACTCAAGACCCGGTCGCCTTCGTGTGCCGCCAGGAATTCCACCTCCAGCGGTTCTGCCATGCGGTTGCGTCCCGCGGCTGTGCCCGCAGCCGCATGCCACATCTCCACCGGCAACATTGCGCTGGCGGCAAGCATCTGGTCCGCAAGGATGATGGCGAGTCTCATCGTGGGAGCCTAGCGGTTCTGGCGGATATAGCCAACTATTTGGCGTATATCACCAACCCCCTTTGCCATACAGGATCTAGAATCGCTCTTCAACCCGGTTCGACGGGGTTCCTTTGCATCTGGAGCGCTCATGACTCGCCTGCCACTCATCATCGGTTTCGGGGGCATTGGCCCCGCGGGCCGTTCCTCTGCGCACCATGCTTACCGTCGCACCGTGCTGGACAGCCTGCCCGCTGCACAACGTGACCACACCCTGCGCGCGCTTGCCGCCATGATGGGACTGGTGAAGTTCCAGGACGGCGCTTTCACAACCCCGAACGGCGAAATCATTGCAGAGGCTGAGATCGCTCCCCGATTCCGGCAACACATTCTGGACCACACACTGATCCGCCGGCTCGAACCCCAGTATTTCGAGGGGGACCGGATGTCCGTGCAGGTGAACCTCAAGATGCAGCCGGCGGACGGCAAGGCGGTCACTTTCAGCACCCGCGCCGATGATCTGCCGACTCCCCTGCCCGCAGGCTGGACCGTGCATCCGCAGCCCGATGGTTCGGTGACGGTGGAGATGCATGCACCCGCCGAATTCCGCGTCGAATCGCATCGCAAGATCGCAGTTCAGTCTGCCGGCCAGCTTCCCACCGGCTTCGATCCGACTGCGCTTTATGCCTCGCGCTTTCATCCGCGAGGACTCGTGATGACCATCATCGCGGCGTCCGATGCGGTGCGATCTGTCGGCATTCCTTGGCACACACTCATGCGCCACCTGCGCCCGGACGAGATCTCCGTGTATGCGTCGAGCGCGATGGCCCAACTCGACCAGCACGGTACGGGTGGGATGCTGCAAGCCCGCCTGCGTGGCGGCCGGGTGAGCTCAAAGCAGCTGCCGCTCGGACTCAACACCATGCCGGCGGATTTCGTGAATGCCTATGTGCTGGGCAGTGTGGGTTGTACGGGGGCGATTGCCGGTGCGTGTGCCAGTTTCCTCTACAACCTGCGCCTGGCCGTGGAAGACATCCAGTCCGGACGACGGCGCCTCGTGGTGGTTGGCAATGCAGAAGCACCTCTGGTCCCTGAGGTCATCGAGGGCTACCACGCGATGAGCGCCCTCGCCACCGATGAACAGCTGTGCAAGCTCGATGGTGTGAGCGTGCCCGACTATCGCCGCGCGAGCCGGCCTTTTGGTGAGAACTGCGGATTCGTGCTGGGTGAGTCGGCCCAGTATTTCGTGCTGTGCGATGACGAGCTGGCGCTAACCCTGGGCGCCGATATCCACGGGGCGGTGCCGGAGGTTTTCGTCAATGCAGACGGCTTCAAGAAATCCATCTCCTCGCCAGGCCCGGGCAACTACATCACCTTGGCGAAGGCCGTGGCCGCCATGCGCGGAATGTTTGGTGAGCGCCCCGTGCGGGAGCAGAGCTTTGTACAGGCTCACGGCTCCAGTACGCCGCAGAACCGGGTGACAGAGTCCCGCATCTTTGACGAGGTCGCGAAGGCCTTCGGCATCGAACACTGGCCAATCACTGCGGTGAAGGCTTACCTCGGTCACTCGCTGGCGCCCGCCAGCGCGGACCAGATGGTGAACACGCTGGGGGTGTTTGCCCACGAACTGTTGCCCGGCATCAAGACCACGCCGGCCATTGCCGACGACGTACATCGGGATCATCTCGACTTCACGCTGACCGATCTGCCACTGCCCGGGCGCGCGGAAATAGGCTTCCTGAATTCCAAGGGCTTTGGCGGTAACAATGCCACCGGTGCTGTCATCTCGCCGCGTCTCGCGGAGGCGATGCTGCTGAAGCGTCATGGGTCAGCGGCCATCAGCCAGTGGCAGGCGCGCCGCGAAGCGACCCGAGCCGCCACCAGGGAATACGATGACGCCTGCTGCCGCGGCCCCATGCAGCCCATCTACAATTTTGGCGATGGGATCATCGACGAAGAGCAGATTCAGATTTCGACCGACAGTCTGAAGCTGCCCGGCATCGAGAATCCCGTGGATCTCCACCTGCCCAACCGTTATCCGGACATGGTGTGACGCATGGCGCAGACCCGAACTGACGGCAACTGGTGTTTCGTCTGCGGCGCGGACAACCCGGACGGTCTGCATCTGCACTTTCGCATGGAGGGTGATGTCTGCCGCGGCGAATTCACCCCGGGCAGCACGCACGGGGGCTTCGATGGCCTCACCCATGGCGGGATCCTCTTCAGCGTGCTGGACGATGTGATGGCCAACTGGCTGTTCCAGCAAGGCGCGCGCGGCTTCACCGCGCGGTGTGAAATACGCTACCGCGAACCTTTGCCACTGGGCACCCCGGTGCATCTGGAAGCGCATCTCATCCAGCGCAAACGGCGTCTGTTCATGCTCAAGGCTATCGCACGACGGATGGACAACGGCCATGTAGTGGCGGAAACAGAGGCTGGGTTCATGGTCGAGGAATTCGGCAGCCTGGCTGCTTCCACATGATCCAGGGCGATGCCAAGCAATGCAGCCGCTGCGGAGCCGACTTCACCTGTGGCGCACGCGCCGACAGCTGCTGGTGCCAGAACCTGCCGGCCCTGCCCGCGAGTGCGATGGACATCCAAGTGGACTGCCGGTGTCCGCGCTGTCTTGAAGAAATCATCGCGCTGGCAAGCCGGTCGGCGTCTGAGCCTCAGACATGATTTTTACGCGCGACAAGACCCTCCATTTCCAGCACTGCGATCCCGCCGGGATCATCTTCTTCCCGCAATATTTCGTGCTGTTCCACGAAGTGCTGGAAGACTGGTTCACCTTCGGGCTGGAGCAGCCCTATGGTGAGTATGTGCGTCTCAGGCGCATGGGTGTGCCGGCAGTCAAGGCGGATGCCGAATTTCTCAGCCAGGCCTGGCTGGGCGATACGCTGAGAATGGAGCTGCAAGTGGTGCGACTGGGCACGAGCTCGCTGGACTACGAAGTGGAAGCCTGGCGCGAAGACACACTCTGCGCACGGGGCAGCTCGACGGTGGTTCAGATCTCGCTCGAGACCCGGCGCCCCGTGGCCTTCACGGGTGATTTGCGCGCGCGGATCGAACGCTACCTGCCCCGGGCAGGGATGTAGCACTGCCGCACGGCCCGCGCCTTTTCAGGCCGCTCATTCAGCGGCGGTCTGGATGCCCCAATCGCGCACGCGTTCCTTCACATCCAGAAAGTCCTCCTCGCGCACCGGACGGTCCCATTTGAGGTTCCAAGCGAACTGCCCGTCCTGGGGATGACCATTCCAGACATCCGTGATGAGGCCTTGCTCCACCTTGAAGATCTCGATCCCTGAGGTACACAGTCGCTGGCCTTTTTTCGTGGTGCCCAGGGTTTCCCAGACCGTGGTCACGAATGGACCCTCGGCAACCTCGAAAAGGCTGTGGAACACCACATCGTGCAGGCCGCGTCGAAAGAACCGCACCCGCTCGGCCAGGTCTTCATTGGTCAGGATTTCGATCTTTCCTGGGTAATGGCGCCGGTAAGGGTTGGCAACAATCTCGCCGAGTTTCTCGACCTCACCGTTGTTCCAGATCTCCGTCTGGTAGCGGCGCAGGATCTGGGCGGGTGAGGCATTCGGATCGTGGGCCATGGTTGCAGTTCTTTCCGTGCTTGTGCGGGTAGATGGCTGATACGATAGCGCATGCGTTTCGAACCCGACCAGTCACCCCCTCACGGACTCGCCAGCGCACTTGCGGCCCAGAAAGTTGCCCTTATTGTTGCGGGGATCGTCATCACACCCGTGATCGTGCTGCGCGCCGGGGGAGCCAGTGCAGGAGAGATCGCCTGGTCGATGTTCATGGCCTTGGTTATCAGCGGCGTCACGACATTTCTTCAGGCACGCCCCGTTGGTCGCATTGGTGCTGGTTATCTCCTGTTCATGGGAACCTCAGGGTGCTTCATTTCGGTGGGAGTGGATGCCATCAAGGCCGGCGGTGTGGCCTTGCTCGGCTCACTCATCGTGGCTTCCTCACTGGTGCAATTCGCGATGGCGGGACGTCTGGCAACCCTCCGTCGACTGGTCACACCAACCGTCGGGGGAACCACGGTCATGCTCATCGGGGTGGCGGTCATTCCGATCGCCTTTCATCTGCTCAACGAGCTTCCGGAAAACACCACACCGGTCACGCCTTTGGCTTCCCCGCTGGCAGCGTTCGTGACGTTTTGTGTCGTTGTCGGCCTCAATCTCTTTGGCTCACGGACCTGGCGTTTATGGTCGCCCCTGCTCGGCCTGATCACGGGAATGGCTGTCAGCATCCCGCTCGGACTGGTGGACACCAGCGCCTTCTGGAACGCCAGTTGGGCGGGTCTGCCGGAGTGGAACTGGCCTGGTCTCGACCTGTCTTTTGCGCCCGCGTTCTGGTCGCTCCTGCCAGCCTTCGTCATTGTCACTCTGGTGGGTGCAATAGAGACCTACGGCGACGGTATCGCCATTCAGAGGGTCTCGTGGCGCAAGCCGCGCGCGGTCGACTACCGTGCAGTGCAGGGGGCGTTGTATGCCGATGCGCTCGGGAATCTGCTCTCCGGTGCTGGGGGGACACTGCCCAATACCACCTACTCAAGTTCCATTTCCACGGTGGAGATGACCGGCGTTGCTGCACGGCGAGTTGGCATGTATGGCGGCGTGTTCCTCGCTCTGCTTGGCTTTTCGCCAAAGGTTTCCGCCTTGCTGCTCATGGTGCCCGGACCCGTCGCAGGCGCGTACCTGCTGGTGGTCATCGTTCTTCTGTTCATGCATGGCCTGCAGGTAGCCTTGGAAGAGGGTTTCACCATCGACAAGGCACTGGTGATAGGGCTGAGCTTGTGGCTGGGTATCGGCTTTCAGGATCAGAAACTGTTTCCAGAGCTGCTTCCCCACTGGGCTTCCGGCCTGCTCGGCAACGGCATGGTTGCAGGGACTCTGTTCGCGGTGCTGCTGACCTTGTTGTTGCGTTTGAAGGAAGGACTTGCCACTCGCCTCGAGGTCGCCCTGGAAATGCAATCACTGAACTCCTTGAGATCCTTTGCCCATGCCCGCGTCAAGTCTCTGCAATGGGACGAAGCTTCGATCCAGCGCGTTGACCTGGCACTGGAAGAAGCGCTCGCCCTGTTGGTGGAGCACGCGAGCGAATCGAGCGGCCATGGTGGCCGCCTGAGGATCGAAGCCCGCACCAACCTGGGTGCACTGGAACTGGAAATGGCCAGCCTGCCGCTTGGAGTGAATCTCAACGATCTGCCGGCCGCGGATGACCGCATGGAAACAGAACCAGTGGAGTCCCTGCTCGGCCTGCGGGTTCTGGAAGCCATGGTCGACGATCTGCGGCATCAGCAGTATCACGGCATCGACTTCCTCTCGTTCAGGGTCGTGCCTCGGGAATCTGTGGCCCGGGTGTGAGCCAGCATCGGCGTCCTTGATACGGGTCAGATGAGTGTCAGATCCGGGCTCGACGCGGGCAGCAAGTGCCATGCCCTGCGTGTAGAGTGCAGACCCATGAACCTGCGCATCCTCATTCGTCATTTACGCCATTCACTCAGGCTGGCCTGCCTGCTGATCGGGCTCTGCATGCTGCTCGCCTGTCGGGAACAGAAGCCGGAACCACGGCATGAGCCAGTGGAGCGTCCGACACCCGCTGAGGAAGCAGCCCCCGCGGAGGCTGCTTCTGGCACGGCGCCAGGAGGTGCTGGTGCGGGAGGAGCGCCGGGGGCGGGTGAGACACGACAAGCGCCCGGGACGAAGCAGTATCTGCCGCCCAGTGAACAGGGTGCGGACGTGCAGATCACCGAGACTCCTGTCGATGGCGGTGCGGCGCCCGATGCCACGACAGAGACCGGTCGCGCTCAGGAGGCTCAAGCGGCGGACAGCCAGTCCAGCCGCAGCGCCGGTACCGGTGGCGCAGTTCCGGCTGATGGCGCGCGCCGAGAAAGCACCCCACCGCCCGCTGGCGGCACCCCGGCTCACCAGGGCGCGAACCAGCAGACGCCCGCGGCATCCGTGGCGGGGAGTGAGGGCTTGTCCACCCCTGCAGCCGGCGCGCGAGAAGACCAGGCGCGCGCACTG
>JAURMM010000098.1 GCA_030830685.1 Gammaproteobacteria bacterium | reverse complement strand
GATCGCTGACTGGCGAGGCGCTGGTCATGCTGGAGCAAGGGGTAGTCTCGATTGCGAGATTCCTGCGCCATGCCGGGATCAGCACCGAAGAAAAATCGCGCGCAGCCTCGACTGGCTTGCTGCCGAGAGAAGAAGTCCTGCGTTATCTTGCCGAGCGCCCGAACGCGCCGGAAGCCGAAGGTTTGCGGCGGATTATCGGCGCCGGGTAATTACCCGCCGCTGATGACTCCGCGCTTCAGTGCGGTGATTTCCCGCCGATCGCGGCGATCGGGTCTGCCGACGCCGGCGCGATCCCCCGCCGATGTCATGCGCAATTGCTCCGCCAGCGTTTCCCGCGCCGCGAGGCTCTCTGCATTCTCCCGGTAAAGCGTCTGTGCCACGGGAGCGCCCACCCGCTGCGGCGCGATGCCTACGACCTCCAGATGGAAATCATAGGGTGGCTTGCGGACGGTGATTTTCACCCCAGAGCAAACGGTGCGTGCGGGTTTGGCGCGTTGTCCATCCACCAGAACGTGTCCGGCGTTGATGGCTTCCTGGGCGAGGCTGCGAGTCTTGTACAGACGAACGCACCAGAGCCATTTGTCCAGGCGTTGATCGTGCAGGGGGGCATTCATGGCTATGCTAGGGTCTGGTTGATGCCGCTTCAGATGTGGACGAGAACCCAGTGTACTTCCGAGGATTCAGAAATGGCCGAACAGCGACAGTTTATCCCGCTTCCGATTGCGGTGTTGACGATCTCCGACTCCCGCACCGAGGAAAATGACACTTCCGGTCGCGCCTTGGTCGAGCGTCTGCAGGCCGCGGGCCACACACTCCACGAGAAGGCGATCGTCCGGGACGACCTATACGCGATTCGCGCCATCGTTTCACGCTGGATCGCCGATCCGGCGGTGTCGGTGATTCTCACCACCGGTGGGACCGGCGTGACGGGCAGGGACGGTACGCCGGAGGCGGTTTCCGTGTTGCTCGACAAACAGCTGGACGGTTTTGGCGAGATGTTCAGGGTGCTGTCTTATGAGCAGATCAAGACCTCCACGCTGCAGTCCAGGGCGCTCGCGGGCGTTGCCAATGCGACCTACATTTTCTGCATGCCCGGGTCGACCGGTGCCTGCACGCTGGCCTGGGATGCACTCATTACGCAGCAGCTCGACTACCGGAATCGTCCCTGCAATCTGGTGGAGCTGATGCCCAGGCTGCTGGAGAAGTGAAACTCGTCAATCCAGCGCGAGCTGGAGGTAGACCAGCAGGGTTTCCTGCGCGGGATTGACATTGTCGTCACTCAGCATGAAGACGTGTCCCGGGCGGTGCCAGGCCACGGCCTCGAAATTGTCCACCGGCCAACCCTCGGCCGAGCTGAAGCGGGCCAGAATCGGAGAGGGCAGGGCCGGCGCAGCGAGATCGATGACTCGCAAAGTGATGATGAGTGGCTTCCAGGGCGCTATGAAACGACGCTCCAAGGCCAGAAGCCGGCCGTCGGCGAGTGTATCCAGCGCCACCAGCGCTCCCTCCGTACTCGCCACCGGGTAGGCCCAGGCTTCAGCGGGCTCGGTAAAACGGAGGATTTGCCCGGGAAGTCTGGAGGAGGGATGTTCGATACCGCCGATCACGCCATGTCGAGGATGGAGCGCGAGTGCCTCCAAGCCCTGATTGGACGGCAATGCCTTGAGACCCGAGGCGAGGGCCGTGGCGGGCGACATGTCCTCCAGCCATCTGCCCTCCAGATCATGGCGGGCTACACGGTGCCGGCCTTCGAAGCTGACCAACAGGGTTGTTCCGCCAGAATCTTGCGCGAGGGCCAGACCCTCGGCATCTCGTTCCTTGTTGCTGAGCGCCATACCCTGGGCATCGAGCAGGGCATGACGGGCAACGAACTCGAGCCCAACAAGTGCCTCATTCGCAAACCGGGGGCGTAGCTTGAGCAGATAGCCTTGGTCCGATACGGCGTAGAGAAGGCCTTCAGACGCTTGCCACACAAGACCAGACAAACCATGAACAGGGCCGCCATCGGGAGCCGTGCTCGCAAGGCGCAGCGCTCCGCGGACAGGTGAAACCTCTGGCGCTCCCACCCGGGCCGGCGGCGCGAAGTTGAACGCACGGGCGAACTCATCGGCCCGCGCGTTCGCATCCGGCACCAGAAGCGCGGCGAACGAAGCAGACAGCAGGAGTGGCAGGACACGCATGGGATGAGGGGTGACTTCTGACGCATTGCAGTAACGCGCCTATAATAGCGCCCATGACAAGGGTACTTTGCATGCTTGGGGCCTTGGCCGGCGGAGTGGCTGTCGCGGCGGACGCACTGGGGGCCCACCTCTTGCGCGCCACGCTCACCGAGGTGGCGATGGAGAACTACGAAACCGGGGTGCGCTATCTTTTGCTGCATGCGGTACTTTTGTTGTCCCTCGGGCTCAGTGTTGCGCAATCCCGGCTGCGCTGGCCGTGGCAGCTCTGCATGCTGGGCATCTTGTCGGGCACTTGCCTGTTCAGCGGGGGGCTCATGTTGTGGACCACCCAAGGCTGGGGCTGGGCCCGGGCGTGTGCGCCGTGGGGCGGATCCGTGCTCATCCTTTCCTGGCTGGGGCTTGCCCTTTGCGCACTTCTTTTCTGGAACCATCGCGCGAACGAGGCGGTCGGAATACCTGATCAGCGCGGTGCCGGTTTGCCTCATGGGAGTCTCGAATCGTGATCAGAAAGTCCTCAGCCCTTGTGCTTCTTGCCGGCTACCTGTTTCAGGCGGGACTCGCTGAGGCGCGGACTTTCGCGCTCACTGGCGACGTGGTGGGGGAGCTGGTGCTGATCTCCACCGTGCGCAAGGACACGATTGCGGATATCGCGCGCACCTACAGCCAAGGCTATCGCGAGATGCGCATGGCCAACCCGGATGTCGATCCATGGCTCACCGGGGAGGATACAGAGGTCATCATTCCCAGCCTCTACGTGCTGCCCTCCGCCCCACGCGAAGGGGTGGTGATAAACGTGCCGGAGATGCGGATGTATTACTTCCCCAAGGCAGGGAAGGGCGAGCGGCCTTTGGTGGCAAGTTATCCCATCAGCATCGGGCGCCAAGACTGGTCCACACCGAAGGGCACCACCAAGGTGGTCTCCAAGGTCAAGGATCCGAGCTGGACGCCGCCTGCCTCCATCCGGAAGGAGCATGCGGCTGAAGGCGACATCCTGCCTGCGGTCGTGCCGCCGGGCCCCCAAAACCCCTTGGGAGCCTTTGCGCTCCGGCTCGGGTTTGATGGCTATCTGATCCATGGCACCGACAAACCTTACGGCATCGGCATGCGCGTGACGCACGGCTGCATGAGACTTTACCCGCAGGATATCGAGAGGGTCTTTCATTCAGTGCCTGTGGGTACCACCGTGCGGTTGGTGAACGAGCCGTTCAAGGTAGGACTCAGCCACGGACGCGTGATGTTGGAGGTGCATCCACCTCTGGAAGAGGATCTCAAGCGGTTTGAGGATCGCTTCACTCAAGTGATGACGATGCTGACCGCGCGCTTTCGACAGCACGAAGTGCTTCTGGACTGGGAATCGGTCCGGGCCGCGATTTATCGCGCAGACGGCGTGCCGAGGGATATCGGGTCGGCTTACCCCAAGAGCGCCGTCGCCGCACAGTGACGGCGTCTGACGGCAGGAGTTCCGCTCCATCGGGCAAAAAAAACCCCGCCGAGGCGGGGTTTTTTGCGATCAGCGACTGGAGCCGCTTACTTGCGCATCGCCTTCTCGAACATGCTGTCGAGACGGGACTTGTTGTCGTTGCAGCACGCCTGAGCGGCGTCGGCAGCAGCCTGGGCAGCCTGAGCGGCGGCGGCGGCGTCAGCAGCAGCCTTCATCGCCTTGTCGGCGTTGGCGCTGGCAGCACCGGCCTTGGACAGGGCTTCGCTGGCCTTGGCTTCCACGGCAGACAGCTGTTCCGGGGTGACATTCGAGCAGCCAGCCATCAGGCCGACAACGCCAGCAACCAGCGCAGCGCGCATGGCAAGAGAAAGGGTCTTGGTCATCTGAGGTCTCCTATCAACGTGAGTCGGCATTCCTAGTGAGGAATCTACTGAATTAACGGGCGGATGTTGAACTAGTTTCGACTTTATCGCAAATACTTCCTCCGAAAATTAGCTGATCTGTAGCAAATAGACCACGCATCGACCGCTTGCAACGCTGATTTGCGTTCTTTATCACTCATTCATGTGGTAAGAACGCCCTCGCCGCAAAACCGTTTGCGTTCGCAAACTCAGGGCGCGGGCCGGGGGCGGCCCCAAGTAGCCCCAGGCTGCATCGCGCCTCCCTCGGGCGCCTCCTCCGGCGTTTGGAGCAGAGCCTGGATGGCGCGCTCAAAACTGTCCATGCGGTGATCTGCGCAGTGCGCCTTCAAAGCTGCCAGACTGTTCTCGGTCGAGACGCTTTCGCCGATGCGATAAACCCCTGCCTTCACGGTGTTGACGGCGGTGAGGTAACCCGCAAGATAGTGTCCAAATTTTCCAAAATCCCCACCTTCCACGGCGTTCACGAACTGGTTGCAGGACGCCTGACCAATACCCCAGACAGCGTAATTACCGGCCGCGTCTGCCGCATTTACCGGTGCCGGGCTGAGCAAGGCCGTGCAGAGCTGAAAAAATGCGGCCAATGAGGCCAGTTTGCGGTGTGGCATGGGAGTTTCCTCTGCAGGGAGCCGCTGGAAGGGGGCCAAACGGGTGGACACAAGCCCCAGCACCCAGCGCGGGCCTCACACGAGCGGCCGGGCCGGACGGTGGCGCTTGAAGCGGGTGCTCAGGAATTCCATCTGGTCCGCCAGGATACGCCGGTTGGACAGGGCCAGGAATTCAGCCCAGTTGGGCACATAGGGCACGGCCAGCAGAGGCATGCGTGCCTG
>JAURMM010000097.1 GCA_030830685.1 Gammaproteobacteria bacterium | reverse complement strand
TAATCAAAGGAAAGCCTTCTGGCTTCGGGGATCATGTCATCCACCAGGCGGGTAACCCGCCGGCGCTCCCGAATGTTGGCTTCGAGCTCGTGCCGATTCACGCGCTCTCTGATTTCCGAAGTGGGCGGAGCAACATCTGCACCCCGGTAGAGTGTGTAACGTTGGGTCTGGAGCGCCACCTGGTTAGAAAGCAGCGAGTGGAACGGGTTGCGCCGCAGGTGTATGACCTTCAGATTAAGGTCGCGCACGTAACGGAGCAGGGCCGGCGGAGAAAGTGGCATGCGCCAGGGTGCCGGCAGGTGCGCCAGATGTTCGTACTTTATGTCCACCAGGGACAAGTCATCCGCGGCATTGAGTTTCGTCAGATAGTACGAGAACGTGGTTAGATTCTGTTCCGGAAAGATGGCTTCTGGTTGCTGCTTCAGATAGTCGCGATAGAACGGATAGAAGCCATGAGGGGTGTTCGAGTTGAAGATCTCGAAGCGGTCGGTGATGCGTGGATGTGTCCCCAGCATGTGGCGAAAGACAGTGGTCCCGGTACGCACTCCGCCGATGAATACCACGCAACGTTCCAGCTTCCCGTCTGCGAGGACGGGTGCGGGCGCAGGGAGGGCAGGAAAGTCTGGAGTGCTGTCCAGGCCAAGCACTCGCAGTAACGTTCTCATTCTAAACCCGTAAGCGGCCCTGAGGGCGGCAAGAGCGGTATCACGGGTTCGGATCCGTCGGCCTCATTGCTAGCGGATGGATCGACCTCCAAGTTTAACGGCCTCGCTCGAAACCTGCAGCGCCGGACGGCGTATGGCAGTGTCTAAAGCCCGTCCGGAGCAAGCCGCTACCCCGAAGTAACAGGGTCATTCCGCTTTCCCATAGGGCCCGTGCCCGTATTGGGCTCCCGGGATGGCCGCATGAATGTGTCTTCATTATTGTTATCGCGCCACATGCTGCAGCCGTTTAGGTGCAGACATCTCGCCTTCACTCTACGAGACGTGTACGAATGCGCCGACAACTCCCATGCTGAAAAAACTCTCCGTCGGGGCGGTTGATGCACTAGGCAAGCGATCCTCCGCCAACCCCGACCTTGCGTCTTGGCCGAATACAGACTTCTGTTCGCTACAAGACCGTAAAGGTCAAAATCGCATTTACCGACGGTTAGTCATCCCCTCCCGTACGAGGTCCAAGAACCGCGCGCGACGGGGCGCTCTTCCGATTCATCCGGTGTTTCGTCCCTGCGTGGCAGATTGGGTCGTTTGAATGCTCTCCTCTCCTCCTGCAACGAGTTTCGTGCCACACACCGGTTCCTGGCTGACGTACCGGCGCGCACGGGAACGGCTGGGTGAGGGCGGCATGAATGCGGCGGTTGCGCTCGGGCCACTGTTGCTATTGATGGTCTTGGCTTTCGTTATCGCCATCAGCCACTACAGGTGGCACTCGTGAGTCCAGGCGGCACTGTTCGTCCGCGGTCGGCGGAATATTCCGGAAAGCGCCCTCGGCTGCTCGTCTTTTCCACCCTGTTTCCGCATCCGGGCCAGCCTCAGGCGGGCTTGTTCATCCGCGAGCGCATGTTCCGCGTAGGCCGAGAGTTGCCGCTCATCGTGATGGCACCCGTGCCCTGGTTTCCTTTTCAAGGATTGATACGCTTCTTCCGACCCCATTTCCGTCCGCCCGCGCCCCGGCAGGAGATCCAGCAGGGATTCGAAGTTTTGCATCCACGCTTCCTGTGCGTGCCGGGCATCGCAAAAGGAGTCGACGGGCTGTTGCTGGCCATTTCCTGCTGGTGGTCATTGCGCACCTTGCGACGGCGCTTTTCCTTCGACCTGATAGACGCACATTTCGCCTATCCGGACGGATACGCAGCCACCTTGCTGGGTCGTTGGTTGAAGGTTCCCGTGACGATCACCCTCCGCGGTACGGAAGTGCGCCACGTACGCGAGGCCGCCCTACTGCCCAAGGTGCGGAAGGCGCTTGGAAGCGCCCGCCGCATCTTTTCGGTCTCGGCGTCCCTGCAAGCGCTCGCTCGCGAGCAGGGTGTGCCTGAGCAGAAGACCCAGGTAGTGGGCAATGGCGTAGACACTACGCGCTTCGCACCCTTGGATCGTGTGGCAGCCCGGGTCCGCCTGGGGCTGCCTGAGGATTCACGCGTCCTGGTGACAGTGGGTGCACTCGTGGAGCGTAAAGGCTTTCATCGTGTGCTGGAGATGATGCCTACGCTGCGCACCCGCTACCCCTCGCTGCATTACCTGATCGTCGGTGGGGCCAGCGCCGAAGGTGACTGGCGCTCGCAACTGGAAGCACAGGCTGCATCCTCCGGTCTTTCCGACCGGGTGCATTTCCTGGGCGCCTTGTCGCCGGAAAACTTGTCCTTACCGCTCTCCGCAGCGGATGTCTTTGTGTTGCCCACCCGTAATGAAGGCTGGGCGAACGTCATCCTCGAAGCCATGGCATGCGGCCTGCCGGTAATCACGACGGATGTGGGAGGCAATGCGGAGGTGGTCGCGAGTCCAGAGCTCGGGACAATCGTGGCGTTTGGTGATCAGGCCGCACTGACGGACGCCGTAGCCGATGCCCTCGGCCGGGAGTGGAACCGCGCAGAGATCCGGCAGTATGCCGAGTCGCACCAGTGGGATTGCAAGATCTCCACGCTTGTCGAGGCGTTCCGTGCGCTCGTCTGAGCCTCTGGCACGTACTGGCGGGAAGGATAGGCCCTTGGCCCTCGCCGACCGGCTCTACCGCCTGTGCAAGCAGACCGGCCAGCGGCTACGTTCCAGACCAGTCGACCGGCGCCGCGTGTTTGTTGCCGGAGTACAGCGTTCGGGGACCAATCTGCTGATGCAGGTGCTAGACCGCGCCTGGGATACCGATGTCTACCACGAAACGGACCCGCGAGCCTTTCACCGTTACGAGATGCGCCCCCAGCTCGTGATCGAGGCCCTGATGGCGCGGTCACGCGCCCCCGTTTTCGTGCTCAAGTCACTCTGCGAACTGCAGGATCTTGGGGATCTGATGAGGCGCCATGCGCCAGCCAGAACGCTCTGGATGTTGCGAGGATACGAAGAGGTCACGCGCTCCATGCTGGCGTCTTTCGGCAACTTCGTGCGCCAGGCTCACCGGCTGGCCGAAGACAAGGCTGGCTCGGAGTGGCGCGGCCGAGGCATGTCTGATGCCACTCAGAAAATATTGCGCGAGGCAGTTGAAGACGGCCTCGATGAGGCCTCTGCGGCGGCGCTGATGTGGTATTACCGGAATGTGCTGTTTTTCGAACAGGGTTTTGCGGGAGATCCCGGGGTTCGGCTGGTGCGCTATGAATCATTGCTGGCCGACCCGCAGCTGGAATGCTGCCGGATCGCCACTTTCCTGGGGCTTCCCTTGTCGCCAAGAGCGGTGGCCGCCATTACGCCCCGGGCCGTCGTTTCGGGGGGCGTGGAAGTCTCGCCTCTGGTCCGTCGCCATTGCGATGCCTTGATGCGCCGCTTCGCGGCGCTTTAGCTGCCAAGCGTCGAGCTCTGCTATGCTCGCGGGCCCCGGGAATGCCGTCGCGGTCCCGGATGTCCCTCTTGGGACGCACCCCATCCAGATTCAAGGACTCTTCATGAAGCGTTTCCTCACCCTGCTGGGTACATTGCTGATCGTGCTCCTCGCCGGTTGCGGCCAACAGCAATCTACCTCCGAAATCCGTATTGCAGTCACGCCCGCTTCGCCGCCGAATCTGTTCGAAGAGAACGGCGAGATGGCCGGTATCGACTTCGACCTCTTCGACGGTTTCTGCAAGAAGACTGGCTGCACCCCGGTGTTCACCGCCTACGACTGGCAAGGCATGCTGGGTGCCGTGGTGGGTGGGCAGGCTGATATCGCCTTCTCCGGAATCTCCATTACCGACAAGCGCAAGGAAGTGATGGATTTTTCCAAGCCTTATCTGGAGAACACCTGGAACCTGGTGAGCATGCAGGCGCGCGGTATCACCCTGGCGAATCTGGATGAGTTGAAGCAATACTCCATTGGTTATCCCCGCGGAATGGCTTACAGCGATTTCATCAAGAATGAACTCGAACCCAAAGGCATCTATACACTCGACAAGGTCAAGCTCTACCCGTCCTACAACGAAGTCCTCGCCGATCTGCAGAATGGCAACCTTGATCTTGCCTTCCTGGACGGCACGGTAGCCTCGGTGCATCGCAAGAAGCTGCCGATCGTGGACAGCTGGGTGTTCTCGGGCTTTGACCGCTTCGGTTTCGCCTTCCCCAAGGGTTCAAAACTGCGCGCCGATTTCGATGCCTATCTGGAAGCCCTGCCGCCCGCCGAGTTGCAGGCTATCATGGACCGCTGGCTGAAGTAGGCGCTCGCGCGCAGCGGTATCCCGCGTGAATTTCGGGAACATTCTGTGGGTGCTGGCCCAGGGGGTCGGGCAGACGGTCCTCGTGACCTTGGCCTGTATGCTGACAGGCCTTTGTGCAGGCCTGTCCGTTGTCGTGCTGCGACGCTTGCAGATACGCGGCACAGCCTGGTTGCTTGAAGCCTACACTTATGTCTTCCGCGCAGTGCCTGTGCTGGTACTGCTGTTCATCATTTTCTTCGGCTTGCCTGCCATCGGGATCAAGGTTTCACCTCTGGTGTCGATGATGTTGAGCCTTGGCCTGATCGCCGGAGCGTATCTCGGCGAGGTGTTCCGTGGCGCGATGGAGTCACTGGACCCCCAGGAGCTGGTGGCGGCCGAAGCCATGGGCTTGGCTCGCGGTCAGATCCTGGTGTCGATCGAGTTGCCACAGATGCTGAGACTCGCAGTGCCCGGCATGCTGAATGAATTCACCACCGTGCTGAAGTACTCGCCTTTTGCCTATACGGTCGGGATCCCCGAGATCACTCGCCAGGCGACGGCGCTGGCCTCTACCACGCTGCGCGGGGTGGAAATCTACCTCGCGGCCGGCCTGCTCTATTTTGGTATCTATCAGTTGCTGCGGGCAGGCGTTCGGGCTGTGGAAAAGCGATTCGAGATCCCCGGCTTCGGGACAAACTGAGTTCCCCTATGGCACTGCTGGAAGTCAAAGGTCTGGTGAAACGCTTCGGTGATCGCACCGTGCTGAAAGACATCGATTTTTCCCTCGAAGAAGGGGAAACCAAAGTCATCATGGGGCCCTCCGGTTGCGGGAAATCCACCCTGCTGCGCTGCCTCAACCGGCTCATCGACCCGGACGAGGGGCAAATCCTGTTCCGCGGAGAGGATGTGACCCGGGTCGGCACGGATGTGCGCCTGTTGCGGCAACGTATCGGCTTCGTGTTCCAACAGTTCGCACTTTACCGGCATCTCACTGCACTGGAGAACGTGACCCTTGCCTTGCGCAAGCTGAAAGGACTGTCAGGCCGCGAAGCCGATGAAAAGGCCCTGCTCGAGCTGCGGCGCATGGACATGGAAACGCACCGCGCCAAATATCCGGCCCAACTTTCGGGTGGACAGAAGCAGCGGATCGCCATCGCGCGCGCGCTGGCCATGGACCCGGCGGTCCTTTTCTTCGACGAGCCCACCTCGGCGCTCGATCCCGAGATGTCACGCGAGGTGGTTGCGCTCATCAATCGCCTGCGCTTCGAGGGCGTGACCATGCTGTGCGTGACGCATGATGTGTTTCTGGCCCGCTACGTCACCGCTCAGGTCATCTTCATGGACGCCGGTGAAATCAGGGCGGAGGACGCCCCGGAGCGCCTGCTGAGCGGGCATCACGATGCGCGGATTCGCGAGTTCTTCGGCAATTCCGGCGGTTCCGATGCTTGAATTGACCGGCTTCTCGCGAGAGCTGGTGGCTTATGGTCCCCAGTTGCTGGAGGGGCTCTGGAAAACACTCATTCTGGCGGGCAGCGTTTCCCTCAGTGGCCTGGTGGGCGGCATTCTCGTGTTCGGTCTGACCCTCAGCCACCAGCCCATGGTGCGCAGAGTCACGGACGCATGGGTCTCCTTCTTCATCGGCATGCCCCTGCTGGTGCTGCTGTTCCTCGTCTATTACGGATTCCCACAGTGGGGCATCCGGCTTTCACCTTTCGAAGTCGCATTCTGGGGTTTCACGCTCAATGTGTCGGCCTACAACGCACGCTATCTCACGACGGCCTACCGCAGTCTGGACGCGGCAGAGCTCGAGGCTGCGGATGCACAGGGTTTTGGCCACTGGCAGATATTCCTCTGGATCATCCTGCCCCAGGTTCTGCGTCTGTCGGTGCCAGCGCTCACCAACCAGGTGATTCTCAACCTCAAGGACAGTTCCATCGCCTTCCTCATCCAGTACACGGAATTCTTCGCGCAGGTGCAGGAGCTTGCGGCCCAGAACTTCCGGTTTTTCCAGGCTTACGTGATGGCGGGACTGGTCTATCTCGGCCTCGTGTCGGTGATCGTGCTGGCGGCACGGCGACTGGAAGCCCGGGTCATCCTGCCGGGCCTGGAGCGCTGAGGGATCAGACTTTCCGGATCTGGTTGCGCGCGGCGCTGTAAGTCGCGACACAGAAGGGCACGATGAAGTTCATGAGCACATGTGGCCATGACACCCCGCTGGCTTCGAGAATCGCTGACCCCTGATTGATGGCATTCAGCACGGTGCCCACGACGAGCGCGACCTTGAGCGAGCCGCGCAGGAGCTCCGGATTGGCGGCCGCGCGCAGCAGTCGGCGCCAGGAGGCATCGGTGGAGTGAGACATCGTTGCGGTAGGGTAACCGGACTCTTATGCTCCGGGGAGACTTCATGCAAGGAGACCCTCCATGGCCGTGCCCTCTCTGACTCCCGATCAACTGCTCGCCGCTGCCGACAAGGTGGGCCTCTCGCTCACCGATGCGGACGTCGAATCCTATCTGGGCCTGCTCGCGCCCTACCTCACGGCCTATAACCTGGTGGACCAGACGCCGGACAACCTGCCGGTCGTGACCTATCCCCGCACGCCGGGTTACTTCCCGACGCCCGAGGAAAATCCTTACAGCGCCTGGTATGTGAAGACGTCAATCAAGGGCGCTGCCACCGGCAAACTGGCCGGCAAGCGTGTGGCCGTGAAGGACAACGTCATGGTGGCGGGCGTCCCGATGATGAACGGCAATGCCATCCTGGAAGGCTACGTGCCCGACATCGACGCCACGCTCGTGACGCGCATCCTGGACGCCGGTGGCGAAATTGCCGGCAAGACCCACTGCGAGAACTTCTGTATCTCAGGCGGCAGCCACACCAACGCCAAGGGCCCGGTCCACAACCCGTGGAAGCGCGGCCATACCTCGGGAGGCTCTTCTTCAGGCAGTGGCGTGGTAGTCGCGACCGGCGAAGTCGACATGGCGATTGGTGGAGACCAAGGGGGATCCATCCGGATGCCCGCTGCGTGGTGCGGCATTGTGGGCATGAAGGCGACCCATGGACTCGTTCCTTACACGGGAATCATGCCCATCGAAGTCTATGTGGATCATGCCGGACCGATGACAGCCAACATCGCCGACAATGCCCTGCTGCTGGAAGTGATAGCAGGTGCCGATGATCTGGATCCTCGTCAGTACCACACACTTCGCCACGGCACGCTCGATTACACCTCCGGCCTCAAGGCGGGGATCAAGGGCATGAAGATCGGCGTCGTCAGGGAGGGGTTTGGTCATGCCAATTCGGAAGCCGACGTGGATGCCAAGGTGCGCGAAGCAGCGAGACAGCTGGAAGCCTTGGGCGCAACGGTCGAAGAGATATCGATTCCGGAACACCTGCTCGGCGCTGCCCTGTGGACACCGATCGGCACCGAGGGCATCGTGCAAACCATGATGTTCGGCGATGGCTATGGTTGCTCACGGCGCGATCTGTATGTGACCAGCCTCATGGACAAGCTCCATGGCTGGGAGCTCCGGGCCGACCAGCTTTCGGAAACCACCAAACTCCTGACCGTGCTCGGGGTGCATATGAAAGAGCATTATGGGAATCGCTTTTACGGCAAGGCCGTGAACCTCTCCCGCCGCCTGCGAGCACTTTATGACGTGCAGCTTGCGCGATTTGATGCCCTGATCATGCCGACCATGCCGATGAAGGCGACGCCGATCCCGCCGCCCGATGCCCCGCGCGAACTGCAGGTGCAGCGGGCGCTCGAAATGATTGGCAACACCAGTCCTTTCGACATCACCCACCATCCGGCGCTGACTGTTCCCTGTGGTCTCTCGGACGGCCTGCCCATCGGCATGATGCTGGTAGGGCGTCATTACGATGAAGCCACACTCTATCGTATCGGTTACGCCTTCGAGCAGTCGGGAGACTGGAAGCAGCGCTGAGGCCGCTCACCTGACCAGGCCCCTTCGCCCTGCGAGCAGGGTCGAGGGGCCTGCCTCCACGCTCAACCGCCTGGCTGTTTCAGCCAGAACTTCGCCTGTGGTTCCGCCCCACCGAGCTGGATGGCAACGCTGCGGTAATTCCAGAACGTGAATTCGCGCACGACCTTGCGGTCGCGATAGCAATGGAAGGTGATGCCGCGGGTATGGGTAGTCTTGCCCTTGGCCGGCAGACCGAGAAAGTCAGCGTTGTGCGTCGCCTTCCAGATCCAGTTCATGACTGCCCATTCGTCGTATTCGAGGTCTGCGCCCTGGAGAATATCGGCGGTCAGACTGTCCCAGAGTTCCGCAGTGTAGTTTTCCGGGATCCCTCCGCGCGTCACGCCCCGGTGCGTCGAGGCGCGACCGCCGTCGTAGCGCACTATGTCGAACTGGTGAATGCCGGCCGGTGAATCGGGGCCCGCGTTGTTGAAGGGCAGAAACGCGCGATACAAATCGTCCTTGTTGCTGATGGTCTGGAAGAGGGTTACATCCTCGAACACGAAGTCATCCGCGTAATAGTGCACGATCGCCTCGGCGCCGCCGGTGAAGAAGGTATCAATCCAGTCTTCTCCGGTTGTGACATCCATCGCTCCGGTGCCGCGAAATCCTCGCGTCGGTTCCTCGGCAGCGTGCGTTGGTGCAACGAATCCTCCGAGCAGTGCGGCAGCCCCTGCGCGCTTCAGAAACAGCCTGCGAAGCGCGGAAACATCCATGTCATGGTGCTGGTCAAGATAGGCTGCGTGCATTTCGAGTCTCCTTTGTTCTGCCTGGACTGGATTCAAGGTCCGAGATAACCCGTCACCAGGGAATCAATAGTGCGGGCAATCGATGCTTCGTCACTGCCGGAAAATCGCATCTGCACGATCATGTGCGCAAGCCCGACGATTACACGCGCAGCATCGTCAGCTCCGACGGCCGTGGAAATCGAGCAATCCCGTTGACCGCGCGTAATGAGGCTGCTTATCCCGTGCAGTGCAGCCGAATAGAAATCCCTGTAGGAGCTCCAGAGAGGGGTGTCCACCGCAACACTCCAGGCCAGCCACAAACGGACATGATGCGGATGACTCTCGATGGACGCGCAGAAGTGCATGAGAATCGCGCGCAGGGCAGCGGGTGCGGGCAGGTCTCCTGTCAGGCGCGGGGCAAGGATGTCCTGGAGCAGGAATTGGCGGACTTCCTGCAGCGCCAGCGTTCGCAGGTCTCCGCGATGGGGGAAGTAGTGCAGCACGGTTGGCAGGGCAACGCCTGCTGCGTGTGCAATCTCGGTATGTCGCGCCCCTTCGAACCCTTTTTCCGCGAACAGTCGCAGAGCGCATCCCAGGATCTGATCCCGTCGAAGATCGGGCGCCAGGCGGGCCGCACGTACCATGATCTGTGGCTCAGTATCTTTGAACTTCGACCGGCAGTGACTTGGGCCCGCGCAGATAGAACGCGTCACACAGTTCCGGGTCCTCAACCGCCAGCGTGATGCTCGCGTAGCGATCGAAGAGGGCATTCAGCGCAATCTCGCCCTCAATGGCAGCCAGTGCACGGCCTACGCACATGTGTATTCCCCAGCCGAAGGCAACGTGTTTGCGCAGATCCGGGCGGTGGATGTTTAGCGTTTCAGCAGCAGCAAAGACCGTCTCGTCCCGATTCGCGCTCGCGAAGATTGGCATGACGATGGCGTCCTCGGGAATCTCGACGCCGGAGAGCTGTGTACGGGCCGTGGCTCTGCGAAACAGCAGTTGAATGGGTGACGTATGACGCAGGCTTTCCTCGAGGAAATCTGGGATCAGCGCCCGGTTGCCTCTTATCTCACGTTCCACCTCGGGATGGTCGCGCAGCGTGAGCAGTGCATTGGCGAGCATGTTGGTCGTGGTCTCGTTGCCCCCGATGAGCAGTAGGACACACAGGGCCAGTACTTCGTCCGCAGACAGCCTTTGACCGTGCTCCTCGGCCTCCACCAGTGCGGAGATCAGGTTGTCCTCGGGATGGGCCCGGGCGTCGGCAATCCTTTCGAGGAAGTATTGCCGGAAATCGGCGGCATCCTTGTGCATTTCTGCGCGCTGTGACTCGCTGAGCACCGCAGCACTGCCACCTGCGGTGACGTTGTTGGACCAGCGTCGGAAGTCGGCATGCATGGAAGTTTCCACCCCGAGGATGTCGCCCACCACCGAGACGGGGAGGGGCGAAGAAAAACCTTCTATGAAATCGAAGCAGGTCTGGCCCTCGAGGCGGTCGATGAGCCCGGTAATCGTGGCACGGATCGCGTCATCCATTTCCGTGAGCGCGCGCCGCGAGAATGCCTTGTTCACGAGCGTCCTCAGCCGGGTGTGATCCGGCGGATCGGATGCGATCATGTAACGCGCGCCCGGTGCGGGATTGAACTCACTGAAGGCGAGCTGGATCAGCGGGTCGGAAGAAAAGCCGGCGTGGTCGAGCATCAGCTGCCTGACGTCTTCATGTCGACTCACCGCATAGGCATTCATCCCGGGGAGGAACTTGACCGGCTCGTGGCGACGCAGGTGTGCATACCAAGGGTACGGGTTGCGTCTGATCAGGGGATCCAGCGGGTCATAGGGTCTGAGACCGGAGTCGGTGGACATGGACATGCAGTTTTCCCTCCGGAGCTTCGGGACGCATATAGGCGTGATGGCAACCCAATGTCTTTGTTATTGAAGCAAGCGTCAATAAGACTCCAGCCGCCCGAGACGAAAGCGATCCTGACCGCTGCTGCGAAGCTTGCGTCGCCCGTCGCTTGCGGACGAGCGTACGGGGTCACCGGGCTATCGCTGTGCGCTGCAATCTCACCACGCGCGGGGTCGCGGTGGGCAAGGAGGAATATGCGCTCCAGACATCGCCCGTCCTGGCGTCGATGGCGAGATGTCGCATGTAGGCGGGTTCGGTGGGCAGGGGATAGTGGACGAATACCTTGCGGCGAATGTCGAAGCGGATGAGTTCTGACGCCAGCGAGGCCGCCAGCCAGACGTCTCCTGTTCGGGGATCGACTGCCACGTCATAGATGCCCGCGGCTCCGATACCTGTGTCGAAGGTCTCGAAGGTTTGGTCGCGGGATCGAAGGCGGTGAGCCTTCCGGTGTTGAATTCCGGAATCCAGATCTTGCCATCCAGGCCGATGGCATTCCGGCGTGGGCCGGTATTGGCATCAGGCATGGCATAGAGACGGGACTTGCCCGTACGAATGTCATGGCGGATGAGGGTATTGGCCGCAAGCTGTGTACTCCACAACCGATCCTCCCGATCAATCTGCAGACCATAAGACAGGGGCACACCCTCTGCGGCAGGCCGCTCCAGCGAGGGCAGAGGAAAGACTTCGACCTTGCCGTCCTTCGCACTGACGCGAGCCACCCGCTCCTTCTTCGCGAAGTAGTCGTTCACCCAGGCATTGCCGTGGCTGTCGAGCACGATGTCGTGCGGGTACATGCCAACCTTGAAGGTCTCGAATGTTCGCGTGGCAGGATCGAGCTTCACGACTGCGGATGTACCCCCGTTCACCACCCAGAGCCTGCCGTGGGCATCGAACTCCAGCGCCCGCACCTGAGCCACGGTGTCGGGC
>JAURMM010000096.1 GCA_030830685.1 Gammaproteobacteria bacterium | reverse complement strand
TCAGCGCGAAGGCGTGGAGGCTGAACTCGCCAGAGCCATGCAGGACATGGGCTTGAGGGTCGCCGGGACGTACCTCAACGCCTTGCTGATGGAGGAGCAACGGGCTCAGGTTGTCTCGCAAGGCAAGGCCATTGCCGCGCAACTGGCGGCGGCAGAACTGGCGCTCAAGGCAGGACAGGGTACGCGGACCGACGTGGACGACGCGCGGGCAAGGCTTGATCTCAACGAAGCTGATCTGCTCGCGGCAGATCAGCAGATAGCGCAGGCGAGGCACGAGCTGGAAGTTCTGATCGGTGGCCAAGTGGAAAGTCTCGCCGCAGTCGACAAGCATCGCCTGCAGCTGGTGATGCCGGATCCGGACACGCTGGAAAGCTGGGTGGCACGGGCCGAGGCCAACAGTCCCGAGCTCACGGCCCTGGAAGCGGAGATGAAGGCCGCCAAGCTCGAGATCTCTCGCGCCTATGCCGGGCACAAACCTACTGCTGATCTCATCCTGCAGCGATCGATCAATGAGAGCGACAATGTGATCAACCCCGGTGCGCGCTTCATCAACAACCAGATCGGTGTGCAGGTGGCTGTGCCACTGTTCGCCGGCGGGTATGTCCATGCCCAGGTGAAGCAGGCCATGGCCAAGCACCGGGAAGTCGAAGAGCGACACGATGCATCCCGGCGCAAGCTGGCTACCGCGGTGCGCAAGGAATTCCAGGCGGTGGTGGAGGGAATCCGGCGCGTGCGTGCGCTGGAGCTTGCAGAGCGTTCGGCCACACAATCCGTGATTTCCAATCGCAAAGGCTTTGAGGCCGGCACCCGCACCCGTGTCGACATTCTTGATGCCGTGCAGAAACGCAGCCAGACCCGTCTTGACCTCGCCGAGCAGCGCCTCGTTTACGCCATCTCGCACCTGCGCCTGAAAGCCCTGAGCGGCGAACTCGGTATCGAAGCCGTGACTCAAGTAAACGGATGGCTGGCGGAGGCGGGCAGGGAATATTCCGTCGCAGGCAACAGTCCGCGCTGACCGCGTCTGTTTCATGTCTGGCCCGCGCTGTCAAAGGTCGGGCTTGGCAGGCCCGGATGTCCCGGGTCAGCCAGTCGCTGCAAGTGAGCGATCTGTGATGTGATTCAGGATTCGGAGAAATAACGTCAAAGATTGTTGCAGGACTGTCGGCTGCGTCGCAGATCGGGTTGGGAACTTCAGGCGATTATTTACTCCCGGGCAGGATCGAGAGGAATGTGCGGGCGCAAAGGGCACTTCAGGGAGGTGAAGAGCCATGAAGGGCAGGAATCCGCAGGTAGAACAAGAACATCAACACGCTGGGTAGGTGGGGATATGCTGGTAACGCATCGAGTGCGAGGGGGGAAGACGCCGAGTGAGTCCGGGGACGTCTGGGTGTTCCCGGAGCAGCGCAGAACCGATGCCGGTCAGGCGTTGATGTTCATGTTGCAGGTTGCCGAAGACACGCTATTCGAGGTGTTTGATCCTGCCGGTAACTCTCTCGGGTACTCGACCCTCGCAGAATTCAGCCAGATTGACCCCCACGCCGAGGGCGAGGGCTAATTCCCCACCCGCTGATCCTGATGGGGCTGTCGTGATGTTTGCGCCAACGCGGGCATTACGTGGACCGTTGTTCAGATGGCGAAGTCACTGCGCTTGCGGCCTTGTGCGATAGCTTCCGTCATCCATCTCGGCTCGCGACCGCGACCGCTCCAGGTATTGCCTTTGTCATCTCTGAACTTGGCCGGCACGCTGCCGGTGGCTTTTTTGCGGCCGGCTGCACGCTTTGGCTTGACGCTCATGGCGTCGCGCAGATCGGATAAGCTCAGGTCATGCTTCTGCATGTCCGTGATGATTTTGCGGAGGGCTTTCTCGCGGGATTTTTCGGTGGCGGCAATCTGCGCCTGGAGTTTCGCAATCTGTTTGCGGATGGCTGCGGGTGATTTCATGAACTTTCTACCTTTCAAGGGATCAGCATTATAAATGCGGTTTTGGGAAAAAATCCCGACCTATATTTTCGAGTATCAGTGACAGGCGGCCTTTGCTGCCAAAATCCTATTTCATCATGCACTGAGGGTCGTCCATGCGTGCCTGATTATTTTCCCTCGTGAGCCAGGTCCAAGCCTGTCGAGTGGTTTTCTCCGCGGCGGATCTGCGGCGGAGGGAATATCAAAGATTACCCGGATTCGGTGGTCGAAGTCTCATGTGAGTACCTTCTGGCGCAGCGCATTGAGCGCGCTGATGACGGCATACTCGCGGATGCGGGCGCGATCTCCCGGGAGCTGGACGGTTTCGGTTCTGGCACCCTCGGCAGTGGCAATCCCGATGAATACCGTGCCGGGGCGCAGGCCGGGCACGGGTGTGCGATCGTCTATTGCGCAGGTCGAGAGGCCAATATCCACCCCAGCCTCCCGGCGCACTGCGGCGGCGAGTGCGGCGGCAGTTTCAGCATCGGGAACCTTGGCGACTGCTACGCCGAGGAGCCTCGTTTGCAAATCCCCATCCCCCAGAATCACACCCCCGCGAAAAACCCCCTCCGCCTCATCCCGGGCAGACAGGCGCAGGCCGATGTGTCCGGCTGTTGCGGATTCGGCGAGCGCCAGAGTCAGTCCGCGCTGGCGCAAGCCCAGCAAGACCACGCTCTCCATGGTTTCGCGATCCCGCCCGAAGACATATTTGCCGAGCAGGTCGCTCACGATCCGGTCTTCGGTTTCCAGGAGTGCCCGCGCGGCTCCCTCATCCGGAGCCTTGACGGTAATCCGGACCTTGATGCCCTCGATACCACTCGCCTGGAAAGCGAGGGTGGCACGCCCGCTCTCGTCCAGTCGCCGCATGTGCTCGGCCAGCATTTCCGCGAGGCCCGATTCGGATTGACCCCAGGTCCGCAGCACTCGGCTGCGGATGACGGAAGTCTCTCCACTGCGCGAGCGCAAGTCCGGCAGGATGGTGCCCATCATCATGGCCCGCATTTCGCTCGGCACCCCCGGCACGGCATAGATGACCTGAGCCCCCACCGGGCAGACCAGGCCTGGGGCCGTGCCCGGCATTTCGGCAATGAAGCGAGCACCTTGTGGCAACTCCGCCTGCCGCAGGTTGTTCTCAGGCATGCTGCGCCCACGGCTCTCGAACATGTGCCTTATGCGCGCACCCATGGCATCGTCCCGCACCAGGGACACGCCCATGACTTCCGCGATCGCCTCGCGCGTGATGTCGTCCTGGGTGGGGCCGAGACCGCCACAGCAGATCACCGCATCGCTGCGCGCAAGCGCGAGCTTCAGTGTGTCCACTATCCGCCGGTGGTTGTCCCCGACCTTCACCTGGTAGTAGGAATCGATGCCGGACAGGGCGAGTTGTTCCCCCATCCAGGCTGAATTGCTGTCCACGATTTGGCCCAGCAGCAGTTCGGTCCCGATGGCGACGATTTCACAGCGCATGCAGCTTCTCCCTTGATGAGGCCCAGAGTTTATCCGTGCAGTGCTCTCCGGGATCGTGTGCGGTGGACTGCAGCGGGTCTAGTCCTCGGGTGCACTCGCCCGGCCATCCGCCAATGACAAGTCATGTAAAGGGCAACTTGCTTGTTGCAAGCAAGTAAGAAGGAGCGCACCATCGCGACATGGATGCACTCAGCGACACTCGGCACCCACGGCGTACCCAGGCGGAGCGGTCTGC
>JAURMM010000095.1 GCA_030830685.1 Gammaproteobacteria bacterium | reverse complement strand
TTGGTTATCTGGTGGGCGAACCCAATCGTGGGCTTGAATACATGTTCACTATGATGAACAACGCCCGTCACGCAGTAGGACTGGAAGGGGTGGCGATAGGCGAAGCGGCCTATCAGAAAGCCCTGTGGTTCGCGCGCGAACGCGTGCAGGGCAAGCCAATCGGCCATACGGGCAAGGAGGCGCCCGCCATCATCGAGCATCCAGATGTGAAGCGTATGCTGCTCAGCATGAAGTCGGGTGTGGAGGCAATGCGTGCCGTGGCATACCTGTGCGCGTTGGCATTTGATCTGGGGGCAGCCCTGCCAGAGGGAGAGCAGGCGGCCCGTTATCGTCGTCGCGGTGATCTCCTCACACCCATCGTCAAGGGCTGGTGCACGGAGTTCGGGCAGGAGTTGGCTTCGGTCGGTGTGCAGATCCACGGCGGCATGGGCTTCATCGAGGAAACGGGGGCCGCGCAGTTCCTGCGCGATGCCCGCATCACCACCATCTATGAGGGCACGACCGGCATCCAGGCGCAGGATCTCGTGGGACGCAAGACGCTCCGCGACGGTGGCAAGGCAGCCCTCGAACTGCTGGATGAAATCAAAGCAGATCTGTCCCGATGGGCGAGCGAGGCATCCTCCAGCCTCAAGAGCGAGACAGCCGAACTTGCCTTGGCGACCGCGGCGCTCGAGCGCGCAGTGCGTTGGGTGCTGCAGGAGGGCGGGCGCGATCCCCGCCTCGCGGCAGCCGCCTCGGTAAATTATCTCAAGCTGTGGGGCATCGTGGTCGGTGGTTGGCAGCTCTTGCGGGGGGCGTCCCTGGCCTTGACCGATCTCGCCGCCAACGCCGGCGACCCTGCCTTCGCTAAATCGAAGCTTGCCGGCGCGCGATTCTTCGCCACCCAGGTGCTGCCACAGGCAGAGGGGCTGACGCGTGCGATGGAGGTCGGTTCCACCAGTGTACTGGTGGAGACCGCAGAGGCTTTCGGCTGACCACGCGGGGCGGGGCTGGAAGGACCGCCCCTTTGACCACCCCTCGCCGGGTCTCTGCGGCATCTGATATGGTGCGGACACCGTTGCCCCTCCATCAGCTCTGAGGCTCACATGACCTGGCCAACCCTGCAGGCGCTGGAAGCGCGTCTCTCCGCCTTCTATCTGAGGCGTTGTCAAAACATCGCCGACCTCCGACGTATGGCGCACTGGCGGGTTCCCGCACCCATGTTCCATTACATGGATGGTGCGGCCGAAGATGAAATCACTTACCGCCGCAACTCCAGCGATTTCGACCACCTCGAGTTCCTGCCGCGCAATCTTGTCGACATCTCGGAGATCGATCCCTCCACGACGGTGATGGGCCAACGCATCGAGTTTCCCGTGGTGCTGGCACCCACGGGCATGTCGCGCCTTTTCCACTGGGAGGGCGAGCGCGCTGTGGCCCGGGCTGCCGCGCGTGCCGGCACTGTTTACTCGCTTTCCACGGTGGGCACCCACTCGATAGAGGAAGTGGCCGCCTGCAATGCCGGGCCGAAGTGGTTCCAGATCTATGTCTTCAAGGATCGTGGGCTCGTCTCCGAATTCATCCAGCGCTGCCGCGCCGCCGAGTACCAGGCCCTCTGCCTCACCATCGACCTGCCGATCACCGGTAAGCGTGAGCGGGATTTCCGCACCGGCATGACCCTGCCTCCGACCTTCACCCTGCGCAGCTGGCTGGACTTCGTGCTGCATCCCGTATGGTCTGCCACGCATGTCACGTCTGCGCCATTCTCGCTGGCCAATGTGGCGCACCGTGTGCAGACCGTGGACAGTGACAATGTGGAGACGTTGATGTCCTACATCGGCAGCCAGTTCGACCGCACGGTGACCTGGGATGATGCTGCCGCCATGGTGCAGGAATGGGGAGGGCCTTTCGCGGTCAAGGGCATTCTCACCGTTGATGATGCGAAGCGCGCCGTGGATATCGGCGCAACGGCCATCATTGTGTCCAATCATGGTGGGCGCCAGCTTGATCATTCCCCGACGCCCATCGATGTGCTGCCCGAGATCGTCGCTGCTGTTGGCGATCGCGCGGAGGTGATCCTTGATGGTGGCGTGCGTCGCGGCACCGATGTACTCAAGGCGTTGGCGCTCGGTGCCCGTGCCTGCATGACGGGGCGCTGCTACCTCTACGGCCTCGGCGCCGGTGGAGAGGCCGGCGTGGACAAGGCCTTGCAGATTCTGCGTGACGAGATCGTGCGCGACATGGCACTGCTCGGCACGCGTAACGTCAAGGAGATCACTGGCAGTTATGTGCGCAGACGTCGCGGACTTTGAGACAGACATTCCCACCCTGCGGCGGATCCTGGCCGAGTGCCGGACGGTTGCCGTGGTCGGGCTCTCGGCCAACTGGCATCGCCCCAGCAACTTTGCCGCCAAGTACATGCAGGAGCACGGTTATCGGGTGATCCCGGTCAATCCGGCTTATGAGGAAGTGCTCGGCGAGAAGTGCTATCCGAGCCTGGAAGCCATTCCGGAGAAAGTCGATATGGTCGACTGCTTCCGGGCTTCTTCGGAAATCGTACCACTTGCGCGCAGCGCCATCGCCATCGGGGCCAGGGTGCTGTGGCTGCAGCTTGGTGTCATCAATATTGAGGCGGCGCAGATCGCGCGGGGTGCCGGACTGGATGTAGTGATGGATCGCTGCGTGAAGATCGAGCACGCCCGTCTTTTTGGCGGGCTCAATTTTGCAGGCGTCAACACCAAGGTGATTTCCTCCAAGCGCCCCAGATACGTCGCGAACTGAACCATGGCTGATCGAAAATTCGGATTTGAAACCCTGTGCCTGCACGCGGGCCAGATCCCTGACGCCAGCACTGGCGCGCGTGTGGCACCCATCTACCAGACGACGTCCTACGTCTTCGACAGTGCTGACCACGCAGCGAGCCTGTTCAACCTGCAGACCTTCGGCAACGTCTACACCCGGTTATCGAATCCCACCAACTCCGTGTTCGAGGAGCGCATGGCGGCATTGGAAGGTGGTCGAGCAGCGGTGGCCGTGAGCTCGGGCATGTCGGCGCAGATGGTGGCGCTGCTGACCTTGCTGGAAGCCGGCGACCACATCGTTTCTTCGCACACCCTCTATGGCGGCACCTATTCCCAGTTCGATGTCACCTTCCGACGCATGGGGATAGACACGACCTTCGTCGACATCGATGACATGGACGCCATCGAGGCCGCCATCACGCCGCGCACACGGCTGGTTTACGCCGAGACCCTCGGTAACCCACTCATCAACGTGCTCGATATCGAAGCAGTGGCGGCAGTGGCTCATGCCACAGATCTGCCGCTGATTGTCGACAACACCTTCCCTACGCCCTTTCTCTGCCGCCCCATGGAGTGGGGTGCCGACATCGTCGTCCACTCGGCCACCAAGTTCATCGGCGGCCATGGCACTTCGATCGGCGGAGTGCTTGTGGAATCTGGACGCTTTCCCTGGGATAACGGCAAGTTTCCCGGCATGACCGAGCCTTCCCCGGGCTACCACGGGGTGAAGTTCTACGAGACCTTCGGGGACTTCGGCTTCAGCATGAAGGCCCGCTTGGAAACGCTGCGTACCCTGGGGCCGGCAATGAGTCCGTTCAATGCCTTCATGTTCCTGCAGGGGCTGGAAACATTGCCGCTGCGCATGGAACGCCACTGCGCCAACGGTCTTGCGGTGGCTGAATTTCTGGCCGCGCATCCCCAGGTGTCCTGGGTACGCTTCCCCGGACTGCCCGGAGATCGTTACCACGCGCGCGCGCAAAAGTATCTGCCGAAAGGAGCAAGTTCAATCATGTCTTTCGGCATCAAGGGCGGCATGGCGGCGGGAGTCAAGTTCATCGAGAACGTGCAGTTCCTGAGCCATCTGGCCAACGTGGGTGACGCCAAGACACTGGTCATTCACCCGGCGTCAACCACTCATCGACAGCTCTCCGAGGAGCAGCAGATCGCTGCAGGTGTCGGGCCGGACATGATTCGGATTTCGGTCGGACTGGAAACGCTCGACGATATTCTCTGGGATATCGATCAGGCACTACAAAAGGCGGCCAAATCATGAGTGATGCGCTCATTCAGCAACTCCATGCGATCGTCGGTGATGCCGGGCTTGTGCTTGGAGACGACATCTCTGCACGCAACATCCATGTCTGGCGCCAGGAGCCTGTGCGCGCGAGAGTGATCGTGCGACCAGGCTCAGTAGAGGAAGTCTCGGCAGTCCTCAAGCTGTGCAATACACTTGGACAGACGGTGGTGGCTCATGGCGGACTCACAGGACTGGTCCAAGGTTGCAACGGCACTGAGGCCGACGTGGTGTTGTCCCTGGAGCGCATGAACCGGATCGAGGAAATCGATCCGGTCGGGCGGACCATGACCGTGCAGGCCGGGGTGCCTCTGCAGGCACTGCAGGAGGCCGCCGAAAAGCATGGGCTGATCTTCCCCGTCGACCTGGGCGCGCGCGGAACCTGCCAGATTGGTGGCAATGTTTCTACCAATGCGGGTGGCAATCGCGTCATTCGCTTCGGCATGACGCGGGAGAATGTGCTGGGGCTGGAAGCCGTGATGGCTGACGGAACCGTGATCACGTCTCTCAACACGATGATCAAGAACAACGCCGGCTATGATCTGAAGCAGCTGTTCATCGGCACCGAGGGCACTCTGGGCATCGTCACGCGCGTCGTGATTCGCCTGCGCGAAATGGCCCTCGGCCAGCAGACAGCGTTTGCCGCCTTTGACAACTTTGGCCAGGTAGCAGAGTTCCTGCGCTTCATCGACCGTGCGATGGGTGGTGGCCTCAGCTCCTTCGAGGTGATGTGGCGCGATTTCTACGAACTGGTCACCACACCGCCGAGCAACAACGCACGGCCGGTGCCCGTGGAGCATACGCATTTCGTGATTTGTGAAGCCCTGGGTACCGGGCATGCTGATGACGCTGAACGCTTTGAGAACACCATGGGGGAGGCTCTGGAAAAAGGCTTGATCGTCGATGCCGCGGTGGCCAAGTCCGAGGGCGAACGTCGCGCAATGTGGAAGATTCGCGATTCGGTAGATCAGTTCTTCCGCTATGGACCAGCCTTCCTGTATGACGTGAGCCTCGCGATACGCGACATGGATGCCTATGTCGGCGAGGTCAAGCGCCGACTCTCGGAGGCTTATCCCGACCATCACTGCTTCACGCTCGGCCACATCGGTGATGGCAACATTCACTTTGCCATCGCGGTCGGCGATGCGGGCGCAGAGCATCACCACAGGGTCAATCTCTGCGTGTACGAACCATTGCAGGCCATTGGTGGTTCGGTTTCTGCGGAACATGGCATCGGCACTGAAAAGGTTCAGTACCTGCCGCTGAGCCGCAGCCAGGCGGAAATAGCCCTGATGAAACATCTGAAGCAGGCGCTCGACCCCAAGGGCATTCTGAACCCCGGCAAGGTGTTTTCTCTGGCCTGATCCGGCGGACCGCAATCATGGCATCAGCCAGTTTTCCTGTGGGTCCACCGCTGTCACCCGAAAAAGCGGGTGACCTGATGGGTGCAGGAACGTTCCTCGCGGTCGGTTGTGTCGATTGGGACGGCCGCCTGCGCAGCAAGCTGGTGCATCGGGACAAGCTCCAGAGCCTGTGTCGGGAAGGTGTTGCCATGAGCACGGCGATCTTTGCAACCGATGTGACCGACACCCCGATGGACAATGGCCTGTTCCAGGATCCCGCGCACGGTTATCCGGATGCCCGGTTGATCTTTGATGCGCAAAGCCTCTGCGAAGATGTGTCCCGTTCCGGCGAAACAAGAGTCCTGCTGCTCGGGCAACTGGATGCTGAACACGCCGCCTGGTGCCCGCGGGCGCTGCTTCGACGCGAGCTCTCACGCCTGCAGGCGCTCGGGTTCGCGGCCCGCTGTGCAGGTGAACTCGAATGTCAGGTGCTGGCGGAGACCGCTGAGACCCTCAAGGCCAAACGCCCGGCAGCCTTGCACTCCCACCCTGATTTCCTGCGGATGTACTCCCACCTCGATCACCTGGTTGCCGCACCTTTGCTGGAACAGCTGCAGGCACGTGCGGCCGCGATGGGGCTGCCGGTACGCGCCATGCATGCTGAATTCCGAGGGATGCTGGAAGTTTCCTTTGAGCCTGACGAGCCCATGGCGGCGGCCGCGCACTGGCTTTGCTTCAAGACCATGGCCAAGGCCCTTGCGCGTGAACAGGGCGCGCTTCTGAGTTTCATGGCGCGCTTGAGTGAGGTGCATGAAACCGCGGGGGGACATGTGAATCTCTCGCTGCTGCACGCGGGCGACCGATTGCCGGCGTTTGCATACGATCAGAACGCCGCACAGCCAAGCGAAATCCTGCGCTATTTCCTGGGTGGACTGCAGCAGTATCTGCCGGAATTCTTTCTGGTGTTTGCGCCCAACCTGAACAGCTGGAAGCGCTTTGCCGGGGCTGCCTTCGTGCCAACAACCAACAGCTGGGGGCTGGACAACAAGACCGCGGCACTGCGTGTGGTGGCCGCCACGCCCGAGGAGACCCGCATTGAAATCCGAATCGGGGGCGCGGACGTCAATCCGTGCCTCGTCTTTGCGGCGGCTTTGGCGGCGGGGCGTCTCGGCATCACGGAACGTTTGTGGCCAAGACCAGCCGCGGGCGGCGATGCCGCGCAGCCGGGCCCTCATTGTGCCGCGCCTTTTCCGCTTGATTTTGCCCAGGCAATTGCGCGCTGGCGTGGTTCGTCGCACGTGCGGGCGGTATTCGGTGCTGATTTCGTCGATGCATATGCCCGCAGCCGTGAATGGCAGCTGGCGCTTTTTTCACAGGCCGTGACCGACTGGGAGGTCAGGCAGTTTGCGGAGGGTGTATGAGTAATCCGGTTCCTTTTCCATTCATTGACGAACTCGCCGTGAAGCCGGAATGGTTGGATCCCAATGGCCACATGAATGTTGCCTTCTACCTGCGGGCCGTGGACGACGGCAGCAATGCCTTTTTTGACGATGTGGGTCTGGGCTGGGGATATACGGCAGAGGGGCAGGGTTCCGTATTCGTCACCTCGTGCAACATGGATTTTCGTCGCGAACTGTTTGCCGGAAATGCGATACAGGTCAGCACCCGGCTGATTGACTGGAGCCCCAAGCTGATTCACACCTACAGCGAGGTTCGGCACAGGTCGGAGGGATGGGTTGCCGCGACCTGCGAGTCCCTCTACATGCATATCTCCTTCGCCACCCGGCGTGGCGCCCCCATGCCCGAAAGTGCGCAGCGCCGGCTTGCCGAGGTGTTGCGGGTGCATGCCGAGTCACCCGCACCCGAGACACTCAACCGGCCTCTGGGCATTCGTCGTACAGCATGAATGCGCCGTCGCGCCATCCTGCATGTCGCCCACCTGCAGTTGGCACACGCGGCATGGTTGCCAGCAGTCAGCCGCTCGCGAGCCTGGCCGGTATCGACATGCTGCGCGCGGGCGGCAGTGCAGTAGACGCAGCCCTCGCGGCTAATGCGGTGCTCGCGGTCACCGAACCTCAGATGTGTGGTCCGGGCGGTGATCTCTTTGCCATGGTCTGGGATTCGGCGTCGCGGCGACTTCACGGCCTGAACGCGAGCGGACGCGCGCCGCTGTCCCTGAGTTCAGACGCCCTGCGCGCTGCGCTCGCTGGTGAAAGCATCATGCCGGCCCGCGGACCATTGACCCTGACGACGCCTGGGGCGGTGGCCGGATGGCAGGCGCTACACCAGCGTTTTGGCAGGCTGCCATGGTCACGGTTGTTCCAGCCGGCAATCGAGACTGCCGAGCGGGGCTTTGCAGTCGGCGTGCGCAGTCAGCAATCCTGGTCCCATGCTGCCGGGGAACTGTTGCGTGAACCACGGCTGTCGGCCTGTCTGGCCGATTTCCGCCAACTCTTCATGCCGCAGGGGCGGGCGCCGGAGCCGGGAGAAAGTTACCGCAATCCCGAGCTCGCCAGGCTTTTCAGAGAGCTGGCCGCGCAGGGCGGAGACGCTTTCTATCGAGGTGCGATTAGTGAAGCGATTGTGCGTGCCAGTGCCGCCAGTGGGGGTTCGATCTCTGCAGTGGACCTGGAGCGTGCCGCGGTCGATTGGGTGGAGCCCTTGTGCACACGTTACCGCAACCACGATATCCACGCCCTGCCGCCCAACGGGCAAGGGCTGAGTGCCTTGCAGATGCTCGCAATGCTCGAGACTTCACCGCCGGTTGCGGACGGTGACGACCCGGCGTGGTGGCATCGGTATCTGGAGGCCAAGAAGCTCGCGTTCGCTGACCGTGCGCGGCATTACGCCGACCCGGATTTTGTCGATGTCGCACCCGCAGACCTGCTTTCAGACACCTACATCCGCACACGTGCAGCGTTGATTGACCCCGCACACGCGCGGGCAGACCAAACGCCGGGTCGGGTTGCAGTCCCGGCCAGTGATACCACCTACCTTTGTGTAGCGGATGCGGACGGAATGATGGTCTCCCTGATCCAGAGCCTCTTCGTGCCATTTGGATCGGGGGTGGTGGTCGCGCCCTATGGTTTCGCCCTGCAGTCCCGCGGCAGCGGATTCTCGCTTGAGCCTGGACACCCCAATGTGCACGCTCCGGGCAAGCGCCCCTTCCATACGATCATGCCGGGCTTCGTCACGCGGGACGATCAGCCCGTGCTCAGCTTTGGCGCAATTGGTGGCGACATGCAGCCCCAGGCGCAAGTACAGATTCTTGCGCGGATCCTCGAATTCGGGTGTGACGCGCAGCGGGCTGGGGAGCTGCCGCGCCTGCGGCATCACGGGGGACCGGCGCCCAATGGTGACCACCAGCCCGGCTTGGGCGTGGTGGAGCATGAACCGGGGTTCCCGCCGGAAATCCTCGCCGCGCTGGCCGCGCGGGGCCATGTGCTGCGTCTCCAGTCGCATCCAGTGACCGGTTTTGCCGGCGGCTATCAAGGTATTATTCGCGACTCCGTGAAGGGTGGTTATCAAGGAGGCAGCGATCCTCGTCTGGACGGCTGCGCCCTCGGTCTATGAGTTCCCGCGCATAAAAGAGGTCCCGATGCAGCGTTCCCCGAAAGTCGGCTTTGTCAGTCTGGGTTGCCCGAAGGCGCTCGTGGATTCCGAGCGCATCCTGACCCAGCTGCGCGTCGAGGGGTATGACATCGTCAACACGTACGCGGGTGCCGATGTGGTGGTGGTCAATACCTGTGGATTCATCGACAGCGCGAAGGCGGAGTCGCTGGAGGCGATAGGCGAGGCTTTGAGCGAGAATGGACGGGTGGTGGTGACCGGTTGCCTCGGTGCGAATGCGGATGAAGTCCGCACGATCCATCCCCAGGTGCTTTCCATCACAGGTCCGCATCAGTACGAATCCGTTGTGGCCGCCGTGCGTGAACATGCACCCACGCCGGTACACGATCCGAGAGTCGATCTGGTCCCGCCGCAGGGTATCCGCCTCACGCCGCGTCACTACGCCTATCTCAAGATTTCCGAGGGCTGCAACCACCAGTGTTCTTTCTGCATCATCCCCTCGATGCGCGGGCGTCTGCAGAGTCGGCCACTGCCCGAGGTGATGCGCGAAGCAGAGCGACTGGTGACGGCCGGCGTTCGCGAGTTGCTGGTGATTTCTCAGGACACCAGTGCGTATGGCAGCGACCTGCGCTACCCGAGTGCCGTGTGGCGCCAGGGGGAGCGTGTGACGAACTTTCATGGCCTGTGTGCGTCCCTGGGCGAACTGGGCGTCTGGGTGAGGTTGCACTATGTGTATCCCTACCCGCATGTGGATGAAGTATTGCCACTGATGGCCGAGGGCAAGGTACTGCCCTATCTCGACATTCCGTTCCAGCATGGCAGTCCACGTATCCTCAAGCTGATGCGTCGCCCGGCGGCGGCCGAGAATACCTTGGCGCGCATCCGTCGCTGGCGCGAGAACTGTCCCGAGCTCACCTTGCGCAGTACCTTCATCGTCGGCTTTCCCGGGGAGACGGAGGCCGAGTTCGAAGCACTGCTCGACTTTCTCGATGAAGCCCAGCTCGACCGTGTCGGGTGTTTTCCGTATTCCCCGGTGGAGGGTGCCGCGGCCAATGCGCTGCCGGACCCGGTGCCGGAGAGCGTCCGGCAGGAACGCTGGGAGCGCTTCATGCAGCATCAACAGCGTATCAGTGCCTCCCGTCTTGCCCGCTACGTCGGGCGCACGGTGGATGTTGTGATCGATCAGATCGAGGGCAAGGTGGCGATCGGACGCAGTGCCGCCGATGCACCCGGCATCGATGGCGTGGTCCGGATCAAGGGCGGGAGCAAAGTGCAACCCGGCTCCCTGCAGCGTGTGCTGATCGACGCCAGTGACGACTACGACCTCACAGGACGACTGGCTGCAAAACCCGGTGCCGCGTCATGAGGCGGTCAGCAAGCGAAGCCGTGACATCCCGATGAGCAAGGTAGCTTTCATCGGGCTTGGCGTGATGGGATTCCCGATGGCCGGGCATCTGCAGCGCAAGGGTCACGCAGTGACCGTGTACAACCGTACGCGCACCAAGGCGCAGGCCTGGCAGGAGCGTTTCGGGGGTGAAGTGGCAGAGACTCCCGCCGCAGCCGCGCGTGATGCCGCCATCGTGCTGTCATGTGTAGGCAACGACGCCGACCTGCGCGAGATCGCGTTCGGGCCAGACGGGATTTTCCAGAGTCTCGGTGCGCGCGCGGTGCATATTGATCACTCCACCACCTCTGCCGAAGTGGCGCGGGAGCTGGCCTCGCGCGCCGAAGCGCTGGGTGCTTCCTTCCTGGATGCGCCGGTCTCCGGTGGCCAGGTCGGGGCCGAGAACGGCACGCTCACCGTGATGGTGGGAGGTGACCTGCAAGCCTACGCGCGCGTCGAATCCGTATGCGGGGCCTATGCGCGCAGTATTCGTCATCTCGGACCTTCAGGGCATGGACAGCTCACCAAGATGGTCAATCAAATCTGCATTGCTGGTGTGCTTCAGGGACTGTCCGAAGGTCTTGCTTTCGGGATGAAGGCTGGTCTGGACATGCAGGCGGTCGTGGAAGTCATCAGCAAGGGTGCAGCGCAGTCCTGGCAAATGGACAACCGCGCGCTCTCAATGGTCGAGGATCGATTCGACTTTGGTTTCGCCGTGGACTGGATGCGCAAGGATCTCGGCATCGTGCTGGAGGAGGCTCGGCGCAACGGCAGCAGCCTTCCGCTGACCGCTCTGGTGGATCAGTTCTACGCTGAGCTCCAGCGCCGCGACCACCGTCGACTGGACACCTCCAGTCTCATCAAGCTCCTGCGCGAGCCGTGACGCGCAGCGGCTGTATTGCGTGCGGTTGATTGCGCAATGAGCGAGCGCAATCCTCCCATTCCCTCTGGCGCGGCGGAAGACCCTGAAGTCCTCTACGCGCGCGGGGAATCCCTGGACAAGGCGGATGCTGCCCTGGGAGAGCTCGCGCGCGCATTGGACAGTTACCTACGTGCAGCGGAGGCAGGGCATGTGGGGGCCTGTTATCGCGTGGGCAAAGCGCTGCTCGAGGGGCGGGGCTGTCCCAGGGATCCTGCGGGAGCCATCCGATGGCTGCGTCAGGCGGCAGAAGCAGAGCTTGGCGAAGCTCAGGCGCTGCTCGGCTGGTGCTTTGAAAGTGGCACCGGCCTCGAACGTCACTACGAGCGGGCACTGCGCTGGTACGCCGCAGCCGCCGCGCTCGATGATCCAGTCGGACATTTCAGGCTGGGTGAGCTCTACAGCCGCGGTGAGGGTGTGGCGCGCAATCCCGAGGCCGCTGTCCGTCATTGGCTGCGGGCAGCGGAGCTGGGTAACACCCAGGCTCAGCGCAACCTGGCGCTTGCACTGGCACATGGGCTCGGCATCGAACGCAGCCATGCCGAGGCCCTTCACTGGTGTCGCAAGGCTGCAGAGGCCGGTGACGTCGATGCCCAGCACAACCTTGGTCTGCTGCATGTCAACGCGCCACCAGCCCTGCGTGATCCCGAGGAAGCCGAACGCTGGCTGCAGCGCGCAGCACGGGCCGGACTGCCTCAGGCGCAGTATGCACTGGGACGCTTCCATCAGCGGGGGCTTGCAGTGCAGCCAGATCCCACCCTGGCTTTTGAATGGCTGCGCAAAGCTGCCGAGCAAGGCCATATCAAGGCCTGCTACCGGCTCGCGCTGGCATATGAGCGGGGTCTTGGCGTGGAGATCAGCAAGCCGCGTGCGATGACCTGGATGCGTCACGCCGCAGAGCTCGGCAGTGCTCACGCGCAGTATGAAATCGGCCGGCGTGGACTGTTCGGGAAAGTGCCCGACATGCTGCCGGAGGAGGCCGTGGCGATGCTGGAACGCGCCGCCTTGCAAGGTGACGCACGCGCCCAGTACGCGGTGAGCCTGTGTCATGCCAACGGTGTTGGCGTGAGTCGCAACCAGGCCAAGGCCTACGCCTGGCTTGCTCTGGCGGCCGCGCAGGGCCTGTCACGCGCGGTCGCAAAGAAGGCGATGATGGAAAATCATCTGACGCCACGCATCCTGCTCGAAGGACGCAAGGCGCTGGACGCCATCCGCGAACAGCTGCGTCAAGACCGGGACTGAGCCCCTCCACGCCGGGTATTGACCACCACGCGCGCAGCCGAGGCCAACAGAATCACGGCACCACCGACGAGAACGAATCCACCTGGCATTTCGTCATGGGCGAAAAAGGCCCACACCGGGTTGAGCAATGGCTCGAGTAGCAGCAGCAGCGCGCCTTCCAGCGCGGTCACCCTGCGCAGCCCCAGGGATACCAGAATGAAGGCACAGCCGAGCTGGAAGATCCCCATGTAGGACACCAAGGCCCAATCCCCGGGACTCGCCTCGTCCGGCACGCCCACGAGAGGTAGCAGCAGCGCAGCAAGCACCACGTTGGCCAGGATGACCGCGGCGATGGCGCGCTGGAAGCCGTCAGGCACACGCCGGGAAAGATCGCGCATCGTCAACGTCGTGAATGCCCAGGCGACCCCGCACACACCGGCGATGATCGCGCCCAGCCCCGGATTGCTGGCGGTGTTTGAGGCCACCGCGGGTTTCAACAGCAGCAGCACCATGCCGCCGGCGATCAGCACCACGAAGAACACATCCGACTTCCTCACTGGCTCCTTCAACAGCCAGGGACCCAGCAAGAGCAGATAAAGCGGTGCGGTGTACTGAAGGAAGATTGCGATGGCTGCAGTGGTGAGCTTGTTGCCCCACATGAAAAGCAGCGTGGTGATTCCATGTGCAAGTGCAGCAGGAATGAGTGCGCGATCCCAGCACGCGCGTGGCGGACGGATCACCGCCGCAAGGAAAAGGGCGATGATCAGCGCGCGCCACCCGGCCAGTTCCAGCGCATTGAAGCTGACGGCCTTGATGACACTCGACCCGGTGGACAGCAGCACTGCGCCGGCGAGTATCTGCAGGTAGGCAGTGATCGGGACGTTGCGAGATGAAGACACTGCCGTTCCTTTGCGTTGGCCCGGTGGCTGGCCTGCGTGGCCGTGGCTAGAATAGTAGCCGGAGAGTCCCTACAGCATTCAAGTGCCGCCAGGTCCGGCGGCTTCGACAGGAGACACGCATGAGCCTGAAACCCGGTTCGATTGAAGCCCGCGATGCCGCGGCCCTGCTCCATCCCATGGTCAACCTGGGCGTCATCGAGGATCGGGGTGCCCTGATGATCGCGCGCGGCGAGGGTGCCTACGTCTGGGATCACGATGGCAAGCAGTACATCGAAGGTCTTGCCGGTCTGTGGTCCACTGCACTTGGTTACGGCAACGAGGAATTGGCGCAGGCAGCCTACGACCAGATCAAGACGCTCTCCTTCCAGCATCTTTTCAATGGCAAGAGCCACGAGCCCGGCATGCTGCTCGCCGAGAAATTGAAGACCCTCGTTCCCATGCAGGCGTCAAAGGTCTTTTTTGGGTGCTCCGGTTCCGATGCCAATGACACGCAGGTCAAACTGATCTGGTTCTACAACAACGCCCTTGGTCGACCGAAGAAAAAGAAGATCATCGGTCGCGTGAAGGGCTACCACGGAATCACGCTCGCAGCGGCGAGCCTCACGGGCCTGCCGCCCATGCACAACCAGTGGGATGTGCCGCTGGACGGCCGCTTCATCCACACCGACTGTCCCCACCATTACCGTTTCGCGGAAAAGGGTGAATCAGAGGAAGACTTTGCGACCCGTCTGGCGCACAACCTCGAGCAGCTCATCCTGCGCGAAGGTCCGGAGACTGTTGCCGCCTTCATCGCAGAGCCGGTGATGGCCGCCGGAGGCGTGCTGGTGCCACCGCGCACCTATTTCGAGAAGATTCAGGCGGTGCTCGCCAAATATGACGTGCTCTTCATCGCCGACGAGGTGGTCTGCGCCTTCGGTCGCACAGGAAATGCGTTTGGTTCGCAGACCTTCAACATCCAGCCCGATACCATGACCATGGCCAAGGCGCTCACTTCTTCCTATCAGCCGCTGTCGGCAGTGGTCATCCCCGAGAAGATGTATGGCCCGATGCTCGAGGCGAGCCGCAAGCTCGGGACCTTTGGTCATGGCTATACCTACAGTGGTCATCCGGTCTGCGCGGCGGTGGCGCTGAAGACGCTGGAAATTTACGAGCGCGACCGGATCTTCGAGCGCGCAGCAGCGCTGTCGGTCAAATTCCAGGCCGGCCTGCGCAGCTTTGCGGATCATCCGCTGGTGGGCGAGGTACGCGGCGTGGGCATGATTGGTGCCCTCGAGTTCGTTTCCAACAAGGCCACGAAAGCGGGCTTCAACCCGCCCGGCTCGATTGGCACCTACTGCTTCGAGCGCTGCCATGTGCACGGACTGATCCCGCGCAATGTGGGGGACGGCATCGCATTGTGCCCACCGCTCATCATCACCGAGGCCCAGATCGACGAAATCTTCGGCAAGCTCACGCTTGCGCTCAACGACACGCTCGACTACGTGACACGCGAAGGCTTGCTCGCCGCCTGAGCCGGGGCTTGGACACTGCAAAATTCACCCACCTCGAGGTGGGTGAGGCCTCGCTCGAGACCCGCTTCATTCTGGGAAGATCTGATGTACCGACCCTCGTGCTTCTGCACGAGGGTCTGGGTTGCGTCGCGCTATGGCGGGATTTCCCAGCCCAGCTCGCTGCCCGCACGGGCTGCCCTGTCCTTGCCTGGTCCCGACAGGGATATGGCAACTCCAGCCCGCGTGAGCTGCCCTGGCCGCTTGATTACATGCAGCAAGAGGGGGCGGCGCTGTCCCGAGTGCTCGACGCCGCCGGCGTCGGGGATTGCATTCTCATTGGCCACAGTGACGGGGCCTCGATCGCCCTGGTCGCCGCAGGCAGTGCCGGCGCCGCTCGTATCCGCGGTCTCGTGGTGATGGCTCCGCATGTCTTCACCGAGTCGGGCGGCCTCGAGAGCATCCGTGCGGCGAAGCAAGCCTATGAGCAGGGTGACTTGCGTCAGAGGCTGCAGAAGTATCACGGCGCCAATGTGGATTGTGCCTTCAGGGGCTGGGCGGAGTCCTGGCTGCACCCCGATTTTGTGGACTGGAACATCGAGTCTTTCCTGGCCGGCATTCGCGTGCCGGTGCTTCAGATTCAGGGCCGTGATGACCAGTACGGTACAGTAGCCCAGCTTCAGGCCATTGCGAGGCAGGCCAGCACTACGGTCACCACCCATGTGCTTGAGGATTGCAAACACGCACCGCAATTCGAACAGCCGGAACAGACACTGGCGCTCATCGCGGCGTTCGTCGCGGATCTTGCGCCCTGATACTAGCCAGCGCGGCGTTGATCTCCGCGACCACAAGGTCCGGGCGCATGCCATGAACCTCATGGCCACTGCCTTCTGCTATCACGAGATGTCCCTGCGGTGTGAGCCTGGAAAGACTGCGTTGGCGTGATTGCCAGCGGGCCTCGGCGCGCGCGTCCGGGAAGCCGCGAGAGGGGTCGCGTACGATCACCCGCAGCGGGATATCCGGCAACGGACCAGCAGCCTCGACTTCACGCGCACTGCGCGCAAAGTGAGTCATCTCATCCATCTGGGCAAACACGGCTTTGCGACGGGAGTTGAGGTAATTCCCGAGTGCGAAGTCCTCATTGAGCGGGGGCGTTTCGGTGCGCGACCCCTGGGCAAACGGATGAGGGGCCTGCCCGCGCTCTGCGGACTTTGGCAGGCCGGCCGCCGGATGCGAGCTTTCGACCAGTACCACGCCGGCCACTTCCTCCGGGTATCGGGCGGCAAAATACCGCACCGTGAAGCCGCCGAAGGAATGACCGACCAGCAGATAAGGTGGGGGAATGTCGGCGCGCTTCAGGAGGCGGCGCAACTCCGACACCGTGCGTGAGGTGATGCGGGGTGCCGGACCGGGATCACTCCATCCGTAGCCGGCACGGTCATAACTGCAGACGCGCGTCTCGCGACCGACCTCCGCCTGAATGTTGCGCCATTCCACCGATGCGCCGCCGATACCGCCGTCGATGATCACGACCGGAGAGCCGTTGCCCAAGCAGTGGTAATGCAGCCTGTGGGTTTCCACACTGGCGTACTTGCCAGGAGGCACCATCAGCTTGTCCACATCGAAGGCCTGCACGGGGCAGGCAGGCCACAACGCTGCCACGGCGAGGAGCGCTGCCCACCGCATCTCAGGCGAAGTGGCGTGCAAGGAAACGCATCAGGCCACCAATGACCGGCAACTGGGCATAGAGCTCAGCCGCGGCATCCCAGTAATCGCGATGACGGATGACGCGTCCGTCTTCTGCGAGTTGCAGATGCGTCGTGCCATGAATGGTGCGCACGCGTTCCGGGCTGAGACTTTTGATGCGGAACGTGAAATCCCAGATGAGAAAGACCTCGCGGCCTTCCTGCACACTCTGTCGGATGTGGAAGCGGGGATCGTGAAGCCGTTCGAACATTTCATGGAAGATCCGGGTGATGTCCGGCAGTCCCTGAACGGCGTTGAAGGGATCCTGGAACTTCGCGTCCGCGGCATAGAACTCGCCGAGGGCGGCGACCGTGGCGGGGGTCAGTGTTTCCCAGTAGGTGATGAGGCGGGCAAGGGCGGGGTCTCGACTCATTGGGTGATTCTCCTCACGAGCGCGAAGTACAAGCGGTAAGGCAGCAGGCGTAGCAGTTTGAGTGTCCGCGTGAAACGTTTGGGGAAATGTATCTCGAATTCACCGCGGGCAAATCCTCGCAGGATCTCGCGTGCCGCTTCCTCTGCTGTGATGAGACAGGGCATGGGGAAGTCATTCTGCGCGGTCAAGGGTGTGGCGACAAAACCGGGATTGATCAGCCACACGCCAAGCCCACGCGGGCGCACCTCGAGATAGAGCGATTCGGCAAGATTGATGACGGCGGCTTTTCCGGGGCCATACACCAGACTGCGGGGCAATCCGCGGTAGCCCGCCACGCTGGAGACGAGCGCCAGGCCTCCCGCGCCCGCGGCAAGCAGATCCGGCAGCACGCACTCCAGCACCTGCAGGGGGGCGTGGAGTTTGACGCGTAAAAGGTGTTCCGCAGCCTGCTGGTCGAGGTTGAAGGAACTCATCGGCACATAGTCGCCGGCCATCACGACGATCAGATCGCAGCCGCCCCAGCGATCGCGCAAGGTCCTCCAGGCCGACTTCAAAGCATCCCCATCTGTCACATCAAGAGGCAGCACGGCCACGTTTTCCGCCGGGAACTCCGCAGCCATGGATTGCAGAAGCTCACCGCGCCGCGCGGAGAGCGCGAGGCGAGAGCCAGCCTGCAGCAACACGCGGGCGAGGCTCGCGCCGATGCCGGTGGAGGCGCCGATGATCCAGACGCGTTTCCCGGTCCAGTCCCTGATCGGCGTATTCAACGGCATCGACTCATGACTCCTCGGCTGGGAAATCGTGACGGCTGAGCAGCCAGGCGGCCAGGAGCTTGAGGCCACACGGCAGCAGTGCATAACACGCGGTGAGTGCAAGCGTACCTGCCGCCTGTCGCTCGCTTCCGCCGGGTTGGTAGCCCAGCCAGGTCACCAGAGGCAACGCCAGTCCTGCGGCGAGCGCCAGGTTAAGCTTGGTGAGCAAAGCCCACCATCCGAAGTAGGCGCCCGCTGGAGAGGCCATCGCCGCTTCCTGCTCTTCACGGACGATGAGTTGGGCGAGGAGGGCGGGCGGCAGCGCGAGATCGCCACCCAGCGCCAACCCCGACAGTGCGCAGATGGCAAAAAATGCGGCCGCCTCGCCCGGAGTGAGCAAGGCGGCCCAGATGAAGACGGCGCTGGCCAGCCACATGCTGAGGCGCCAGGTGCGGGCCTTGCCCCAGCGCCGCGCAAGAAACGGCCAGAGTGGCATCGCGAGCGCACCGGCCGCGAAATACGCCGCAAGAAAATGCGCGGTGAGGTGGACGAGGCCCAGGACATCCTGCACGAAGAAGAGGACCAGGGTCGCGGGAATGGCTGCAGCCGTGCCGTTGACGACGAACACGAGCGCGAGCCGTCGGAACGCCGGCTGACGCAACGGACGATGCAAGGCCGCCCACCACGAGGTTGTGGCGGCACGCGCACTCTGTGGCAGGGCTTTGGGTGAAAACGCGAGGGTGAGCCCGCTGCAAAGCGCAAGCAATCCCACGATGACCAGGGCCAGCGCTGCGAAAGCTGGGCGAGGTGCGGTCTCTGCTGCCAATACGGCCGGCAGACTTGCGCCAAGCAGGATGCCGCACAGGGTGAAGGCTTCGCGCCACGCAGTGACCCGGGTGAGTTGCTCCGGTGCGCGTGCCATCTCGGCACCGTGAACGTGATAGTTGATCTGGGCCATCGACAAGCTGCAGTACACGACCAGAGAACTCGCCGCGAGCCATACGGCCGCAGCCGCCGGAGGCAGGTCGGGCGGCACGAACATCGCCCACAGGCCCAGCATCAGAACGGGTAGCGCAAGCGCAGTCCAGCGCAGGCGAGGTAGTCCATGAGCGTGCGCGCGGTCGCTCCAATAACCGAGCAAGGGGTCGAGTGCTGCATCTGCCAGGCGGGTCAGCAAAAGCAGAAAGCCCAGAGTCGCCAGGCTGACGCCGAAGGCGTCCTGGTAGAACTTTGGCATGTGCACGTACACCGGCAGGCTCAGCATGGCCAAGGGCAGGGCGAGCAGGCCATAGGCGAGGAGCCGAGAGGTCCCCGGCGCGTGACTCACGACTCACCCTTGAGCAACTGCGCGCGCACGCGCGGTGCTCGTGTCTTCTCCGAAAGCCATATGTCGAAAAAGGCCTTTACGAACGCGGCATCCTCGATATTGCCAAGATGGCGGTCCCTTGAATAAAAACGTGCCTCCTTGCCCGGGAGTGCCACACCCAGGAGGCGATCGCCGGGTTTCACATCAGGAAAGATCCGCGCCATGGCACGCTGCCAACGTGCCAGCTGAAGCGTGTCGTCATATCCCTGCGCCTCCATCTCCTCGATGCTGCGGGCGGCGATATCGCGGCCCCTGAAGCGCATGGCGTATTCGAGTTCGAGCGCGAACGGGCCCTCCGAGTCGGTCGTTGAAACGGGCCGCCAGAGGGAGATGTCATAAATCTTCAGGCCCAACCAACGCATGGTGGCGCTGCTGTGCTGGTGCCAGTCCGCAAGGGGGTTTGCCAGAGAGGGGTGCGCGCAGAGCGCAAGGTACAGCAGCGGAGCCAGCGCCCACGGGCGCGCACGGCGTGACGGATGTCTTGGTTGCGGCTGCGGGTTCACGCCGGCTCGAAGAGAATCTGGTAGACGTCCGTGCGGCCGGCGCGGAAGCCTGCTTCGCAGTAGCAGAGATAGAAGCGCCAAAGCTGCAGGAAGGGCGTGCCAAAACCGAGCGCACGGATTTCAGCCTCGGCGGCATTCACGCGCTCCAGCCAGGCGGCGAGCGTCCGCGCATAATCACCGCCAAAGCCGAAGGCTTCGCGCAGCGTGAGGCCGGCCTTGGCCGAATCCTGTTGCATGCGCGAAAGGGGGGCCAGCATCCCGCCGGGGAAGATGTACTCGCGGATGAAATCACTGCCTCGGCGGTAAGCCGGGAACGCGGACTCATCGATCGTGATGGCTTGCACGAGGGCCTTGCCGCCGATCTTCAGGCGCTCTTTCAACATCCGGAAATAGGTTTGCCAGTATCGCTCGCCTACTGCTTCAAACATCTCGATGGAAACGATGTAGTCGAACGTGCCGCGAACATCGCGGTAATCGATGAGCTGCAAATCCACCAGGTCGGACAAACCGGCACGTTCCATGCGCGCCCGCGCCCAGGCAAGTTGTGCGGGTGACAGCGTGATGCCGGTCACTCTGATGCCCTGACGGGCAGCCTGCTCGGCGAAGCCCCCCCAGCCGCAACCCACTTCCAGGATGTGCGCCCCAGGCGCCGCTCCGAGCTTGTCCAGAATGCGGCTGTATTTGGCACGTTGTGCGTCAGCCAGACCCTCCACGCCCCGCGGACCCTCCTGTATTCCGAGCGCGCTGGAGTAGGTCATGGTTTCATCCAGCCAGGCTGCGTAAAAATCGTTGGAGAGATCGTAGTGCGCCTGGATGTTGCGTCTTGCCTGGCCACGGGAGTTCGACCGCCACCAGTGCTTCAGCCGGAGCCACGCCGCGGCAACCGGATGGGCATAGAAATACCGCGCCAACGCATCTGCATTCCCCAGCCAGAACAGCAGCAGCGCCGTCAGATCCTCGGTCTCGACCAAGCCGTCCCGATAAGCCTCAGCCAGGCCTATTTCCGCGGTGCGCAGCATGTTCGCCACAGCCTGCCAGTCATGGATCCGCAGCGTCGCCGACACCCCGGGTCGCGGGCCCACAACCTCTGTTGTATGCCCGGAGGGGTCCGTGAACTGCAGTCGACCGGTGTCCAGTCCGGCGAGAATGCCAAGGAAAGTCCGTCCAATCGGTGGCAGGGTCATGGAGTGAGTGGCAGGAGTAGGGGGCATGGCGGAATCTGCCTCAGAAGGAAGTGTCCTGCAGGGGCGGTGCAGGCTTGGAAAACCAGGGTACGCGCTTCATCCAGAGCAACAGGGCATGCCAGTGAATACGGGCGATGACGCCCAGGGTGAAGGCCGGGTAGCGCAGGAACGCGCTCAAGGTGCTGCGTGCAGTCAGCGGGCGTGCGCCGCCCACGATACTCGTGATGAGCAGACGATCCGCGTCCTCTGGTCCGTCGTGATAATCGATGGTCGTGGTCCATTTGCCTGCGCGCTGACCAAAGCGGAAACGGTAATGACCCTTGACTTCGCAAAACGGTGAAACATGCATCAGTTTGCGGGCACACAGGACGTCCCGCGCGCCGATTGGGCGTCCGTCGGGATGCGCCACCACATAGTTGTGGCGCTCACCGAAGGTATTGCTGACTTCGCACACCACGGCACGTAGACGCGCCTCACGGTCGTGCACCAACCATAGGCTGATCGGGTTGAAGACATAGCCCAGCACCCGCGGAAAGGCCTGCAGCACGATTTCACCTTCTGCAGCGGGCTGACCTGCGAGTGCGAGCTGATGGTCGACCCAAGCGCGGGGATCGCTGCCATCACGCGGACCGAAGTCGTTGGCAATGAACCCGAGCAGGTTGAAACGGCGCGTCGAGAGCCAGCGATTGCCGACCCGTCCGAAGGCAGACACCGGAACCCGGAGAAAAAACACCTTGTGCGCAAAGGCATGCCGGGCCGGGCGCAGCCTCTGGTGGCTCACCCACCCCTCGCAAAGCGCCGGCAACTCCAGCGCAGGCAAGCTGTGGGCGGAGCTCGCGTTCACGCGGCGTTCGCTCCCGGCACAGGAATTTCTGGCGGCAACGGGACGCGGCTGGCCTGCTGGGTGCGCGGCCAAGGTCGGTCGAGGTTCCCGAGACGCTCGGCGATCAAAAGCCCTGCCTGCAGACCATCCTCATGGAATCCGTACCCGAGATAGGCGCCGCAGAACCACGTCTTGTGCATGCCCTGAATAGACCAAATCGACTTCTGGGCATGCAGTGCAGCGCTGTCAAAACGGGGATGATGATAGGTGGTGCGGTAGTGCACACGCGCCGCCTCCGGCTCAACTGGCGGGTTCAGGGTGACGAACAATTGCCGACCCGTCTGCAGCGGTTGCAGCCGGTTCATCCAGTAGGTCACACAAAGTCCGGCATCCCGACCTTCGCGGCCAGTCTCCAGATAGTTCCAGCTGGCCCAGGCCTGCCGCCGCTGCGGCATCAGGCGTCGATCTTCATGCAACCACGCCTCGTTCCGGCTGTAGCCGAACGCGCCGAGTACTGTGCGCTCGGATTCAGTGGCATCCGCAAGCAAGGCCAGCGCCTCGTCGGCATGGGTGGCCAACACCACTTCGTCGCAGTGCATTTCCGCACCGTCGACGTCTTTCAGAAGAACACCGGATGCGCCCCGCGAGATGCGTGCGATGCCGCGCCGCTGGATCTCGAGATCCGGTGCGTCGGCGAGGATGCGGCGCACATACTCGCGCGCGCCGCCGGTCACGGTCCGCCATTGGGGACGGTCGCTGAGCTGCAGCAGTCCGTGGTTGGCGAAGAAACTGATCAGTGCCCGCGCCGGGTAGTCCTGGATGTCATGAACATTGGCAGACCAGATGGCACCCGCCATGGGCCAGAGGTGATCCTCGCAGAAGGCGGCAGAGTAGCCATGACGCTGGAGCAACTCGCCGATGCCGAGATCTGCGGTGGCGGCTGCGAGATAGTGCGGAGCCTCCGCATAGAAACGACGGATGTCGCGCAGCATCCGCCAGAATCGGGTCCGGAACAGATTGGCAGGTTGGGCAAACAGGCCACGGAGATCGCTGCCCGAGTATTCGAGGTCTCCGGCGCGCAAGGATGCCGAAAAGGACATGTCACTGGGAGAGGTGGGCACACCCAGGTGCTTGAATAGGGCAACCAGATTGGGGTAGTTCCGGTCGTTGTAGACAATGAAACCGGTATCCACCGGAATCGCGTGTTCACCGTCCTGTACTTCAACCGTGTTGGTGTGACCGCCCAGATGGGTATTGCCCTCGAAAAGTGTGACCCGGTGCCGGCGCGAAAGCAGCCACGCAGCGGCCAGACCGGAGATGCCACTGCCCACCACCGCGATATGGCGGCGAGCCGCACTGACTTCAACCAAGAAAAACCTCCTCGCCAGATGGGGATGGCATACCGGCTTGGCCGGCATGCTCAAGTAGGAACGTCACGAACCCGGAGGGTTCGACCCCGAATGATACGGGATGTTCGACGGCTGTTTGCGGCCCGGCTTCATCAGTCCACGGGCCCGTTGTTTGCGATCCGCCACATGTAAAGCGCCAGGAAGGAACGGTAGGGGGCAAACAGCGTCGCGCCCGAATGCACATCCAGACGTTTGTGGTTGCTCACATAGCGTTCGAAGGTTTTGCGCACCGCGAGGTCGCCCAGCGGCCAGATATCTGGGTCGCGGAAGAAGAACATCGAAACCATGTCTGCCGTCCAGGGGCCGATGCCCCGAAGCCGGGTCAATGCTGCCGACCGCTCGGCATGCGCCAGGCGGCCCAGCGCGCGTGCGTCCACCTGTCCTTCGGCGGTGGCGTTTCGCAACCCCAGTAGCGCCGCCACCTTGGCACCGGAGAGACCACAGCTTCGAAGCGCCGCAGTGTTGTCTGGTGTGAAGAAGTCCAGCGGGCGCCCCTCGCTGGACGCAGCCTCCGCCACGCGCGCCCAGATCGACTGCGCCGCACGGGTAGAGAGCTGCTGTCCGACAATGATGCGGGCGAGATGCAGCGGCAGCTCCCGGGTGGAACGCCGAGGCCAGGCAATGGGACCAATGTTCGCGATTTCGCCGGAGAGGGCGCGAGACACCCGGCGCGCCCGGTTGACGAAGTCCGCATGCATTTCAGGAGTGAGTTGGCGCATCAGGCAGGCTTTCGAGGGGTGGGTGGGAAACGGGCCGCATCATAGCAATCCGGCATACGCTGCAGGGTTCAACTCCGCCGCAAACTCTTTAGAATGGGGCAAAGGCCAGAAGGCCCCGATGAACGACTTTCCATCCGGAGGAATGTACCCATGGGTTGGCACAAGAACATCCTGCGCGTGAATCTGACCGCCGGCACCTGCAAGAGCGAGCCGTTGAACATGGAATGGGCGCAGCAGTACCTGGGCTCGCGTGGCCTCGCCACCAAGTACCTCATGGAAGAAATCGACCCCAAGGTCGATCCCCTCTCCCCGGACAACAAGCTCGTGATTGCTACAGGCCCGTTGACCGGCACCATCGCCTCCACCGGGGGACGCTGGACCGCCGTCACCAAAGGCGCGCTCACAGGCGCCATTGCGAGTTCCAACTCGGGCGGCCAGTTCGGTGGTGAGCTGAAGATGGCGGGCTACGACATGATCATTCTGGAGGGCAAGTCGCCGTCTCCTGTCTACCTTTACATTCAGGACGGTGACGCCCGCTTGCTGCCGGCCGACGACCTCTGGGGACGCTCAGTCTGGGACATCGAACCCCATATCAAGGAAAGTCACGGGGACCCGCTGATCCGCGTGGCGTCCATCGGGCAGGCCGGCGAGTATGGCAACCGCTACGCGTGCATCGTGAATGACCTGCACCGGGCAGCGGGGCGTTCAGGTGTGGGTGCCGTCATGGGCTCGAAACACCTCAAGGCCATTGCGGTGCGGGGCACGCGCGGCGTGAAACCCCACGATGCGGCAAAGTTCCTGGCTGCCGTGAAGGTTGCCAATGAGGCACTGGCCACCAACAAGGGACGCAAGGGCATGACCAGCGATGGCACCATCGCCATGATGGATGTCACTGGCACTTTTGGCGCGCTGCCAACCCGCAACAACCAGCAGGTGCAGTTCGAGGGGGCTTCCAAGCTGAATGCCAAGTCCATGAAGGCGCCCAACGAGAACGGCCATGTAAATCTCATCCAGAATGGTGCCTGCTTTTCCTGCACCATTGGCTGCGCACGCATCTCGCACATCGACCCTCAGCATTTTTCGGTGAAGGACAAGCCGCAGTATCAGAAGGCTTCAGGCGGCCTGGAATACGAGACCGCGTACGCGCTGGGCTCCGCGGTGGGTGTGGACGACATGGATGCCGCCACCTACGCAGGATTCCTGTGCAATGAATACGGGATGGATCCAATCTCTTTCGGGGGTACCCTGGCCGCCGCCATGGAGCTTTATCAGGTGGGCGCGCTGACCCGCGAGCACACCGGAGGTGTTGAGCTCACTTGGGGCAATGCAGAAGTCCTGTGCCTGATGGCAGAGCTTGCGGGTAAGGGCGAGGGCTTCGGGCGTGAACTGGGGCTGGGTGCCAAGCGACTGACCGAGAAGTATGGCCGCCCAGAACTCTTCATGGGTGTGAAAGGACAGGAGTTTGCTGCCTATGATGGGCGGGCCATGCAGGGCATGGGGCTCGGCTACGCCACCAGCAACCGTGGCGCTTGCCATCTGCGTGCCAATCCTTACGCCAGCGACTTCACCACCACTGAACTCAAGGAAAAGCCTGAGGTGGTGCGCACCACCCAGGACCTCATCTCGGCGATCGACGCCAGCGGACTTTGCCTGTTCACGGCGCACTCTGGCGCGATTCCTGAGCACTATGCGGCATTGGTGGACGGTGCTTGCGAAGGTGACTGGGACGTCGCCCGCATCAACGAAACCGGCGAGCGAATCTGGAATCTGGAGCGCCAGTTCAACCTGGCCGCCGGGCTTACCGCCAAGGACGACACGCTGCCGAAGCGAATCCTGGAGGAGCCGGCACCGAGCGGCGTGGCCAAGGGCCTGGTGAGTGGTCTTGCCGAGATGCTGCCGGAATATTACCGCCAGCGCGGATGGACCGAGGACGGCAAGCCCAAGGCCGAAACCCTCGCGCGCCTTGGCCTGAACTGATCGGAACCCGTGTTCTCCCCGGAGGCTGCAAAGCTGCTCCGGGGAGCAGGCTGCTGCTCATGCAAGTCAACGTGAAGCTGCTCGGCTGGATGCGCCAGTTCCTCGCGGAGCACATCGCGCACTTCGATGAGCAGGATTTTGATTTTCCCGAGGGCACGACTGCGGCTGATGTGGTTACGCGTCTCGGGTTCGCAGATACCTCCTTCATGCTCATGCGTAACGGCGAAAAGGTACCCGATGCCTCGTTCGCCGACACGCCCCTTCAAGATGGCGACTCGCTCGTCTTCGTGCCGCCCTTGAAGGGCGGCTGACGGCCCCTTGAGCTTCGGCTCACGGCTTCCATCCCCAACCGTACGGCGGGGATTCACGCGCAATGTGCAGGAGATCTGCTCCGCCTGCAGCTGCAATGGAATTACTGAGCTGGCAGGCGAAGCAGGGT
>JAURMM010000094.1 GCA_030830685.1 Gammaproteobacteria bacterium | reverse complement strand
GGCCTTGATGAAGCGGCTGCCGCTCGACGTCACCCTGATTCCTGGGCGGCGCGAGGATGTGCGATGGCCGTACCTTTTCATGCTGCAATGGAGTCATTCCGTGGTCTCCAGACGCTATCCGGCGGGATTTCCTGACTTCCAGCATCACAAGTCAAAAGCCGGCGCAGCGGGGACCTGACCATGAGCGTGACGAGCATGAAAACGACACACCTGATGTCAGAAGAACGGGATCGGACAGTCGGGAAGCCCGAGGCGTCGGCGAGGCTCGCCTGCGTACACTGCGCAACGCCGCCTTCGGCCGGGAACCTCTCCTTCTGTGAACAGTGCGGGAGCATGCTGGATATCTCCTATGCCTTGGAGCATTGCGGCCTGCATGTTTCTGACAACCCTTATCTTCGCTATCGGGGCCTGCTGCCTGTAAAAAACGCGTCGCTTTATCCCGCAGCCACAACCACCCCCACGCGGCATGCAACACGTCTGGGGCGACTTCTCGGGATGGAGCATCTGTATCTCAAGGACGAGACGGCCAACCCCACCGGCACGACCAAGGACCGCATGGCGGCGGTTTCCCTGCCGTTCCTGTATGAACACGGTGTGCGTGCATTCACCACATCCTCTACCGGAAACTCCTCCACTGCCTACGCGCATCTCATGCCGCTGTTTCCGGACATGACGATGTATCTCTTCACCGCCGCGCGATTCGAACACAGAGTGCAGTACACGGACAGCCCCAACATCTGGCATTTCATTCTGGATGACGCGTCGTTTGTGGAGGCAGGCAATTACGCGAATGCCTTCGCGCAGATGAATGGTCTCGAAGCCGAACGTGGCTTCTTCAATCCAGGTCGCCGCGAGGGTCTCAAGGTCACATGGCTGGAGACCTGCGAACAGGTGGAAGGCCCGATTGACTGGTATGTCCAGGCGGTGTCCAGCGCGATGGGCGTATACGGTGTTTACAAGGGTGCCAAGGAGCTTTCTGCAGTGCGTCCCGGGAGCTCGGTGCCTCGCCTGCTGTGCGTGCAACAGGAGAGTTGTGCTCCCATGGTCCGTGCTTGGGAAGAGGGCAGCGATCACATTGCCCCGCACCACCGCATTGCCAAGCCTGATGGCATTGCCGAGGCCATCCTGCGCGGCGATCCCACCAAGGCTTACCCGCCCGTGCGGGAGATCGTCAAGGAGAGCGGTGGCGACATGGTGAGTGTTTCAGAGCAGGAGATAAGGGCAGCGCGCCGCTTGGTCGAAGACGAAGAAGGGCTATCGCCCTGCTTTGCTGCCTCCGCCGCGGTCGCCGGACTCGTCAAACGCGTCAGATCAGGCCATATGCCGCGCGGGCATGTGGTCGTGGTCAATCTCACCGGCAGCGACCGGCTGGTGGAGCAGCAGAAGCCGGCACGCGCTCCCATCCATCTCGTTCGTCACGGCAGTGGCTTTGTGCCAAGAGATGAACTCCCCGCAAGTCTGGGCAAGCCGCGTTTCCCTTGATCCACCTTTTGCCTCTTCACATATCATGCTGACGACCGCCAACGAGAAGACCATTCCTCCTGCCTCGAGCCCTCAAGGGCAGTTGGGGTTGGTTGAACAAATTCTGGCCACGGCCTCGGCGCGCGCAGAGCATCCGGCCCTGGTGACCCCTGCCGGGGTGGTGAGCTACGACACCTTGGCAAGATTGACGGGGCAAGCCGCACGTGGCCTCGTCGCTGCGGGATATCCCGATGCCTCCCGTATCGGGTTGCTGCTGCCGCACGGGGCCATCCCGATACTCGCGTCCATTGCCTGCCTGAGGGCAGGTCTCGTCTTCGTGCATCTTGATCCCCGGGATCCTGATGAACGCCTGAAGGAAATTCTGGAGGACTGCAGCCCGACGCTGATCATCACGGATGACACAGGCACCACACGCCTCGAAGAAATGGGCGCGCGCTGGCCGGGGGCGACATGGGAGCAGGTACTGCGGTCTGGTCTAGAGAATGCCGAGACAGCGCTTCCTGTCCCGCCGCCAGACGCACTGATGTATGTCTTCTATACCTCCGGCTCCACGGGCAAGCCCAAAGGGGTGTTGCAGACGCAGCGCAATCTGCTCCATTTCGCATCAACCTACGCCGACCGCCTCGAGATTCATGAGGATGACAGGCTTTCCCTGCTCTATACCTTGAGTTTCAGTGCGGCCAATCTCGATTTGTTTCCGGCACTGCTTCGAGGGGCGAGCGTCTGTCTGTACGAATTGCGCGCCCTGGGTATTGCGGCACTGCCTGCCTGGATCAGCGATGCCGGAATCACCGTTCTGCACACGGTGCCCTCGGTTTTTCGCACGCTGGTCAATGGCACGGATAAACGTGCTCAGCTCGCAAGTATCAGAGTGATCGACCTGGGTGGGGAGCCCGTCTATGCCGCCGATGTCCTGCAGGCGCGCACCCAGCTGGCAGAGGGCTGCCGCATCTTCAATCACTATGCGCAGACCGAAGCGATGGTCATCGCACAGCACGAGGTCACCGCAGATGATCTGCAGGAGCCGGACAAGGCTGTCCCCGTAGGCAGGCCAGCCCGTCAAATGCGAGTCAGCATCCAGAACGAACACGGGGAGCCCGCCGCCCAGGGTGAGATTGGCGAAGTTGTCTTGCACAGCGCGCATGTCTCCCCGGGATACTGGGGGAGCTTTGACTCCGAAGCAGCGCCTGATCCGTTCCGGATTCGCCGTTTTGTGTCGGGCGACCTGGGGTATCTCGATGCAGAAGGCGTCCTGCGGTGCACGGGGCGGCGCAACCAGCGCGTCAAGATTGACGGTCAATCAGTGCATCTGGAGGAAGTTGAGCGCGCCTTGCACAGGCTCGATCCGGTTCGGCAGGGCGTGGTCATTGCTGTCGAGCGTTCTAGTGGCACCGTACTCAAAGCATTCCTCGAGCTCCAAGAGGGGGCGCGAATCGAGAGCGCCGGGATTCGTGACGGCTTGAGGGCATGGCTGCCTTCGTACATGGTGCCTGCCCGAATCACGGTGTTGGAAGCGTTGCCCCGTACCCAGTCCGGCAAGATTGATCGACTCACGCTGGCGCGTATGGCGGAGGCACCTGATCCTGTTCCAGGAGAGGACGCAGCGGCAGTTGGCGCGGGGCAGGGGATGCCCGGGCAAATCGCTGCAATGTTTACGGAATTGCTGGGTGGCACCGCCTGCACCATGGATCAGGACTTCTTTGCTTTGGGCGGGAGCTCACTCAAGGCCATGGAGCTGCATATGCGGCTGGAACAGCGCTACGGCCGCGTTCTGCCGCTTGAAACCCTGTTGTTGTCTGCGACCCCGCGCTTTCTGGCGGATGTCATCGCCACCCGTAGTCCCACGGTGGCGGGTGTGCGGCGTCCGCTCACGCTTTCACTGAATACCGAGGGCGCGCGGCCTGCACTTTTCCTGGTGCACGGTTATAACGGACAGGCCATGGTCAGCCGCGAGTTTGTGGCGATCACCGGCAAGGATCGTCCACTGCACGCCTTCCAAGCCTCAGGGCTCGATTTGTCGCATGGCAAGCACTGGACGCTCGAGGAGATTGCAGCCACCTACGTGGAAGCAATGCTGGAGCGTAGCGAGGGTCGCCCTTTTGCACTCGGTGGGCTGTGCATAGGAACCTACCTGGCGGTTGAGATGGCGCGCCAGCTGCTTGAGCGCGGATTCAGGCTCCCACCGCTGTTTCTTTTCGATCCCGGCCCTTTCAATCCCGGCAATCGCTGGTTGACTCGGCTCTTCGGGCGGCGCCAAGACGATCAGGCGCGCATGGACGACCAGAGCCGCAGAATCAGGAACCGGGTCGCCCAAGGGCGGAGCCTCGTCAACACCGAGGACGCTGAGATCATGGAACAGGCAGCGAAAGCTGGCGCGGTGTTTCTGGGCGCGCTGGAGCGTCATCGGGTGCGCAGATTCGACCACCCGGTGATCCTGTTCGCGAGCCGCCATCGTGCGGCCGAGGTCAGCAGCCCGCGATCAACGGTGCGTCGTTGCCTGAAGAATGTGAGTTCTAGGCACTTCGTGGGTGAATCACATACCGATATGTTGGCGCCGGGGAACCCGGCATTTGCCGCCGCATTTTCTGCAGAGCTGGAAGCTCTGGACCAGTGGGCCGGGTGCACGGACCGCGCTTGAAGGACCCACAAGACGCGAGTATCAGGCTTTGTCGCGTGTGAGGTAGTAGAACATTCCAGGCATGTCGTCTTCGATTCAGGCACCGCGAAGAGCGGTCGATTGTGTCGCCTCTATTGAGAACATTCCCTTGAAAATCCTCTTGGCCAGCCGTCTCTGCAAGAATCGTTCGACAGCGCGTACCCATGGCAGTCTCGCCATCAGTTCACCGATGCCGCACCCGGGGTCGGGTCAATTCGCGCGTACTTGATTTCAGGTGCGCGCTACCATGCCACACGAGCCGCGCGCACAACACTGTGATTCAACGCAGCTGGCTGTCCTTGCTGCCCCGGCGGTTGACCGGGTCCCTGAAGCGCGCATTGGCATCCTCGGCCTCCTGACAGGCCACACACCGACGTGCTCCGGGGACGGCCTGCCGACGCGCCTCCGGGATACTTCCGCCACATTCTTCGCAGTGGGTGAGTGCCGTACCCTGGGGCAGGGCAGCCCGGGCGCGCTGCACGGCGTCGGCAATGCTGGCATCGATTTGCTCCTGTGCCGCTCCCTCCTTGGCCCAGCCTGTTGCCATGATTGCCTCCTCCGATGGTGGATACCGATCGTTGCCCCGGCCGGCCCAGCCTCCCGGGTTCCGGCCCCCTGCAGCGTCAATCAGACCAAAAGGGTAAGGGCAGAAAAGCCACTTGCACAGCCGGTGGCGAGAGCTTCCCCGAGATCTATACGGGCCCCTCTGGAGGCGCTGATGAAATTGTTCCCTCCTCTGCCAGGAATCAGCACTGGCCCGGCCATGGATTCGTTGCCGGGCTCCTTGGGCCTGCATTGTGCGGTGGAGATTGAAAAAATACCCGCTCGTATCCGCCGCGAACCGGCGGTCGTTCATCGCGTGCGATTGGCGCTGCGAGAGTTACGCCACCTTGCAGGATGCCCTTCCGATTGGGTTCCCAGAATCGCAGGAAACATGATCCATTTGCTTCGCCGGGACGCCACGGCGTTTCTCCCGCTCTTGAGGAATACCAGGATTATGGTTGCCGACTCAAGGAAGCGCCAAGCCGCTTGCCTACCTCACTCCCCCCTCATAAGGTGCACCGGGATCCATGATCAGACGGGGCAGCAGCGATGCGCGGAAACTACACATTGTTTGGCTCGCACGCCTCTTATTACACCGCGAAGGTCAGGGCCTGCCTGCGCAAGAAAAGGGTCCCTTTCGTCGAGCGCCTGCCGGCAGACCCGCTCTTCCGCTCTGTAGTGCGCCCAAGCTCGGGTAGCCATCGCATACCCCAGCTCCTGACGCCCGAGGGCGCGGTCGTGCAGGACAGCATCGAAATCCTCGATCACCTCGAGGCGCGCTATCCAGCCGTCCCCGCCTTTCCTTCCACTCCACGGCAGCGTGTGTTCGCACACCTGATGGAGCTGATGGGCAGCGAAGGGCTGCTGGGGCTTGCTTGGATGCATCGCTGGGTGTTCGCGGAGAATCGGCACTTCGTGCTCATGGAATTTGGCAGATCATTCCGTCCACAGGGTACGGATGAGGAGTTGATGCATTACGGAGAGATCATCGCGCAGCGCATGCTGAGCTACGGTCTGCCCGAGGCCACTCCTGAACTGCGTGAACGTCTCGATGCTCAGTATGTGCAGCTCCTCTCACTCTTTGAAAGGCACTTGCTGCAACATCCCTACCTGTTGGGTGGGCAACCCTCAGCGGCCGATTACGCACTCATGGGCGCGTTGCACGCTCATCTGGGGCGCGATCCGGCTGGATTACGTGTGATGCAGCATCACGCGCCCCGTACCTTCCGGTGGGTGGAGCATATGCTGGTCCCTGAAATTCAGTCTCCCGAATTCGCGGAGTATCCGAGCGACTACCTTCCGGATGACGAAGTGCCGCACACGGCACTGGCCTTCCTGAATTTCGTCGCGGAAACCTGGGGAAATCGCTTTGTCCGGGATGTGCTCGCTTTCGAGCAGTCCATGATGCATCTGGCGCCCAGCCCTGGCCATATGCTTGACCCGGACAGGGACCAGCCGACGCTGGAGGAAGAAACGCTCACCTGCAACGGGGAAGAACGCAGGCATGCGGCCAACGTGCATGCGGTCTGGATTTCCCAGCGCGCCCGGGAATGTTTTCAGACGCAGTCTTCAGAATCCAGAGCGAATCTCAAGGCGATGCTCGGCGAGGGTGTCTGCTCCGCGCTTCTGGAAGCCCCGCTCAATCACAGGATGGCACGAGTCAATAATCGCCTCGTGATCGCCTGAGGGGCAACCTTTTAACCTGGAACGGGAAATGGATCATGCATGATCTGATGCGCCTTGACGCTGTCGAGCAGGCTCGACTCATTCGCGAGGGAACCGTCTCGGCACTCGAGATGGTTGATGCCTCCATAAAAGCGATCGAGCAGTGGAATCCCGTGCTCAACGCCGTGGTGACACCCTTGTTCGAGCGCGCGCGGGAAGAAGCCAGCCGTGTGCGTGCGAGAAGGGGCGCACCCTTTTCCGGCGTGCCTTTTTTATTGAAAGACTTTCTCGCTGAGTACGCCGGCACACGCCTGACCGAGGGTTCGCGATTTCTGCATGACCATGTATCGTCGACAGACAGTGAGCTCGTGGCCCGCTATCGGCACGCTGGATTCATCATTGTCGGCAAGACCAACACCCCTGAGTTTGCCTCAAAACCCACTACCGAACCGGAGCTCTTCGGGCCAACCGGCAATCCGTGGAATCCAGCTTTTTCCGCGAGCGGATCATCCGGTGGCTCGGCAAGCGCGGTGGCGGCGGGTATGGCCGCCCTGGCGCATGCCAATGATGGCGGTGGATCAATCCGTTGCCCCGCCGCTTGGTGCGGGCTGGTCGGATTGAAGCCCACCCGTGGGCGCAATCCGCTCGGGCCGGGCTATGGCGACATGGGTGCGGGGTTGGTGTGTGAACATGTGGTCACACGCTCGGTAAGGGATACCGCGGCGGTGCTCGATTGCACGGCGGGGGCAGACGCGGGAGCGCCTTACTCTCCATCAGCCCCGAAACGGCCGTTCGCAGCTGAGGTGGGCCTGGCACCCGGCAGGCTGCGTCTCGCCTTCAGCACCATTCCTGTGGCGCCTGCGGAGGTTCATCCTGAGTGCCGGGCCGCAGTCATCGAAGCCGCACGACGCTGTGAGGCCCTCGGACACCATGTGGAGGAGGCCGTGCCCAGCGTTGATGCGAGCCGTTTCACCGAGATCTTCACCACCCTCTGGCTCGGCATGGTGGCGTGGACGATTAGGGATTGGGCCAGGCGTCTCGGGCGAGAGCCGCGGGCGGAGGATTTCGAGGCGCACACCTGGAAAATGTTCAGCCTCGATGCCAAACGCAAGCCTTCCGACTTCCTGCTCGCGGTTCAGGACATGCAGCGCATGGCACGCGAAATCGCGCCGTTTTTTGATCGCTACGATGCCTGGTTGACGCCGACCACCACCCAACCGCCGCAGCCCAATGGTTGGTTCGATTTCGATCCGGTGCACCCAGGGCAAGCTGCGCAACGCATGGGCGACGTCACCAAGTTCACGGCCGTCGCCAACCTTACGGGACAGCCTGCCATCAGCCTGCCGCTGCACTGGACCGCGGACAATCTTCCCGTGGGCGTTCAGATCATCGGGCGTTACGGTGATGAGGCCACGCTGCTAAGACTCGCCTCGCAATTGGAGTCTGCGCACCCGTGGCAGCACCGGTGGCCGCCACTCGTCTCGTGATGGACTTTGGTCGCGGTTGTGCGCTTCATCGCGTCTGCAGGTAGTCCTCCAGCTGGAACCACCGGCGGGAAAGAATGAAACTGGTGACGGATTCAGGTGACAAGCTTGTCACCTCTTCGGTCATGTTCCGGCGATAGAAGGCCGTGCAATCAGCGGTCTGCCAGACGGTTCTTTGCATCTTTGCCCGCATTTCCTCAGTGTAGGTCGCCTGCAGATCCTGTCGTGGCTGTATGGCTTTAAGGCCCGGATCGCGCTTGACCGCCGCAATGGCCTGCACGATGTAATGGGTTGCGGCCTCCATGTATGACATCTGCGAGCTGTGGCCGGTGCCGGTGTTCGGGCCGTTGACCTTAAAGTAGTTGGGATACCCGTGGATGGTAATCCCCTTGTAGGACGCGACTCGTTGCTCCCATTCCGTGTTGAGGTGTCGACTCTCCACGCCATGGACCTGGAAAGTCAGGGCTTTCTTCATGTCGGAGTATGCGTAGTAGCCAGTTGCGTAGACGATCACATCCAGCGGTATCATCGTTCCATCCTTCGCCTTGATGCCTTCAGGCGTGATGCATTCGATGCCACTGATGACTACGTCGACATTATCCCTGGCGAGAGACGGAAGGTAGTCATTGCTGGGGATCACGCGCCGGCAGCCCAGTTCGTAATCTGGCAGCATGTGCCGACGTAGCGTCGGATCCCTGATGTATTTCTGCAGCTGTTTCGCCAGCCCCTTTCGATAGTGATTCTTCATGAGCCGACTGATGCCATCCGTGAGTGGATGCGAGCGGAACGCCAGAAACCGGGAGTCGTAAAACGCAAAGACCAGCAGGCGGATGAGGTGACGGACTCCCGGGAGTGTGCGGAAGTGTCGTTCCAGGGTGCCGTAACGTCGATCACTGCGCGGGAGTATCCACTGCGCCTTGCCCATGAAAAGCGTAAGACGGGATACCTTGCCTGCAATGGCAGGGACAATCTGGGCAGCGGAACAACCGGAACCGACGATACCCACCCGCTTGCCTTCCAGACTCACGGAGTGGTCCCAATGACCTGAATGAAAGAGGGCGCCCCTGAAGTTCTCGGCCCCTTGGATGGATGGCATGTGCGGGTTGGCCAGCACCCCGCTGGTGTCTATGACGAAACGTGCCAGGTAGCGTCGGCCGCTGGCAATGTCCACTTGCCAGAGGGCATCGCTTTCACAGTAGCGCAGCGTGGTCACTGACTGGTTGGTGCGCGCGTGCTTCCGGATTCCGAATTTTTCAATGATGTAGTTGGTATAGGCGAGAAGCTCACTCTGGGGTGCAAAGGTCTTCTTGAACGGATAGGGCACGAAAGAGATGGAGTAGAGACTCGTCGGGATATCGACCTCTGCGCCCGGGTAGGAGTTCACCTGCCAGGTGCCGCCGAGCTCGGGATTCCTCTCCAGGATGATGAAGTCATTCAAGCCCTTGTCTTTCAGGCGCAGCGCGGCGAGCAGACCTGAAAAGCCACTGCCAATGATCACCGTGTCAAAGTGCTCGGGTGTTTGCTGCTCGGGAGTATTCAATGATGGGGCTGCCCTCTGAAGTTGAGCCGATCATCCCGGATGCACCGCGCGGGGTCCAGTGTGGGCCCCGAATCCTGGGGTCTTCCCGGGTGAACGGAGGCACTCAGTCAGTCGGGGGCAGGGGCGCCCAAGTATTGTGTCCGCTTGGCATCGCGTACCCCTGCGCTGAGCCAAGACCGATGCGCGGACCGGACTGGCTGCTTTTCCCCGCCGTGAATATCGACGATCGGCTCCTGGCTCGTTAGGCTTGCCACGCCCTTAGAGTAAAAACCCATGCAGCAATCCCTCCAAGGAACCCGTGGCAAAAGCCTGCTGATCGCATTGGGAGTGTGCTCCTTTGATCTGGTGCTCACCGCCAATGCAGCCTGGTTCTCCAATTCGCTCGCAATCCTTGCCGATCTGCTGAAGGAATCCACCGATACTTTGGCGGTGCTTGCGGCCCTCCTCACACTCAGGGCAATGGCAAAACCCACTGATCATCGCGTTTCTTACGGCATCGGGAGACTCGAAAACCTGGTCAGTATCTTCATCGGCGTGTTGATGCTGGCATCGGCAGTCCTGATCTCGGGATTCGCGATGAACGAGTTTGCGAACCCCCATCCGCCGGAGGGCACGCATTTCGGGATTGGGGCGCTCTTGTTCGCTTTGATGTTCGATGAACAACCTTGGAGCTGGCGCATTGATCCAGCTGCTTCACTGGTTGGGGTCGCGCTCATGCTGCATGCCGCGTGGGGGATGGCGTCTGCATCCGTTGGGGACTTGCTGGATGCTTCGATCGAAGAGGCGACCCAGCTGCAAATAATGCGGCATCTGGTTGCGCACATTGATGATTACGAGCGCCTGCACGGAGTACGCTCCCGGCGCTCGGGCCCCAATCTTTTCGTGGAAGTTGCTTTGGAATTCGATCCGCAGTTGATCATGCGGGAGGTCCAGCGCCGCATCGATGCAATCAGGCAGGATGTGGAGCAATCCTTGCCTGGCGCGCGGGTGTCTATCTGCCCAGTCGCGGAATCAGCCAACTGACGCAGCGTGGTCGCGGTTCCGCGAGGCTCACTCCACTGAGGGTGATAGCAACGTAAGGATTCCCGTCAATCCCAGGACCTCCCTGACGCCAGGCCGCATGCCTGAAATGCCCACGCTACCGCCCTTGGCACGCATGCGCTTCAGCGCGGTGAGCAATGCCCTGATACCTGCACTGCTGATGAATTCCAGGCGTTCCGCCTGAATGGTCAAATGGCGTTCAGTGGACGCAACAACCTCCAGAGGCCTCTTTTCCACTTCTGCCACGCTCAGCATGTCCAGCCTGCCTTGCAACGTAAACGTGCTCAATGCGGGTACCTCTTCCACCATTTGCTCTTCTCAAGCTGCAGCTATTCGGTCTCACCCGCACCACGGGGCGGAGGAGGGAGGACATCCAGCCAAGCGGTTTCCGGCAGCCGTCCACGCGCTGCCATTTCCGTGCGGGTAGCTTCGGAAAGTTCACCAACCTCGGAGACTCTGCCATAGGCGACGGCACCCATGCCGACGACTCGCAGGTCTGAGCTGCGGATTTTGGCCGTCATGGCATTGGCCGGGAGATCTCCACGCAGCCAGCTGTCCATCTTCAGCAGTGCGGCATCGTGGGTGTCTGCCATGACTTCGATCCCGTAGACATGCGTAACGGCAACGCCAATGGCAAATTTTTTCGAGCCGGTGTCTTGAGTGTCGATGTGAGCTCTCCTGTTCGGGCTGACCGAGTTGGCGGACGTTGAAGACAGGCACGCAGAGGCTGCCCGGGGCCCGGGAAGATAACGCTCCCCGTCGCTTCGTGCCACCCTGTCTCGCCCGGACGCCGCCCGGATTCTGACCTTATGCTGCGCCCGCCTTCTGGGCTACCCTCGTTCGCATGGACCCGCAATCCCACAGGTATGGCAGCACGCTGAAGGACATCACTCCGCCCACACGGCAAGCCGCGCTGGATCTGATTTCACGAATCCGCCCGACGGAGTACGCGCGCACACGGAACCACATCGAGGGCGCGGTGACGGGGCTGTCCCCCTATGTGACGCACGGGCTCGTGACCCTGCCGGAAATACTGGGTCACCTCCTGCTGCACACGTCATTGGAAGTAGGTCACAAGCTGATCTACGAATTCGGCTGGCGCGAGTTCTTTCGGCATGTCTGGTCCCACGAGCAGGATGCGATTTTCCACTCTCTCCACGCAGGCCCGCTCCCCGATGCTGATTATGCCCGGGCGCTGCCTGCCGACATTCGCAACGCGGCCACCGGCCTGTCGGTGGTCGATCAGGCCGTGCGCACGCTGTATCGCACAGGAACTCTGCACAATCACGCCCGTATGTGGCTCGCGAGCTACGTCGTGCACTTGCGTCGCGTGCATTGGCGCGTTGGCGCCGACTGGTTGGTCGCACATCTGCTGGATGGAGATCTCGCCAGTAATCATCTCAGCTGGCAGTGGGTAGCCGGCACCGGGAGCCACAAACCGTATCTGTTCAACGCAGAGAATGTCGCGCGCTATGCCCCGGAAACCTGGCACTCTCCGGGATCCGTCGTCGACAGGCCTTACGCGGAGCTGGAAGCCGTTGCCCGGGGTGCGCTGCCTGCAATGGCGCCGGCGGGTGCGTGGCGATCCGGTGATTGCGGAGGGAGAGACGAAGGATGGGCGGAGCCTGTCCTGTATGCAGAGCCTCCTGAAGAAATGGGCTTGGGTACGCCATGTGCAGCGCGTTCCTTGCAGATTGAGGGGCGCGAAGTCTGGCTGGTCCATCCTTGGGCGCTGCGTCCCCCACCCCCTGATCTACCCGAGGGAACAGAGGTCATAGGGGTTTACCTGCGCGACTATCACCAACATTACCCTTGGCCAGAGGTGCGGTGGCGTTGGGTTGATACTGCCATGCGCGCAATCACCTCTGAGCGGTGGTTCATTGATGCGGACACGCTCAAAAATGCACTCTCGGGGGCCTCGCGTGTGCACGCTGTCGCTGACCCTCATCTCACGCATCTGCTTGCGGCCTTCACACGGCTTGAACCTGCCCCGCTGCTGTTTCCGTTGGCTGACCGGCGGTGCAGGAATTTCTCGCAATGGTGGAAGCGCGTGACCAAGGGGCTGACGCATGCAGAGGAGTTGTTGTGAAAACCAGGGAGACGCAGGAAGGCCGTGAGGCACTCACTGTGTTCTTCGATGGCGACTGCCCCCTGTGTAGGCGCGAGATCGCGCACCTCAAGAAGCTTGCCCAACGCACCGAAGACAACGCTCTCTGTTTCAGGGATATCAGCG
>JAURMM010000093.1 GCA_030830685.1 Gammaproteobacteria bacterium | reverse complement strand
GTTCATGGAAGAACACATCTATCCCAATGAGAAGCGGCATGTGGAAGAGGCCGAGAAGCTCGGGCCGTGGGCAGTGCTCCCGCTGATCGACGAACTGAAGCCCCTGGCACGCGAGCAGGGATTGTGGAACCTGTTCCTGCCTGAATCCGAGCACGGGGCAGGGCTGACAAATCTCGAATACGCCCCTCTGTGTGAAATCATGGGGCGCTCGCTGCTGGCCCCGGAAGTATTCAATTGCTCGGCACCCGACACCGGCAACATGGAGGTGCTGGCGCGCTATGCCTCACCGGAACACCAGGAGCGCTGGCTGAAGCCCCTGCTCGCCGGTGAGATACGCTCATGCTTCGCGATGACCGAGCCGGATGTCGCCTCCAGCGATGCCACCAACATCCAGTCGTCCATCGTGCGCGATGGCAACGAATATGTGATCAACGGCCACAAGTGGTACACCACCAACGCCACGGATCCCCGCTGCAAGATCTGCATCTTCATGGGCAAGACCGATCCGGACAATCCCAACCGCCATCGCCAGCAATCCATGATCCTGGTGCCCATGGACACCCCGGGCATCGAAGTGCTGAGGTCCATTCCCGTCTTCGGGTTTTACGGCATGCCGGACCGTGCTTCCGAAGTCATCTTCCGCAATGTGCGTGTGCCGGCGGAAAACATCCTCCTCGGCGAAGGGCGCGGCTTCGAGATCGCGCAGGGCAGATTGGGGCCGGGGCGCATCCACCATTGCATGCGTGAAATCGGGCGTGCAGAACGGGCGCTGGAGCTCATGTGCCGGCGCACGCTGAGCCGCGTGGCATTCGGCAAGCCCATCGCAGAAAACGGTGTGACGATGGAGCGCATCGCCGAGGCGCGCATCCTCATCGAGCAGGCCCGGTTGCTCACCCTCAATGCTGCACACCGCATGGACACCGTCGGCAACAAGGTCGCCAAGGCGGATATCGCGATGATCAAGGTTGCAGTGCCCAACATGACCGGCAAGGTCATCGACTGGGCCATCCAGGCCCATGGTGGCGGTGGTACCAGCAATGACTTTGGCCTGGCTGCGGCCTATGCGATGTCGCGCGTGTTACGTCTGGCCGATGGCCCGGATGAAGTACATCGCCAGCAGCTCGCCCGGATGGAACTCAAGAAATACCAGTGAAACCCTGAACCTTCCCGCGCGGCATCCGCTCGAGGGTGCCGCGTGCGCTGAGCTCATTCGAAAGAGGCCACAGGCGCCCAGGGATGCGTCGGCCCGGAGAGCGGGGGCCGCGTGGGGCCGAGAGCACAAGGCAGTGCAATAGCGGGCGCGGACCGTTCGAAGGTTTGCGCCCCCTTCTTTCCGACCAGCATTGAATATCGTTGCGCGCCGTTTTTCACCAGGGTGACTGACCAGCCGGCCTCAAGTGGATAAACTTCGAACTGAGAACAAAATCCCGAGATACGGACATCGCCTATGAAAAAAGCCCTTGGCACCGGTATCACTGGCCAGGATGGCAGTTACCTCGCAGAGTTTCTGCTGGAGAAGGGCTACGAAGTCCACGGCATCAAGCGTCGTGCTTCGCAGTTCAACACCCAGCGGGTGGATCACATCTACGAAGAACCCCATGCAGACAACCGACGCTTCAAGCTGCATTACGGGGATCTCACAGACAGCTCCAATCTCACCCGCATCATTGCCGAGGTGCAGCCGGATGAGATCTACAACCTTGGGGCACAGTCTCATGTGGCGGTGAGCTTCGAAGCCCCGGAATACACGGCGGATGTGGATGCCATGGGCACCTTGCGGCTGCTGGAGGCCATCCGGTTTCTGGGACTGGAAAAGAAAACCCGCTTCTACCAGGCAAGCACCTCGGAACTTTATGGCCAGGTGCGGGAAACCCCGCAGACCGAAACCACGCCTTTCCACCCGCGTAGCCCTTACGGAGTCGCCAAGCTCTACGCCTACTGGATCACGGTGAACTACCGCGAGGCCTATGGTCTCTACGCCTGCAACGGGATCCTCTTCAACCACGAAAGCCCGCGTCGCGGCGAAACGTTCGTTACCCGCAAGATCACGCGCGGCCTGGCACATGTGGCCATGGGCCTGCAGCCCTGTTTGTACATGGGCAACATGGATTCGCTGCGCGATTGGGGGCACGCCAAGGATTACGTGCGCATGCAGTGGATGATGTTGCAGCAGGAGCACCCGGAAGACTACGTCATTGCTACCGGTGCGCAGTATTCCGTGCGGGAGTTTGTGCAGTGGTCAGCGCAAGAGCTGGGGCTGGAGCTCGAATTCCGCGGTAACGGCATGGAGGAGAAGGGCTACGTGACCGCCATTACCGGCACCAAGGCACCGGCGCTGCGGGTGGGGGACTGCATCGTGCAGGTGGATCCACGTTATTTCCGCCCGGCGGAGGTCGATACTCTTCTCGGCAATCCGGCCAAGGCACGGGAAAAGCTTGGATGGGTGCCGGAAATCACCGCCCAGCAAATGTGTGCGGAGATGGTGGCCGCGGACTACGAAGAAGCGCGTCGGCTGAGCACGCTCAAGCTCAGCGGATTCAATGTCGCAATGGCCCAAGAGCACTGACCCGGAAATTGGTGATAGGTACCCTATTTGCAGTCGGCTGTTAATCAGGTAACTGTCACCGCTTCACTCATGTCAACCAAGGAAATCATGCAACCGCCGATACAGCACTCAGCAAGCACCCCGATCTTCGTCGCCGGCCATCGCGGCATGGTGGGGAGTGCGCTTGTGCGCCGCCTGCAGGCGCTGGGGCTGGGGCCCATACTCACGGCCTCACATGCCGAGCTTGATCTCACCAATCAGACTGCGGTGAACGACTGGTTTGCCGCGAAAAAGCCCGCGCAAGTGTATCTAGCCGCCGCCAAGGTGGGGGGTATCCACGCCAACAATACTTACCCGGCCGAGTTCATCTACGAAAACCTGATGATGGAGGCCAATGTCGTGCAGGCCGCGCATCGTCACGGTGTGCAGAAGCTTTTGTTGCTGGGTTCAAGCTGTATCTACCCCAGACTCGCACCGCAGCCCATGGCCGAAGATGCACTGCTCACAGGTCCGCTGGAGTCCACCAACGAGCCTTACGCCATCGCCAAGATTGCTGGCATCAAGCTCTGCGAAAGCTACAACCGCCAATACGGCCGAGACTATCGCAGCGTGATGCCCACCAATCTCTATGGGCCGGGTGACAACTACCACCCGGAGAACAGCCATGTGATTCCCGCGCTGCTGCAGCGGTTTCACGAGGCGGTGAAGCGCGCTGC
>JAURMM010000092.1 GCA_030830685.1 Gammaproteobacteria bacterium | reverse complement strand
CCGGGTACTGCGGCGGTCACGATGTGTGTGTGGCGTCCCCCGAGACGCCGGTAGACCTCATCAAACCAGACCGCCGTGCCACCTTTGGTGGGCAGAAACAATTCGGTGATGACAAGATATCGGGACATCCGGAATCATCCTTTGATCACGGCGAGCGTATCACGCAGCGTCCGCCAGCCTGGGCTTTCCCAGAGTGAGGGCAGCACGGACCGGACCGCAGCCGGCCTCCGGTGTTCACGCAACAAGGCATAGGCCAGATTCAGTCGTGCGGCGTGCAAGCGTCTCGCGACGCCCTTCCTGACAGCGGGCGGAAAGGCTTGCGCCAGGCGTGCGAGATCGCGCAGCGTGCGTACATTCTCGACTTGCGCAGCCACAGGGTCCCGGCGGGTCGCGCTGTCTGCGTGGACCACATAGGTTGCGAGCGGCAACAGGCTGACACCGATGCGGGCACTGGCGGCGACCAGGCGCACCAGAAAATGCACATCCTCACAAACCCTGAAACCGACAGGATAGCCGCCCACGGCCAGGAATTGGGCGCGACGCACACTGAGGGTATGGGTGTCGCCGACATGGTCCGTGACGAACTCTTCGATCTCTTCGGGCCTGAGCAACGTTCTCGGGGCATCATCCGCACGCGAAAGCAAGGCCCGCCCTATCGGATGAGCCTCCAGCGAACGGCCCAGATCCTTGCCTTCGGGATCCGCGTAGCAGTAGTCGCCGGTGAGGAAATCGATTGTTGGGTCGTCCCCAATCCAGCGCGCATGCGCAATCAATCGCTCGGGATGGAAGTAATCATCGGCGTCAAGAAAAGCCAGCCATTCGCCACAGGCCTCTGCGGCACCACGATTGCGAGCAGCAGCTACACCCTGATTGTGGAACTGGCGCAGGTATCGGATCCTGTTTCCATAGCGTGCCGCCACCGCTGCGGTCTCGTCGCTGGACGCATCATCCACCACGAGGATCTCGGCGCGCACTCCGTGCTGGGCAAGCACTGAATCAATGGCGCGAGACAGGGTGCCGGCGGCATTGAACGCCGGGATGATGACCGAGAACGAGGGCAACGGAGTGCCGGCACCTGCGCTGCCGGGTGCGTTTGCAGTCATGGCAGGACCCACACAATACCGCGCAACACTGGCAGAAGGCCGCTCAGAGTGGCCAACCGGCCAAAGCGCGGCAGCCCGACACTCCGGGCCAGCCAGGCACGCAGTCGAGGGCCAAGTGATCCCGCCACCAAGGCTGGATCACGTGCCTCCAGCGCCCTACCCAGCGCCTCCGTGGAGAGGAAACGTAAGGACGGGTATTGCCTCAGCGCCTCGTCAAGCAGGGTGCCGAGGCTGTCCAGGCTTTGTGATGTAGCGTGTGGGCCTGCGTAATTGAAGCGGTGGGTTTCGATCAGACAGGCCCGCCCCTCGGCGATTCTGGTGGCCAGGGCCAAGAGAACTGTGCTGATGCCGTGTCCTCTCGCAGGTTCGAAATAAACATCCCGCACCAGATACACCAGTCCGGCAGGCGAGCGCTGGCCTGTGAGGCAACGTCGATCCGGGCGGGCTGGATTGCCATCACGCTCCCGTCTGGTTGCCCTGTGTCCCGGAGTCACCAGCCAACGCACGCCTGCGGCGCCCCACGCTGCCTCTGCGGCATCATTCCAGATGAAGGTCGTGGGCACGGCAACGCGAGGGGGCGAGCCAAAGAGATCACGCCAGAGTTCACCCTGGCGCGCGATGCTGTCCGCGATCACGGCTGGCGAGAGCTCACCACTCGGCAGTCCTGCGCCATCGATGAGAGCCGACTGCAAGGATGAAGGCAGGTCTTCTGTCCAGCGCGGGGCTGCCTCCACGCACCACGCCGCCACGGCCGGGTCCACAGTGGCGGCCTTGGCCAGTACCGACGGTTCGAAATGCGCAAAGCCATGCAACTGGGGCACGAGCACCCCGGCTGCCTCCCCATGCCGAAGAGCCGCCAGCACCTCGGCGTTGACGGAATCGCGGAGCGTGCTCATCTGCAGGCGGCCCTCCTCCGGATTCAGCCCCTCTATCGCAGCCAGCACGACGCCCAGCGTCATCACCGCAGGGTTTCCGGCTGCATCGTGCCGCGCTGAGAGCAGTTCCTGTAGAGCACGCAAGGCCGGTACCTGCTCAGCAGGTCCTGCGCCCCAGTCGTCGCTTTCGAGAATCAGGACCGGGTGTTTCAGCACAGGTTCGCGCCAGAATGCGTGCAGCGGGCGACGGTACCAGACGAGCAACAACGTCCAGCAAGCCATCAGCAACGCCACGAGCAGACCCGGGATCACGGCGCGTGTGCATAGCCGAGTCGGCCCGCAAGATCAGCGAGAGTCGGCAACATCCGTTCGATTCGCTTCCGATGGGGACCGTCGCGCCATTTGTTCGCGCCTATCGGCGAAAAAGCATTGTAGGGACGCCCGAGGACTTCACCGCAATGGCGCTCAATGGCTGCATCAAACACCAGGCCGCAGGCCTCAAATGCCGCGCGAAATGCCTGCACGGGATCCTGCAGGATCGACTCATAGGCAAGCTCCACCCAGCGCGCCCGCGGAATTCCTTCGCGCGCATCGAGCACTGATTCATTGAGCGCCCGGTACTGGAAAGCGCAAACCTCCTCCAGTGACGCCTGCGCCAATGCCCGCCAACCCTCGGCCAGGAAGAAGCACCATTGGCGATACTGGCCATCAACCGCCACAGGCATGGGCAGATGCGCTGACCAGGTCGCGAATTCGTCGGGGCGCATCCACCCTTCGATGAGGGAATTGAGGTTGTCACCGGGATCCCGCTTCACGAACACGAATGTGGCATCCGGGAACAGCGCATCCAGATAAGGAATACACAGACCGTTCTGGTTGTTCTTGTCCACCCATCGGTTGCGCCCTGTTTGCGCGTGGAAATAGCGGGTCACGGCGACACGATCGGTCTCGCTCGCCAGCGCGCGATCCAGCGCATGAGACTGCCAGCCCCTTTCTTCGGGCGGATGCAATGCAGACCAGTAATCATGAGTTTCGCGCTGCAGACTGCCGATCTCGCGAGACTCCGAGAAGGTCTTGTAAACAAGAGTGGTTCCGGCACGCGAGCATCCGACGATGAAGATGGGCCGGTCGGCAGGCGTCCGCCGAAGGTCCCAGAGATGGCCCCGCAATGCACGTGTTGTTTCCCGTGCATGGTGATCCAAGGTCTTGCGGACCTTGAGCAGAATCTCCATCACAAGCCGGATCCTGTCAGTCGGGTAGCGACCGCTCCGCCGGGAGTCGACAGAGGGTCTGGCCGCACGCTGTTTGCAGCGGCCTCGACTGCTCCGAGTTCAGTCATCACGACTCGATGCAGCACCACCATGACCACCACGATGACATACACAAGATCGAAGTAGGCCAACCCGAGGAAGGCGCCCGCCGTGGCATAACCGGCGAGGCTGGTCTGGATCATGGATGCAAGATCCCGCGCCCACGACAGTTCCGGGTAGCCGCGGCAGAGATTCTTGACCTGCCGCCCTTTGAGCCATGTAAGGATGCCGAGACTGAGGAACAGGATAAGCCCCAGGAAGCCGTGCTCTCCGAGTACTTCAAAGTAGATGCTGTGCGCATCTGTCCCGTTGACGACACGCAAGACGTCATACCCTCCCCCGGTGACGCTCTGGCTGGCGATTTCGACGGATTTCTTCCATGCACCGATGCGCCCCAGTGCTGAACGGTCGGTCTCGTAGGACTTGATGGTATCCATGCGCTCGAACCATTCGGCCGGGGCAATGTACGGCAGCACGATGATGAAAATGACCGCGCCGAGCAAGGGCATGAACTTGCGTCGTGCTTTCAGGATGAACATGAAGCCCATGACCAGCAAGCCCAGCAGGTCCCCGCGCGAGTGCGTGCCGACGATGGCAACCACCGAGCAGGCGAGCACTGCATAGTGCCCCATGCGCATCCAGCGCGTAGGTGTATTGAGAATGAGATACCACAACAGCGGCACGATCATGATGAGCGCCAGGCCAATCTCGTTGTTGCCGCCGATGAAAGTGCCTTCGGGTCCGTACACGCGGTTGCTGCCGCCGGTGCCTATGGTCCAGATTCCGCCCTTGAAGCCATAGAAACCCAGCGAGGCACAGATGGTCCAGACCATCAGATGGATACGTTCACGGTTGGTCACCAGGATGAGGGTCAGAAGCACGCCGAGCTGAATGCGCCAGACCTTGTCCCACTGCTCCCACGCAAGCTGCGGCACCCAGGACGCTATCGTCGTGACGAACATCCACAGGACGAAGATGAGCAGCACCACGATTTCCCGCGATATGGGAATTTTCTTCGGTTCGCGGGAGATTAGGAAAGCAAAGACCGTGGTCAGAAAAACGATTGAAGCAAACGGAAAATTGAGGGAAAAACCCCAGGCCAGCCGATGTGGATTCATCAGGCCCAGCCAGGTCCAGACCATGACCCCGTAGAAGGGGTTGCGCAAGATGAATGGCAAGGAGCCGAACACCATCAGGCTGATGAGAATGTCACGCATGAGACGCTTGCACTCGGGGCCTGGACGTCCGGTTCAGAAGTCCGGTGTACAGCGGAACATAGCGCGCCACGCTGCGCTGCCAGGTGCGTTCATGCTCGACGTATTGGCGCGCTCGCAAGCGCAACCCCGGCCAGGCTCCCTCATCCTCCAGCAGTGACAGTACGGCCGAGGTGAGCGCACCGGTATCCCCAGCCCGGAACAGCCTGCCGTTCTGTCCGTCCCGGATGAGTTCGCGATGCCCTCCTACGTCGGACGCCACGAAAAGTTGGCCTTGGGCCATGGCTTCCAGAGGTTTGAGCGGCGTGACGAGATCGGTCAACCGCATGGGATATCTGGCATACACCAGCACGTCCACCAGGCTGTAATAGCGGTTGACGATCTGGTGCGGAACGCGGCCGGTGAATATCACATGCTGCGCCAGTCCGAGCTGCGCGGCCTGCGCCCGCAGACGGGACTCTTCCGGCCCCCCGCCCACGAGCAGGATCCTGATCTTCGGGTCGCGGGCGATCATTCGAGGCGCGGCAGCCAGCAGCAGATCCAGGCCCTCGTAGGCGTAGAAGGAGCCGATGAAACCAATCACCCGGACATCTCCCAGTCCCAATGATGCGCGCAATGCTGTATCCGCGGGCGCACCGAAAGTGAACTGATCGGGATCCACTGCATTCGGGATCACGGTGATCTTGGAGGGCGCAATGCCGCGGTCCACCAAATCCTGCTGCAGCCCCTCGCAGATGCAGGTGACGGCATCAGCCTGCTGGCAGGCGCGCGTCTCCAGGGCCCGGGTCAGCCGATAACGCAGACTGCCCTCCCGCGTGGTGCCGTGGTCGACCGCAGCATCTTCCCAGAAGGCCCGGATTTCGTAGACCACCGGCAAGTGATGACGGCGACCAATCGCAAGCGCAGGGAATGCGTTCAAGACCGGCGAGTGCGCATGCAGGATATCCGGCCGGACTTCACGCACCACTTCCTCCAGGCGCCGATTGAGGAGCCGCATGTCCGCCAGTTGCCCCAACACGGGAAGCCGGGACAGGCCGTGCCATGGCAGCGGAGTGCGATGGAAATGCAGCTCACCGACTTGCTCTTCCGGCTCCAGATAGCTGCGTTGCCGGCTGCTGGTGAGATGAAAGGTCTGCCAGCCCAGCGCCCTCTGCCCTGCGAGCAGCGCGGCAGAACGAAACGTATAACCGCTGTGCAAGGGAATGCTGTGATCGAGGATGTGCAGAATCTTCATGGCTGAAATGATGCCCGCAGACAGGGCCAAAACAGACCGATCATGGTGTGTACGAGCTCATGGCGCGGCAGCACGCGAAAACTGTCGGCCGAGTTGGGGCAGTGCATTAGGCACAAAGGAGCGCAGCCGAGCCCTCGCCCCGCCGATCTTCTCCCCATCATCGAGTGGTGTGAAGAAAACCAGCCCTGCGGCGGCATTGCCCCGCCCCCGCAAGAGACTCTCCATGGTGACGAGCTTTGACTCCAACGCATCTCTGACGAAAGTCCCGCCGACCCACTCGAACTGCCACACCAGTAACCGCGAACCGTCCTGCCTGCGTGCCAGCATCGACTCCCGAGCCGGCGGGAAAGGGGACGAGATGTTTTGTCGGGTGGTGGCCCGGAGACGTTTCCAAACTGGATCTTTCTCGTGTATCAGCCGGTTTTCAGCGTGATTCAATTCCGAGCCCTGGGTCTGACCCGGATACCAGATGACTTCCAGACCCATGCGCTCCTTCTCGCTCTCAAGATTAAGCACCAGGCGCTGAGGCTCTCCTACAAAATGCGGTGACCACTCGACCACCCTGCTGGGGACAGGCTTCCAGTCCACCGGAACCAGCGACATGAGTACGCCCCCGGACAAGGTTTCGGCCGACTTGGTAGCTCCGAGTTTCGCAACGCCCCACGGCCAGGCTAGCACGAGTAGCAGTCCAATCAGCGCGGCCACCAGCGTCGGAGTAGCCTTGGCACGACCCGCGGACGTTGGGGACAGCAGCCTGGCTTGCTCGTCTCCACCGTCAGGATCTGTGTCGCTCCACATCATGCCGATAGTCATCAGGATGAAGATGACTACGCCGAAGAAGACCCAGCCATAGATGTAGTGATCTACTCCCAGCGCAAGCTTCATGCCGCTGAAGTGGGCAATCATCACGATACCGAAAGCCCTGAGCCAGTTGGCGACGATCGCAACAAGAATGGCGACTCCGACAAAGGCCACTCTGCGCGTCCACGAGCGATAATTGAGGTGGGCAAACAGAACCCCGACGGTGAGGGTGGCCATGAGGTAGCGAACGCCGCTGCAACCGCTCACCACCGACCAGGAGCCGCTCGGAATGACGAACGAGTTGCCTTCACGATAGAGGGGAATGCCGGTCGCCTGAACCGCGAATACGACAAAATCGGCGGTCATCTGAACGAGCAACGGTGTCAATTCATGGCCCATTGGTACCGCAAAAAGCAGAAACCCCAGTGGGAATGCCGCAACCCGGCAGCACTCCCATCCAAACACCAGCAGCGCAGCGCCGATTACGAGCGCGACCACACCCAATTGCTGCACGAGCTGCACATCAGCCAACGTCCCGAGGGACCAGCAGGCGCCACTGGCACCGAGCAGAAGTAGGCCCGTCCATGCTGGTTGCTGGGTGCAGGCCACCAGTCTGCGCCTCAGCCGGAACAGGCACCACAGGGAGACCGGTGCAATCAGCCAGCCGTGCGCATAGGTATCCGAGGTGTTCCACAGATGCACCATGGCAGCCCAGGTCGTGCGGTAGCCAATGAAAATCGCGGCAACCACGACTCCGAACAGCACGATGGGCAGCCTGGGCATTCCTGCGCGGAGCGCAGGACTCTCTGCCACCGGGGTAGCCTTCGGGAGTGTTGCCATCAGTCAGGCCTCGAAGAACGCATCGAGGCGTGCAAGGTTCGCCTCCCACGCGTGGGATTTCCGTACTAGGGCGCGCGCTTCACCGGTATGCGCCGATCGGTTCTGCAACAAGCGGCAGCACGCGGCTGCGAAGGCCCGGGGGTCGTCTTCGGTATGCAAGCTCGCGCCTTCACCTGCGGTAATGCCCTCAAAGGCTGCGCGGGTGCCTACGACGGGTTTGTCCATGGCCATGGCTTCCAGCACCTTGTTCTGGATTCCCCGCGCGATGCGCAAAGGCGCCACGACCGCGTCAGCATGCTGCAGATAGGGACGGACGTCGGGCACCGTCCCCGTGACCCGGATGCCGTGCTGGCCGTCGAGTGCGCGTACCCGCGGGTGCGGACGCGTCCCCACTATCCAGAATTCCGCGTCGGGCACCACGGATTTCACGCGTGGCCAGGCATCGCTGGCAAACCAGGTAACTGCGTCCACATTGGCCCAGTAATCCATCGCTCCGGTGAACACCAGGGACTTGGCCTGTCCCGTAAAAGGCGGCGGTAGCGCAGGATCCGGCCTGAAGTACTCGAGGTCGACACCATTGTCGACGTGCGCTACTCCGGGTAGCGGCCGCGGCAGCAGGGAATTGAAAAGTTCGGCCTCCTGGCGGGAGACGAACAGGCAGGCATCTGCCCGTGCGGCCAAGGCACGTTCCCATGCGAGAAGGCGATTGGCCTCGCGGCGGTAGAGAAGCCGGGCGGGCCAGGCTGTGCTCGCGGCGTAGGCCCGCCATTTCTCTGAATCCACATCCACGAAATCAACCAGCGTGCGAGCCTGGCCGGGTTGCGTTGGCAGGTACTGCCCCATGGCAGAAGAAAAAACGAAGATACGTTGCGGTTGGACTTCTGCCAGTACTTTGTTGACCCAGGCCAGCATCCCGGAATTCCGATAGTAAGGCAGGCTCAGGGCCTCACCGGTCAGCAGTCCCTGCAGACTGGCCAGCTTGCGCCGGCGAGGGTCCAGACGCGGTGCGTACAGGTCCGCGCAATGGCTGGCGACAAAGTCACGGTATTGATCATCGTCAGGATCATCGATGAAGGTCCCGAGATGAATACGGTGACGTCCCGCGAGATGCTGCAGGAAGTGCCAGGATCTGATCTTGTCGCCCTTGTTAGGCGGATAAGGCAATCGATGGCAGAGGAAGAGCAGGCTTTCCATACCTCAGGCCAGATACGGCGAAACCCACGCCCCAAGCAGGTTTGCCACCGGTAAAGGTAATTTCTTCCAGGTCTCGATCGCGCGCGCGTACTTCGGGTTGGCAGGATTGCGGTTCGGCATCTCACGGGCCGCGACCAGGTGATATTCGTAGTGCAGCGGCTCGGGCTCAAAACCCCAGTTCTTCTTGAAGGCGAAGGCACCCGTGCCAACCTTGCTGCGACCGTAGTCGAAAGCCTGAAAACCGGCGTCGCACGCGGTGCGCATCACTTCCCAGTACATGAAATCATAGGCCTTGCAGTCGCGCGCCTCCGGCAGCCCGCCCCCGTAATAGGGCATCACCGTGCCCTTGTGGAGAAAGGACATGACCGATGCGACGGCTCTGCCTTCTGCCTGGACTGTGGTGATGCGCAGATCGGAACCGAAGGCTTTCAGCAACTTCGAGAAATACCGACGTGGGAATACCGGCGTGCCGAGGTTGCGTACGCTGGTGGCATAGATGTGGAAAAAATTCCCGAGATCATACTCTTCTCTGCCCACCAGGCCGGCCGAGATTCCCTTGCGCACCACGGCTCGTTGCTTGCGCGGGATGGCGAGAAGATTCTCCTCCACCGTGGGCAGTAGCGGCTTGCGAAAATTGACGTAGAGGCTTTCCTTGCAAAGCAGGTCATGAGTGTGGCGTCTGGCGTGCCGCAATTCGAGATGGGCAACCTGCTGTGCTTCAGCTTCTGTCTTGGCCGCTGCAATGAGCATCTCACTCACCGAGGGATCGCGCACCAGCACACCCGCCTCAACACAAAAAGGCAGAGAACACAGGGACCGTCCGAACAGGCGGCTCTCGACCCGCACCAACGGCAGCAAGCCCACAACCTCATCTCCGCGCAGCGCCATCAGGTAGTGGGGGATGAAACCAATCGCCTCCGACAGGACCTCCCTCCATTCGTGGCGATGGAAAAAGCTGCCTTCAGGGTGTGCCTTTACATAGGCGTTCCAGCGCTCGCGATCACGCTCATCGGCGAGCACGATGGAGATGCTGGTGCTCGTCTCCGGTCGGAGCACGGTGTCCAGAGGCGCATTCACAGGGCAAACACCTGATCCATGCGATTCCAGCGAAAGTCACGCAGCAGTTGCTCCAGCCGGGCGGGCACGCGGCGCAGGTTCAGATAGTGTCGGACTCGCGTCTTGAGGCCGAGCCCCGGGGGACGCGGCTGCTCCGCATCCATCTCCCACGGATGCATGTAGAAGATGCAGGGCTGACCGTCCCGCTCATTGACCCGCCGTACACACCAGCGCGTCATGGCATAGGGATAGAGTCGGAAGAACCCACCGCCCCCACAGGGAAAGTTGCGGCCACCCGCCCTGATGGTGGAAATGGGTATTTCGGTGATGCCTGATTCATCGCGCCAGGCATGGCGCGCAGCATCAGGTATTCCATACAAATCATGGCGCACGGGGGCCACACTGGAGCTGTAGCGATAGCCGCTTTCGGCCAGCAGCGGATAGACCCAGGTGTTCTGCCGCGTGAAAGAGAAGGTCGGTGCGCGGTAGCCCGCCACCGCGGTACCGGTCACATCCTCCAGCACGGCCCGACTGCGGGTGATATCCGCCTTGAACGTGACGGGGTCCATGTATGTGACACGGGTATGGTCGTAACCATGACTGGCAATTTCGTGGCCGTGGGTCGCTATCTGACGCACCAGTCGCGGATGTCGCTCCGCAATCCAGCCGAGCGTGAAGAAGGTTGCCTTGACCGCATGGCGCTCGAGCAACTCAAGCAGGCGCTCGGTATTCTCCTCAACCCTGCCCTGCTGCTGGGTCCAGGTCGCCTTCGGGATATGGCGCTCGAGGGCCGAGACCTGGAAGTAGTCTTCCACGTCCACTGTGAAGGCGTTCTGATGCTGTTGCATGGTTTTCCTGCTTGCCACCGTGTGACCGCTCCCGAGCCCCGGTATCCCGGAGCGGTGGAGGCAGGAGCGCGCGTTCAGCGGCTGTTCGCGAAGAAGAACACCACCAGTGCAAGGAGTGCAAGCACTCCCAGGCCACCCACGATCCACCATCCTGTATGTTTGTCGTTGCCTTCGGGCCTGCGCCCGCCCGATCCTGCCATGTCCAGCCCCTGACGGGCCATGTCGCCCGAAAGATTGTCGAAAGCGCGTTGCATGGCGGCGAGTTTGGCTTCCAGTTTCCTTATTTCGGCAGCAGCCGCTTCGTCTTGAGGGGCAGTGGTCTGGTTCATGGCAACAACGGGAGTCTTGGTCGGGCTCGCCACGACCGGTACAGGCGCTGCGGGGGGGGCGCTTCATCCAGACCCGGGGGCGGAAAGTCGACCAGCTCGGCGACCTCCTGATCCTCTTCGTCTCTCCCCAGGTCCTGCTCATGGTTGATCTCGGAAGTGATCTGACGAAGGTTCTTGAACGCGATGCGGTGCGCCTCATCGAGGCTAGCGTTCAAAAGCAGCCGATCCATGAGGGTGTTGATGCGGCGAGGAACGCCCGAGGTGAACTGGTAGATCGCCATGAACACGTCGCTGTCTATTTCCGGATCGAGTGACCAGCCGACCTTGCCCAGCCGATGCTTGATGTAGGTTTCGGTCTCAGCAGGCGAGAGCGGCTTGAGATGGTAGGCAGCCAGGACTCTTTGTCGCAGCTGCTCCAGGCCCGGCGCCCGCATGCTGGCACGAAACTCCCGCTGCCCCAGCAGAAAGCTCTGTACCACGGGATTGCCCTTGTGGGTGAAGTTGGAGAGCATGCGGAGCTCCTCCAGCGATCCCCTCGGCAGATTCTGTACCTCATCCACAACCAGAAGCACCCGCTTCCCATCATCCACACAGCTTTTGAAAAACACTTCAAGCTGCTTGAGAAGCGAGGCCTTGGAGAGCCGTTCGTAGGGTAGATCGAATTCCGCACAGACCAGACGCAGCAGATCGTTCTCACTGACATTGGAGGACACGATCTTCGCTGCCACCACATTCTGCCGTTCGAGCTCCTCGAACAGCGTGTTCACCAGCATCGTCTTGCCGGTTCCCACATCACCGGTGACGATGATGAATCCCTGACCTTGCTGTAGGCCGTAGCGCAGGTAAGCCATCGCGCGCTGATGGCCTGCGCTCTGGAAGAAAAAGGACGGATCAGGATTGAGCTGAAAGGGTTTGCCCGTGAGGCGGTAGAAGTCTTCGTACACGCGTGCTGCCTTTCAGTCCGTTTAGAAGGCGTAGCTCAGGGTCGCCGCCGCCGAATTTTCCTGAAAATCGAACTCACCCGTATCCGAGCTGTTCTCGGAATAGGAGTAGCCAAAGCTCATGTTCACATGCTGACCAAGCCTGTAGGTCAAGCGTGGAGAAATGAACAAGGCCTGCAAGGAGCCCCGGCGCGCACTGCCGCGGCGCTCCTGGCGGACGATACTGAGGCTCGCCATACTGCGTGGGCTGATCGGCCTGGACCATCGGAAGTTTGTGCCCAGGGCTTCCTCCGTGTTCTCCGTGCGGCTTGATTCCTGCTCCGAACGAAAGATACCTAGGCTGTAGCTGTTAAGCCGGTAGCGGTAGCCGATGCTCACCTGAAAATTGCGTGAAATGAAGACGTCATCGGTCAACGACAGGTTGTTTATCGGCAGTTCAGGGTCAACGAGCTCTGTGGGATCCAGCAGTTCTTCCAAAGGCTGCCCGAACTCATCCACCGTGCGGTAGATCTGCTGTTCCTGGAGGATTTCAGAGGTTGTGCGGTAGTCTTCCCGATAGCTGCCATTAATCACGGCCCTCCGGAAGCGATGGGAGAAATCAAAGTTCTTGGTTTCACCAAACGGCCTTCTGCCATAGGAGCCTGCAAGATTGGTGCGCGGTGTGGGGTTGTAATTGGCGCCTACGGACCAGGTTCCGGAACCATTGTTGTTCCTCCTGTTCCCCACGAAGTCATTCGATTCCACACCCACACTGCTGTTCAGGCGAAGCTTGCGATTCGGACGATAGCCCAATTGGAGCTGGGTGTTGCGCAAGGTCGACTCCTCTCCGGAGCTGTCTGCGGTGAAGCTGCGCTCAGAGAAATCGACCGCCCAGTCAAAAGAGGTGAAGCGCCTGCCGCTGGCAAGCCGCGCATTGTAATTGCTGTTGTTGCCACTGCCCGCAAGATTGGGACCCTCGTTGTCATCCTCCCGGCTTGCGGTGGTGTCCCGAAAGCTGGCGGAAGCAGTCGCTGTGGCCCATGATCCGAAGCGATGCTGGAGCCTTGGTGTAAAACCGTAGTTCAGTACGTTGGCCCGATTCTGGTCGATGCCCAGGTAGTTCTGATTGGTGATCCGACCCGTATTGTTGATGAGCGTGGGCGCCATGGTGGCGTTTGCGTCCACGAAAAACAAATTGCGGATAATTTCAGTCTGAAGACCGCTGCTCAAGAAATGAGTCACTCGATTGTCTCGCTCACTTCCGAGAAAGTAATAGCTTTGCGCGTTGTAGTTCGCCCGCACGTTGGCTCGACCGCCTTGCCCAGCGAGTGAGACACCGGTGTTGATGCTCGTAATAAATTCGCTCTGTTCGGCACCTGAAGGCGCCGCATTGACGTTGTCGCTGTAGCGTTGTGTCACACCCAAGCTCGGCCGCAACCGCCACTCGCCGGCATGCGCACGCGGCACATCCCCAAGCGCAAGGATGAGCAAACAGCACAGCAGGCCGAAGGTGGAGACGGGTCCCGACATGGTCCTGAGAGCTATCTTGCCCCGGGCCGATCTGTTTCAGGCCTGGCCTGCCCATAACCGTTTCCGTATCCAAAGCCGTAGTTCCCACCATAAGCACGGCCGACCGCGCGGTGACGGATCTTGTTGAGCACTATCCCGGCCACCTGGGTCCGCTCCAGCGCGTTGAGGGATGCACGCAAGTTTTCCTGTGTCGTACTGTAGGCTTCCACCACCAGCACCACCTGGCCAATCATGGGCGCAAGGGCCGACGCACCGGAGGTTGCAAGCACCGGTGGCGCGTCAAAAATGATGATTCGGTCAGGATATCGCGCAGCCAGTTCACGAGTCAGGTTGAACATGGCCTGGCTTGCGAGGCGCTCCGTGATGCCTTCCCGAATGGTACCGGCAGGAATGAAGGTCAACGAAGGCACATTAGTGCGCATGATCACATCGGATACATCCAGATCCGGATGGGCAAGGTAATCGTAAAGCCCTGTGCGATTGTAGGCGCCAAACAGACGACTGAGATCAGACGTCAGGATATCGATGTCCACCGCCAGTACGGTGCGATCGATTTCTAGCGCGAGACTCAGGGCAAGATTCAAGGAGGTGAAGGTCTTGCCTTCCCCGGGAACAGAACTGGTCACCATGATGAGATTGGGCGGCGCATTGCCGGGGTTCGCGCCGGGCAACATGTTGGCGATGAGCTTGCGTTTGATCTCCTGGAATTCCTCCGACAGACGCGTCGTCGGATCGCCGGGCGACAAAAACCCGAGGTCTCGCAGACGGGCGAAATCAATCTTGAGCCCCGGTCTGGTGACTTCCCGACTGGACCCAGCCCCTGCCCCGCACTGACTTTGTGCTGCACTCACGACTGCAACCTCGGATTGCAGTGGCGGTGACGGTATCTCCTCCAGCGACTCGGCGGTGCGCGCGGGCGTGTCGGTCGGTGCAGCCTGCGCGACAGGCTCTTCAGAACCCGAGCGCCCATCGTCGTCGGCACCGCCGCCCAGTTTGCGCATAGCTTTTTCGATTGTGCTCATGCTCCTACTCCCAGCAAGGCAGCCAGCTCGTTGTG
>JAURMM010000091.1 GCA_030830685.1 Gammaproteobacteria bacterium | reverse complement strand
AGCACCGCCACCGAAAGCATCGCCGGAATGACGGCAAACCACAGCACCAGCCTCAGGTTGTCGGCGAACAGCAGCATCAACCCCACGGCGAGCATTGGCCCCAGGAATGCGCCCACCGAATCCAGCGCCTGACGCAAACCGAAGGCTGCACCACGCACCTCCGGTGGTGTGACCTCCGCGATGAGCGCGTCTCGCGGCGCCCCCCGGATGCCTTTACCCACGCGATCAAGAAAACGCGCCACCGCCACCCAGGTGAGGTTATGGGCGAGCGGGAACACCGGTTTAGTGAAGGCGGCCAAGCCGTAGCCAATCAGGGCGAGCACCTTGCGCCGTTGCAGGTAGTCACTCAGTGCCCCTGAGAACACTTTGACGACCTGTGCAGTCGCCTCAGCGAGCCCCTCGACGAGGCCGACGGTCGCCATGCTTGCCCCCAACACCGAGGCCATGTAGAGCGGCAGCAGGCTGTGGACGAGCTCGGACGATGCATCCATGAAAAGAGAGACGAACCCGAGCGCCCAGACCGTGCCGGGCAGTTTGTGCGCGGCCATTGCGAGGCCTCTGTCGTAGTCAGCAGATCAGGCGGTGCGCCTCAGGGGCGCTTGCGTCTCGGCTTGGGTGAGCCCCGCAGTTGCTTGACGCTCTCCGCGCTCAGCTCGGCCAAGCCCTTGATCTGCGGTTGACTCATGGCGGTGAGGTTGAAGCGATGCTTGCCGAAGCGGACTCTCTTCAGGTGCTGCAGCAGTTCGCGCGGCATCCCGCTCGGCAGATCGACCGTGCTGAAGTCGTCATAGATGTCGATCCTGCCGATGTACTGGCTGTCGATGCCCGCCTCATTGGCGATGGCCCCCACGATGTGCTTGGCAGTGGCGCCTTGTGCATGCCCCACATCCAGGCGGTAACGCACCATGTCCACGTCCTCCGGCAGCCGGGCCGGGCGTTCCGCACGCATGTCCGGCGCAGGACTGCGCGAGGGTCTGACCTCCTCCCGGGGAGGCCGGTCACTGCCCTGCTCCATGGCCGCCCGTTCACGGGGTACCCGCGGGCGTGGCGGCGCCTCACCGTGCGCAGCGAGCTTGGGCCGTTCCCGGGTGCGAGTCGCGGTGTCTGGCGCGCGCTCGGCGTAGCGCACTGACTCTGTGCCGGTTTCTCGCGCTGCCTGAGGATACGGCTGGGCGTCCCGGCGTGGGCGAGGTTCACGTTGCTCGCGGGGTGGGAAGCGACCACGGTTTTCATCGGTGGGCATGGGTCGTGGGGGCCGTTCATCGTGTCCCGGTTCGGCCTGCAGGGGGCGATCACGCTGCAACAGCCACGCCAATGCCGCGGCCAGATCGCGCGACTCCACACCACGCTCTTCCGCCATTTCATCGACCAGCGAGCGGAAAAACTCGAGATCCTCGCTGGCGATGGCGTCGGAAACGGTCTGCTTGAACTGGCCGATGCGCTTTTCGGCAATGGCGGCGCGCGTAGGTGCGCGCATCGGTTCAATGGGTTGGCGCGTGGCACGTTCGATGGCGCGCAGCATGCGGATTTCGCGCGGGGCCACGAAGAGGATGGCCTCACCGGTGCGTCCCGCGCGGCCGGTGCGGCCGATGCGATGGACATAGCCTTCGATGTCGTAGGGGATGTCGTAGTTGACCACATGGCTGATACGCGGCACATCGAGGCCGCGAGCGGCCACATCCGTGGCAATCAGCACATCAATCTGACGGTTCTTGAGCTGCTCGATGGTTTTCTCGCGCTGGGCCTGGTTCAGATCTCCGTTGAGCGCTGCGCTCGCATGCCCGCGCGCTGCTAGCTTTTCCGCTATTTCGACGGTGGCGGTCTTGGTGCGCACGAACACGAGCACGGCATCGATGTCTTCCGCTTCCAGGATCCGGGTCAGCGCATCCAGTTTGTGCAGGCCACCCACTGGCCAGTAGCGCTGCCTAATGGCCTCCACCGTACTGGTCTTGGCCTTGATGCGGACCTCTGCCGGCTCGCGCAGATAGCGCTGCGCAACCTGGCGGATGGGCTCTGGCATGGTGGCCGAGAACAGCGCCGTCTGCCGAGTGTCGGGCGTGTGCTCGAGAATGAAGGTGACTTCCTCGAGGAAGCCCATGCGCAACATCTCGTCCGCTTCATCCAGCACGAGCGCACGCAGGGAGGCAAGCGAGAGACTCTCCCGGCGCAGGTGATCCATCACACGGCCGGGAGTGCCGACGATCACGTGAACAGGCCGCTGCAGGCTGCGTAGTTGCTGGTACATGCTCTGCCCACCGTAGATCGGCAGAACGTGAAAACCTGGCAAATGCCGCGCATAACTCTGGAACGCCTCTGCCACCTGGATGGCCAGCTCGCGTGTGGGCGTGAGCACCAGCACCTGCGGCGCCCGCTGGCTGAAATCGAGTCGCGCCAGAATGGGCAAGGCGAAGGCCGCGGTCTTGCCGGTACCGGTCTGAGCCTGACCGATGAGGTCCCGGCCCTCCAGCAGAATGGGAATGGCGGCAGCCTGGATGGGACTCGGGGTTTCGTAGCCGACCTCATTGAGAGCGGTCAGCAGGGCGGGCGGGAAAGCGAAGCTGGCGAACGAGAGATCGGTATCTGGCATGTGATGGCGCAAGGCGGATGGCCGCGCAGTGTAATCTCATCCCGTGCCTAGCAACAGGCTCCCGTGCCTGCAGACACGGAATCCCCGCCTTCCCGGAACGGCAGATTCGTTCCGCAGCCCGCGAAAATCCCATAGTGGCAGGAAAAGTCGCCGATGAAGTCGAAGTGGGGGGCAAAACGGGTGTCCGCCAGCATGCGCCAGGTGTTACCGCACACCGGGAAGACTTTGCCGGTCTCGATCCCATGGTGCGCGTCCAGCGTGAAGCGGGCCGGATGTCCCGGCACGGTGCCCCGGTAGATCACGGCCTGGCCGTAGTCCTCACAAGCAGTTTCCAAGTCATCCAGATTGAACAGCCGGTAGGTCGCGGAAAAAAAACGCAGGTTGCCAAGTCGCACTGCAAGCTCGGGCGCTGTGATCGCAAGTGGCCGATCTTCGAGCAGACGCGGGTCGGCAAAGCCGTGCTGATGCGCGAGGCGCAGAAAATCGTTCCAGTAGAGCGCCCCCCCGAGACACTCTCCATAAAGCACCGGATCTTCGCGCACTGCTGCCGGCACACGGCGATCGGCGTACACATCGGAAAAATGAAATTCGCCGCCCGGCCTCAGCAAGCGCTTGATGCCGGACAGCACGGCATCCTTGTCGGGCGAGAGATTGACCACGCAGTTCGACACGATCACATCGAAGCTGCCGGCTTCCAGTGGCAGCTCGTCCAGACGCTCGATGTAACCGCGCAGAAAACTGACGTTGTCAAAACCGAAACGCTCGGCATGCCAGGCGCGATGACGCTCCGCCACCGCGAGCTGGGCGTCGGTCATGTCCACGCCCACCACTTCGCCTTGTGCGCCTACCAGCTGCGCCAGCGCATAAACATCCCTGCCGCTGCCGCAACCGAGGTCGAGCACACGGCATCCCTCCAGCAGCGGTGGGCAGACCAGTCCGCAGCCGTAGTAGCGGGCCAGCACTTCCGGATGAATGCCGGTCAGCAGAGGCTTGAACCAAGCGGGCAGGCTGCTTACATCACAGCAGGCACTGGTCTTCAGATCGGCGCTGGATTGCAGGGCTTCGCCGTAATACTGCTGAACCTGTTCGTGCATGTCTGGCTCCGTACGAAAATATACTGCTGCAGTGCAGTGAATCGAGTTGGGTGGCTTCCGACATGTTAGCGCTGGTGTGGCGCTTGCTCACTCCCTTGTGGCCGTGGCACATATACACGGCGCATCCCGCGCACACCTGAGGGGCGACATCATGGGAGGAGCGGTGAAGACACCGGACAAGCAGCATCTCGTCTATGCGCGATTCAACGAGGCCAAACGGGCCGAGATCAAGGGGCTCATCACCGGCGCGCTCATAGAAGAGCATCGTCGCAAGCCGCTGGGACAGGGCTCGGATGCGTTGCAGCGAGTCAAGAACTTCTTCAGTCGTCCACCCACCTACGCGCTCTATTCGCGGGTGCCGATGCGCACCTGGCAGGTCATCCGTATGCCGATTACCCCAGGACAACCTCCGCAGCCCGTGGATGAAGTGGTTTTCGACGATGAAATGACTGCCTATCACGCGGTGTTCCTGCGCCATGTGGCAGATCTTCTGGCCGATGGGGAGAAGTGAGATGCCCATGCCTTATGTGACCGGTTATTGCGACAAGCTCAGCCTCAAGGCTGGTGAGACACAAACATTCATGATCAGCGGTGAAGGCGTGGATGCTGTCGATCTGCACATCGTCCGCCTGCTCCACGGCGACGAGAATCCACGCGGACCAGGTTTTGTGGAAAAGGAAATCTCTGCCAGCTGCAACGGGCAAATTCCTGTCACCCACCAGTTCACCCAGGCGGGCAGCTATATCGAGGTAGCCGATCCACGCAACGACTTTGCGCCCAGTGCGGGATTCACCGTGCATGCCTTCATCTGGCCCACTACCCCGGGACAGGGGCGGCAAGGCCTCATCTCGCAATGGGTGGACGGTAAGGCACCCGGGGAGGCCGGCCTCGGCTTCGCGCTCGGTATCAATCCCTACGGACGCCTGTCGCTCAGGCTGGGCAATGGCGCAGAGCAGACCGAAGTGGCGGCGACCACACCCCTGGTAGCCAAGGTCTGGTATTTCGTCGCGGCCAGCTATGACGCCAGCACCCACACGATCATTCTCTACCAGGAGCCGGTCATCAATGCCTGGAACAGTCTGCTCTCGCGCATCGTCCCGCTGACCTACGATTGCCATCTGGCGACCCGTATCTCGGTCGCTCCCGCCCCTGCTGGCGAATCCCTGCTTTTCGCCGGCGTCCATGGCCACGGCAAGCACGGGTCCTGTGTGACTGCGCTGTACAACGGCAAGATTGATCGCGCCGGATTCCAGCGCCGGGTGCTCAGTCGCGCCGAGCTTGATGGTCTGCGCGCCGGCGGCGAGCCGCCGACGGATGGCTGCGTGGCGCGCTGGGACACCACAGCCGGCTATACGGATAAGGGAATCGGGGACAGGCTGGTGGATGTTGGTCCCCTGGGGCTGCACGGTGAGGGCCACAACCGCCCGGTTCGCGCCATGACCGGTTACAACTGGCAGGGTCGGGACGACTGCTTCCGCCTCGCGCCCGCGCAGTACGGCGGCATCTACTTCAACGATGACGCGATCATCGACTGCCACTGGCAACCTGCCCTCTCCTGGACCCTGCCGGGAGATCTGCCGAGTGGCGTCTATGCCGCGCGTCTGCGCGGGAATGGTCAGGAAGATCACCTCACTTTCTTCGTGCGACCGGCCAAACCCTCGGCCAAGGTCGCCATGCTCATGCCGACTGCCAGCTATCTCGCTTACGCCAACGAGCGCTTCGTCATCGAGGCGCCCGCGGTGGAGGTTCTGACCGCCCATCCGCTGGTCTTGCAGGATGTGGACTATCTGCTGGCCGAACATCCTGAATGGGGACGTTCGAGTTACGACCATCACAACGACGGTGCAGGCGTATGTTATGTGTCGTACCACCGGCCCGTGATGGGCTTGCGGCCCAGGCACCGCATGGCTTCCACCGGCGTGCCTTGGCAGTTCGCAGCAGACATGTCGATCATCTGGTGGCTGGAACAGAGCGGCATCGCCTGGGATCTGCTCACCGATGAAGATCTGCATCGTGAAGGCAAGGCGGCACTTTCACCCTACAAGGTGGTGCTCAACGGCACCCACTCGGAGTACTACTCGGAACGCATGATGGACGCGACCGAGGATTACCTCGCCGAGGGTGGGCGTGTGATGTATCTGGGTGCGAATGGCTACTACTGGGTCGTCGCCTTCCGGGATGACAGTCCCTGGTGCATGGAGATTCGCAAACTGGACTCCGGCTCCCGCGCCTGGCAGGCCGCGCCCGGCGAGTACTACATGGCTACCACCGGGGAGAAAGGCGGCATCTGGCGTAACAGGGGCCGGCCGCCGCAGAAGATCATGGGCGTGGGCTTCACCTCAGAGGGCATGGACGAAAGCAAACCCTACCGCACGCTGCCTGATGCTCTCGATTCCGCCGTGGCCTGGGTCATGCGCGGGGTGCAGAACGAGGTTTTCGGAGATACCGGACTCGGCCTCAATGGCGCATCCGGTCTGGAGCTTGACCGCTATGACCGAGCCTGGGGCACCCCGCCGCACACCTGGTTGCTGGCGGCCTCGGAGGGCCAGCACTCGGATCACTATCCGCACGTGAGCGAGGAAATCATGTTCAATTATCCGGGCCTCGCCGGCACCCAGGATTTCCAGGTGCGCGGCGATGTGACCCTGTTCACCACCACCGGCCACGGTGCCGTGTTCGCCACTGGCTCGATTGCCTGGGGCCAGGCGCTGCCGGTCAACGCGGATATCTCGCGCATCACCCGCAATGTGCTGGAGCGGTTCATGGCCGACGGCGCGGTGGAGGATTGACGCGGCTTGCAGCTACACTGGCTGCAACCCTGTTCCAGACAGGCGTCAAGGAAAGCAACAAACAGGCGGGGAAACACCCGCACAGCGAGGAGGTCGACAATGCACGTAGGTATGGCAGCCATCTTCCAGAACCCGGACCGCGCCCAGGGCACCAGCGATTATTCCGTCTACCAGAAGGACATGAAGATTGCGTTGATGGCCGAAGGCCTGGGCTTCGATTCCGTATGGGGCATCGAGCACCACTTCACCGACTACACCATGATGCCCGATGTGGTGGATTTCCTGTCCTTCATCGGCGGTGCCTGCCGCAAGGTCAAGCTGGGGACCATGGTTGTGGTATTGCCGTGGAACGACCCGATGCGCGTGGCCGAAAAGATGTCCATGCTCGATTGCATGAGCGACGGGCGTGCACTGTTCGGCATCGGCCGCGGGCTTGCCCGCGTAGAGTTCGAAGGCTTCAGGCTCAACATGGGGGATTCCCGCGAGCGCTTCGTGGAAAGCGCCGAGATGGTCCTGCAGGGCCTCGAGCAGGGCTACTGCGAATATGACGGCAAGCACATCAAGCAGCCGCGCGCGCGCATCCGTCCCGAGCCCTTCAAGTCCTTCCGCAACCGTACCTATGCCGCAGCAGTCTCGGCGGAATCCTCCCAGATCATGGCCAAGCTGGGCGTGGGCCTGCTGGTGATCCCGCAGAAGCCGTGGGAGCAGCACGCGCAGGAACTGCGCGAGTACAACGAGCTGTTCAAGACCGTGCACGGCCGCGCCGCGCCCAATCCCATCGTGGCGGGCTGGGTGATGTGCGACAAGGATGCCGGCCGCGCCGAGGAGCTGGCCCGCAAGTACATCTCCGGTTACTGGCGCTCGGTGGTCCAGCACTACGAGATGCACAGCAACCACTTCGCCACCACCAAGGGCTATGAGTATTACTCCGCGCTCAACCAGACCATCGACACCATGGGTGTGGATGGCATGGCGGAATTCTTCATGAACCTGCAGGTCTGGGGTACCCCGGAGCAGTGTTATGAAAAGCTCAAGGACATCCAGGGTCGCACTGATGCCTGCGGCTTCACCGGTGTCTTCGGCTATTCCGGCATGTCGCTGGAGCAGTCGCGCTCCAACATTAGCCTCTTCGCCAAGGAAGTGATGCCGGAACTGAAGAAGCTGGGTGCACGCCCTGCCTTCGAGGTCGAGGACGACATGGCGCCGGCTTTCCTGCGCGCGGTGGGTTGAGGAGATCATCATGGCTTTGCCGCAGAACATCTCCCCTATCAATCCGGAACTCATGGACACTCTGGTGCCGGCCAGTGAAGACGACTGGATCCCGCAGCCCATGGACCCCGAGCGGGCGTTCGTGCGGGTGCTCTACACCGGCGCGGAGAGCGGCCGCTGGGCCGTCCACTTCCGCTGGCTGAAGGGGTTCGTAGCGCCCCAGCACAAGCATCTGAGTGCATCCCACACCTTCATCCTGAAAGGCAAGCTGCAGGTAAGGGACGGCACCCTGTCTGCGGGTGACTACGTCTACGAGCCCAACGGAATGATCCACGGTGCCACGACTGCGCTGGAAGACACCGAGTATCTCTTCGTCTGCGATGGCCCGGTGCTGTTCTTCGACGACAAGGGTTTCACCACCTACCTCGGGTGGGAGGAACTTCGCCGCATGCAGCAGGGGCACGCCAAGCGCCGCGCCGCAGCCTGAGGCCCTGCCGTCTTGAACCGGGGGGGCTTGCCCCCTCGGTTTCTTCGGAAACTTCCTATGGTGGGAGCCGCCTCTTCCGGCCTACCATCAGGCCATGGATCAACCCCCAGAAATCTCGCTGAAAAGTCTCTCGGCGTTGCTCGATCGATCTGGGCATTTCACCCTCGAGGGTAACTTCGGGGAGGTGGCCCGCGTTCTCGAGGGAACCGAGGATCTGGTTTTCATCAAGGATGACACTGGCCGCTACCTCATGGTCAACGCGGCCTTCGGGCGTTATTTCGGCCTCCCGGTGGAGTCATTGATCGGTGCTCGGGATACGGACTTCATCTCGAACGAAAGACATGTCCGTGACGCAGCGGGAACGGACCGCCTGGTGCTCGAAACCGGCCTGAGCCTCACTTACGAACCCGAGGGCATACACGGCCCCACCGACCTGTCACGTTTCCAGACCCTCAAGTGCCCGGTGCGTGATATCTCGGGCCGAATCATTGGCGTGCTCGGGATTGGGCGCGATATCTCGGCGCGGCGACAGGTAGAGGAAGCCCTGCGCCAGAGTGAATCACGACTGGCCGCCGCCCAAGCCATAGCGCATCTCGGCAGCTGGGAATGGAACCTCCAGACCAACGAAGTGGTGTGGTCCGAGGAAAGCTACCGCATCTGGGGCGTGGATCCGGCGACCTTTACCCCGAATTACATTTACATCGAAAAGAACATCCACCCGGCCGATATCGCGCGCGTTCGACGTACGCTCAGCGCGGCCGCGCATCAGGGCACCAATTTCCGGGATGAGATGCGCGTTATCCGCCCATCCGGCGATGAACGGCATGTGCACATCGAGGGCGTAGTCACGCACTACGATACGGATGGCGCGCCCCTCGTCATGACGGGCACCAACTTCGACATCACCGAACGCAAGCGCACCGAACTGGCCTTGCGCCGAAGTGAAGCCAATTTCAAGTTTGCGCAGCGCGTGGCGCAAGTCGGCAGCTGGGAATGGGAGCCCGACACGGGCGCTATCACGGTCTCCGATGAGGCACAGCGAATCATCGGCATGGAGAGCGGTGCCCCCACACACATGTCACTGGAGGATATTTTGTCCCTGGTGCATCCGGATGATCGGGCCTCATGGGGCAGAGCAGTCCAGGCCACCATCGAACACAGCCGACCCTATGACTTCATCTTCAGGGTCGTGCGCACTGATGGCTCGGTGAGACTCATCCACACCATGGGTGAGATGCAGAACGATTCGGGCGAGCACCGCGTGATGACCGGGGTCTGCCGCGATATCACGGAAAGCGAACGCATCCGCTCCGAGCTCGCCGCCTCACGCGATGAGCTGAAAGACCTGATGCAGCATCTGCAAAACGTGCAAGAGACTGAACGACGGCGCATTGCGCGGGAAATCCACGACGAGTTTGGTGCGGTCTTCACGGCCGCCAACATCAGCCTCTATCGCCTGGCCAACCAGCTTGCGGAGGCGTCACCTGCGGTGCGCGACTTGCTCGCGAGCACCAAGGAGATGATTTCAAATGCGGGCCATGCGCTGGATGACATCGTCAACGGTTTGCACCCCCAGATGCTCAACCTCCTTGGCCTCTCTGCCACCCTGGCGTGGTACGTCAAGGAGTTCGAGCAGCGCACAGGCATCAAGTGCTCGCATCGTTTGCCGGCGGAGAGCCAGCATGTTCCCGAGCAGCTCGCAATCACGCTGTTCCGTTGCCTGCAAGAAAGCCTGACCAACGTCGCCAAGCATGCCGCGGCCACCCAGGTTCGGGTGGAACTTGTGCTGGGCAAGGTGCGCTGCGCCCTGCATGTGGTTGATGATGGAAAGGGTGTTGATCCCGCACTCCTGGGTGCGGCGGACGCCTACGGCATTCGTGGCATGAGCGCTCGGGTGTCTCAGCTGGGCGGCAGCCTCGACATCCAGCCTGAAACACCCCGCGGAACCCGTATCACCTTCACCCTGCCGCGCGGCGGAGCCGCGGGCACTGCAGTCTTCGAGGAGAGGCCCCATGATCAAAGTCATCGTCATTGACGATCATCCCTTGGTCCAGGCCGGACTAGCGCACGTCTTTGCTGATACCCAGGATATCGTCATCCCAGACTCCGCCAAGAACGGGGAAGAGGCAGTGCAGGTCTTGGCGCGCGCGTCCTTTGATGTCGCGATCCTCGATATCTCGATGCCCGGCAAGCACGGCATCGAGGTGCTGCGGGAGGTGGTCGCCGCGCACCCGCGCCTGCCCGTGCTCCTTTACACCCGCTTCCCCGAGGAAAACTACGCGGTCCGCACGCTGCGCGCCGGAGCAGCCGGCTATCTGCACAAGGGAGCGGATCCGGATGAGGTGATCGCAGCGGTCCGTGCACTGGCCGGCGGCGGCACCTATATCACGCCCAGCGTGGGCGCTTTACTCAAGGATGCAGTCAATCGCAAACGGGAAGAGGCCAGTCTGGAAGACCTGTCCGATCGGGAATATCAGATCTTCCAGATGATCGTCATCGGCAAGGGCTCGACCCAAATCGCAAATGAGCTCAATCTCAGCGTGAAAACCGTGAGCACCCACCGCACCCGACTTCTGCAGAAGCTCGCACTCTCCACCACCGCCGATTTGGTGCGCTTCGCCCTGCGCCAGGGTCTGGACGAGAACCTGGTCGGCTGAGGCTGCAGTCTCCTTCTCAGGGTTGTTCGCCCAGCGCGAGTGGCAAGGCCGGGTCAGCTACCCACTCCATCATCGACCCGTCATAGACACTGACACCCGGATGACCGAGCAGGGTCAATGCCAAGGCATCCATGGTGGCCGAGATGCCGCCTCCGCAGTAGGCAATCACCCGTGACTTGTCGAGGGCTCCTGTTGGTTTGAAACGTTGCTCGAGCTGGTCTGCAGACAGATAGGTCCCCGGAGGGATTTCCAGCAACGAGTTGTAGAACACGTTGTGGCTCCCGGGAATGTGTCCGGCGCGGCCGTACATGTTCTTGCTCCCGGTGTAGACCTCAGGTGACAGGGCATTGATCGTGCAAACAGTTCCGTCTTGGATGGCCGCGAGCATGTCGCTCTTGTTGGCCCAGAGTCCTGGCCGAGGCTTGGCCGTGAAGTTGGCGGCAGGTGGCCGAACAGAATCACGGCTGGTCGGTCGGCCCTCCGCCGCCCATTTTTCCCAACCGCCGTCCAGAACCGCCGCCCGGTCGAAGCCCATGGACCGCAGCATCCACCAGAAACGCGTGGACCACATCATGCTTCCGGCGCTGTACACCACGACGTAACTGTCATCTCCGATGCCGGCAGGCCCTGCCAGTCGCGCAAACGTTGCGGCATCCGGCATGGTGAATCGCACGGGGGCTGCGGCGTCGGAAAAGGCATCCAGCAGATCGATGAAAGACGCACCCGGGATGTGGTCTTCGGCCCATTTCGCCCGCCCGCTCTCCGGGATGTATCCAGGGCCTTGTGCATTGATGTGAAGAAAGACCGTAGCATCGAAGATTCGAAGTTCAGGGGCTTGAAGATGCTGCGCAAGCCATTCGGTGGAAACCAGGGGAGTGGGGAGATTCATCATCAGTGCCTCCGGAAGAGAGTGTCAAAAGAATAGCCGGGCAGCAGACGCCCGGTCGCGGCCATGTACGGTCTCAGGTCGCGGGCGGTGCGCCGTGCAGACGCCGTCGCAGCCACTGCCCGACCCGGGACGAGGGCAAATCCTCGCCAGTCACCACGTAATGCAGCGCGCGTTCATCGAACAGGCTGGGCTGCATCCGCCTCGCCGCCTGGCTGCCGCCCGCAAAAAGCAGTTGCTCCCCGGCTCTGAGCGCATGGGTCGGCCCCGGCAGCAGCGTGATCTCTCCGGCATACTCGGCCAGCAACCCCACGCAGGGCAATCTTTCCTCGCGGCTGGCCGGATCCCGCAGCAGATTGTCGAGCATGCATCGCCGACCGGCCGCCAGATGCGCGTGCAGGGCGGGTGCATCCACCTTGGTGATGGGCACCACGAATGATTCGGGGGTTGCCTCGGCATCGAATTCCAGCAGCCGCGCGATCAAAGCCTCCGCCCAGACTACGGACTGATCCCGCGCGAGCAGGAGAAATTTCCGCAGAAGCGGATTGATCAACTCCACCACAATCTGGTCAACGACGATACGGCTGGTTTCCATCACCAGACCTGGCTTTGCGGCGGCTACCAGGGGGGTGTTGAGATCGAGGTTCTGCCGGAGCACCGTGAACACGGAGGGATTCAGTTCCCGGGCATTGAGCAGAATGCCGAGGTTGGAGATATCAGAATCCGTGCCGGCGATGATGCCCGAGGCTTCGTTGATGTCCGCCGCTGCAAGGGAAGTGATATCAGTCCCTGAACCGACAACGGCCATGGGCCTCGAAACAGATTCGCTGCTCTCGATGACCCCAAGTGTCACGCCCTGTCCCCGCAAGTGGCGCTCCATCGCGCGGCCGAACCGTCCGTAACCACACAGAATCCACTGTCCCTTGGGAGGCGTGATCATGGGTGGGAAGGGCTCGCCCGGCAGATTGCCGAGAATCCGCAGCAAGCGATACGTGCTCGGCTGATGGATCGCCAGCGCAAGAGACGCACCGAAGGTATTGAAGGGGTCGATCACGCACATGCCATGGCTGGCGGGCAGCTTGAAGGCAGCAATATCCGTTTGGGCCTGGCACAGGATCCTCAAGCGAGGGTTCAACAGGAAAGTGGCAAGCGCCACATCCACATTCACCTCATCATCACCGGTCACCGTCACGACGCCGAGGCACAGCGGATGGTGCAGCCCGGCCTCTGCAAGTTGTGCGGGATCGCGCGCGTCAGCGGTCAGCGCCGGCACATCACCGAGCTGGGTCTCCATACCGACGGCCGTGATGGCGTCCGAATCGTTGTCGAGCACCACCGCGCCGATGCGATAACTCGCCAGCAGGTGCGCGATCATCATGCCGGTCTCGCCGTACCCGCAGATGAGATAGAACGGTTCGGTACGACGCCGGACCTGACGCCTGAAGCGTTGCAGTGCCATGGCGCGCTGGAACGCTGCGTCCTGCAGCAGAGTCAGGATGTTTCCGAAGGCGTAAAGCCAGGCCAGCACGGTCAGGTAAATCGACAGCGAAACCCATAGTCGCTGGCCCGGCGTGAACGGGTAAGGGACCTCGCCGAAACCGATCGTCGAAGCGGTATAGCTGATGAAATAGAACGCGTGCAGGAAATCGAATTGCCAAGGGTTACCCCGATCATCAACGCCCGGGATGATGACCAGTCCGGCGATGGCGATGGCGTAAGCAGAAATCAACAGCAAGAGCGGCGTGCGCATACGCCGCAGGATGATGAAGAAAACCGGATTCACGCCGGAGCTGCCTGGGCGGGTTCAGCGACGGACGCTGGCAGTCTCGATGACAAGCAGCACGGTCGAGGCGATGTTCGCGAACAGCGCGCCCGCCGCCACGGACACTACCTTGGCGATGGTAGCGGGCTCTGCGCCAAGCCCGTAGACCTGGCTCTGAATCCCCCAGTACACAGCAGCTGCGACGAGTAGAACGTCCGCGACTAGGCTGGTTGCCAACAGCACGGAGCCAAGATGTGATCTGTCACCGAGCTTGAGTACGGTTGCAATCAGATTGATAACCAGTGCGGCGAAGAGCTCAAACGCCGGGTGATGGCCGGGATCGTCAATCGTGCCCCAGACGAAACCAAGGTTGAGCGCTGCCGCCAGCAGCACGAAAAAGGCAAAGACAACTTTTTCCGAATTCATTTTTTTCCGCCCACCGCTGCCGGATTGAGGAGTTTTTCCTGACACGGGTAGCGCTGCCCGAGCAACGCGTCCACTGCGTCTGCCAAAGAAGTTGGGGCCTCTGGCGCGAGTGTCGCGAGCCCTGTCACCACATATTCCGCGACTGCCCGGCGTGAGACGTCATGAGGGATACACCATAGCGGCGGTGCTTCAACGCCGCAGGCACCACAGGGACGCACAAACCAGTCACAAGCGGCCGCCTGTTCGTCATTGTAATCGCCCGCCAGGGCAGCCTCACAGATCCGGATCACGTCTGCCACCTCTGGCGCGGCGCTCGCGCCGCTCGGCACGAAGCCGAACGCGAGCAGCAGCAGAGCGCAGAGATGACGACGCGCCAGTTCCGGGATCATGTATCGCCTTGCATGACCTTGGCGATGTACTCTTCGATGGTGATCACACCACCCGCCTTCTCCGGACGCCCGACGTCCTTGGGGGGCAGTACATCCTGCACGAAATCGATGCGCTTCCAGGTGGCAAGCGGGGTTTCGCAGGCAGTGCGCGGCACATTGGCCGAGGGTTTGATCCGCTTCATCTGCGGGATGTAGCGCGGGCAATTCACCCAGATCTTGCTCACCTTGATGCGCACGATGAGTTCGGCTTCCTGATAGCTCGCCAGCAGCGGGTCGTTGGCGGACACACTGGCTTCGCCATGCAGGCGCAGACGGTTGGGGTTTTCAAAGTCGATGAAAAGAATGCCGACCTTGGGATTGGCGGCGATGTTGCCCATGGAGAAGAACATGCCGTTGCCGTCATAGCTTGGGAAGGCGACGGTGCATGGATCCACCACCCGGACAAATCCGGGATCTCCCCCCTTGTAGGAGACCGTGGGATGACCGTTCTGATCAACGGTGGAGAGGAAGAAGTAGTCCCGGGATTCGATGAAGCCCCTGTCCATTTCATCCACTTCGGTCTTGATGATGGTTTCCTCGAGGCGGTCTGCCAGCTTGCGCGTGGAAAACTGCTCCTGGAGCTTACGATGCTCTTCCCCGTAAACATTGCTCATGATGTGCTCCTCGCTCTGGCCTGGGTGTTTCGATTATAACCACAGCCGCGCACCACCCACGCGCTGTTCCGCCGAGCTGGAGAGTCTCTATGAATCATGAATTGCCGCCCGAACTGAGCGCCTACCTGGCCGAACTTGATGACTTCATCACCCGCGAGATCACGCCACTCGAAGAAACGGATGACAACCGCCGTTTCTTCGACCATCGCAGGGAGTATGCGCGCACGGACTGGGAGCACGAAGGACTTCCTCATCCGGATTGGGAGGCCCTGCTGGCCGAAGCCCGTCGTCGCGCCGATCGCGCCGGACACTATCGCTATCCTTTCCCCAAGGCCTGGGGTGGTCGCGATGGCAACAACCTCGGAATGGCGGTGATCAGGGAACACCTGGCCGCCAAGGGCCTGGGACTGCACTGCGATCTCCAGAATGAACACGCCATCGTCGGCAACAACATCAGCTTCCTGCTGATGCTGGAATATGGCAGCGATGCGCAGAAAGCCACCTGGGCCGAGGCGCTGGCTTCCGGCGAGAAGATTCTCGGCTTCGGCATCACCGAGCCCACACACGGCTCGGACGCAACGCACATGGAAAGCATCGCCGTCCGCAAGGGTGACGAATGGGTCATCAACGGTGAAAAGACCTGGAACACCGGTATCCACAGTGCGGAGGCGGATCTTATCTTTGCCCGGACCAGCGGCCAGCCGGGCGATGCCACCGGGATCACGGCTTTCCTCGTGCCGACAGATGCCACCGGTTTCCGCGTGGAGGAGATGCTCTGGACCTTCAACATGCCCACCGACCATGGCCGAGTGAGTCTCACGGATGTAAGCGTGCCGCACAGTGCCGTCTTTGGCGGAGAGGGACGCGGCTTGCAGGTAGTGCAGCACTTCTTCAACGAGAACCGCATCCGCCAGGCAGCCTCCAGCCTGGGCGCCGCGCAGTACTGCATCAACGAGGCGGTGGCCCACGCCCGTACCCGCAAGACCTTCGGCAAGGCGCTGGCCAGTAACCAGGGCATCCAGTTTCCATTGGTCGAACTCCACACCCAATGCGAAATGTTGCGCGCGCTCATCCACAAGACTGCCTGGATGATGGACACCTACGGTGCCTTCACGGTGTCGGACAAGGTCTCAATGTGCAATTTCTGGGCTAATCGCCTGTGCTGCGAAGCCGCCGATCGGGCGATGCAGGTTCACGGCGGCATGGGTTATTCACGCCACAAACCCTTCGAGCACATCTATCGGCATCACCGGCGCTATCGCATCACCGAAGGCGCGGAGGAGATCCAGATGCGGCGGGTGGCAGGCTATCTGTTCGGCTTCATGCAGCAGCGCGCCCCTAAAGGTGTTGCCGACTGACGCAGCCATTCACACCTAGCGTGCGGCCAAGGCTTCTTCGGCTGCCTGGGCATCCAGCTCGGTAGGCAATATCCGGCCGGCGATGAAAAAATGCACCGCCGCCCACAGATTGAACAGGGAGCAGAGCAGCAAGGCATAGCGCAGTGACTCCTGACCCTGACTGGCCTGCAGGAGGTCGCTCGCGATGCCGACAAACTGAGGCCCTGCGCCCAGCCCGATGATGTTGACGATGAACAGGAGCACCGCAGCTGCCACTGCCCGCATGCGCAGGCCCGCGAGGCCTTGGGTTTGGGCAAACGAGGTGCCCTGCCAGAAATTACCCAGGAGGAAAGGCACTACCATGAACCACAGGGCATGGTCCGGATCCTCGCTCAGGAACACGCCGAAGGCGAAGGGCACGTTGATGAGGATGGCGACGCACACCAACCACAAGGCCCAGCGGCGATCGCGGCGGGAAAAGCGATCTGCGAGATAGCCGCCCAGCGCAATGCCAACGGCGCCGGCGATGCCGATGATGAGACCAAGCGCAGTGCCAACGGCCCCTGAACTCATGCCGTGCGAGCGGATGAGGAACGCGGGCATCCAGATGATCCAGGAATAGCCGACAAACGCCGTGAGTCCACCACCGAGCGCCAGATGCACGAAAGCACGTTTGCGCATCAGATGGCGCAGCGTTTCCGCGAGCCCCGGCTGGGACGTGTTCGCTTGACGCTGCTCCAGTTCACCCCGGGCAGGCTCCCGCACGGTCAACCTGACGAGTAGCGCGAGCATCAGCCCCGGCACGCCGACCACGCAAAAGGCCCAGCGCCAGCCAAAATATTCGTTGATCCAGCCGCCGGCAAGAAAGCCAAAAAGGATTCCGAAGGGGATGCCCATGGCGTAGATGCCAAAAGCGGTGGCCCGCTGTTCGGGCGGGTAGTAATCACTCAGCAGGGCATTCGCTGGCGGCGTGCACCCAGCCTCCCCGATCCCTACGCCCACACGTGCAGCCAGCAGTTGCCAGAAGTTTGAAACCAGCCCGGACAACGCTGTCATGCCGCTCCACAAGGCGAGACAGAGCGCGATGATGTTCCGCCGGTTGCCACGATCAGCGAGTCTGGCGATCGGAATACCGAGCGTTGCGTAGAACATGGCGAAGGCGAAGCCCGAGAGCAGGCCGAGTGCACTGTCGGAAAGCCCGAGCTCTTCCTTGATGTCCTGCATGAGGATGGACAGGATTTGTCGGTCGATGAAATTGAAGGTGTAGACGACCACCAGAATCCCGAGGACGTAACGACGGGCGCTGGGCGTGACGAGGCTTGGCGTATTCATGGTGAGCAATGCTGAGCCCCTGGAAGGTCAGGCGCAAGTGCGTGATCCCTTGCCTCTTGACCAAGGAGAAGCGTCCGGCCAGTGTTCGTGAATTCCGCCGCACCAGACCAAGGACACGCGCAATGATGATTCTCGACGGTATTCGGGTACTCGACTTCACACAGTACCTTGCGGGCCCCACGGTGACACGGCTCATGGCCGAGATGGGCGCAGAAGTCATCAAGGTGGAGCACGCCCCCGGGGGCGATCCTGCACGGGGTCTGCCTTTCATGAAGGATCGGCGCAGCGGCTATTTCGTGCAGCAGAACCGTGGCAAACAGAGCCTGTGCCTCGATCTCTCCAAGGCGGAGTCGCTCGACATTCTTCGCGATCTCGTACGGCAGTGCGATGTCCTGGTGGAAAACTATGGCCCCGGGGTGATGGCAAGGCGTGGTCTCGACTACGCGGGCGCCGCGGCATTGAACCCGCGCATTGTCATGGCTTCCATCTCGGCTTTCGGGCGCAGCGGGCCGCTGGCGCACCGCACCGGCTATGACTGGATCGCGCAAGCCTATGCCGGCTTCATGCACGTGACGGGCCCGCGCGATGGCAAACCGCATCCCGTGGGCGTCGGCATGGCCGATGTCGGCTCGGGTGTGCATGCCTTCTCGGCCATCGGTTATGCCCTCTTCCATCGCGAGCGCACCGGACGTGGACAATACCTCGATATCTCCATGGTCGACGCGCTGTTCCACATGCACGAGGTCAACGTACAGGCGATTTCGCTCGGCAATGGCTGGCAGCCGGGGCGCATGGGCTCCAATCATGAACTGGTTGCCCCTATCGGAGTCTTCAAGGGCCCGGAAGGCTATCTGGTCATCATGGCCTTGCAGCTGCAATGGCCTAACCTGTGCCAGGCCATGAATCGCCCTGATCTCGAACACGACCCCCGCTTTGCCGAGCCTGGCCCGCGCGCGGCAAACCAGGATGAACTCAATCCGCAGATTGAAGCCTGGCTGGCCACTTTCGAGAGTGATGCCGCGGCGCTCGCCCGGCTGGAGGAATTCCGCGTGCCCTGTGCGCCGGTAATTAGCCCGTTCGATGCGCCCAAACATCCCTATTTCGAGGAACGTGGCACGCTACGCACCGTGCAGGACCCTTTCCTGGGTGACTTCGTGATGCCCGGCTTCCCACTCAAGTTCTCGGAACAGCCCGAAGTCCCGACGCTGGTTGCGCCCATCCTCGGTGAGCACAATGCGCGGGTGCTGGGTGAACTGCTCGGCTATCCGCAAGCGCGACTGGATGAGCTCGCCGCAGCAGGGGTCACCCACCGGGGCGACCGCTGACCGCCACTCCGCGCGCCCTATCGTCCGTGATAGACAGGCGCGCGTTTTTCCATGAAAGCGCGCGGTCCCTCGCGAGCGTCCTCAGTCAGAAACACCGGTGCCGAAATCTCGTGTTCGAGCGCCAGCGCCTCGGCCTCCGGTTTGCCGAGGCAAGCGCGTGCCGAGCGCCGGATGGCGCGCACTGCGAGCGGGCCGTTCGCGGCAATGCGACCCGCAATCTCCAGCGCCTTGCCCAGAGGATCGTCCGTCACATGGTTGAGAAATCCGAGCTGTAGCGCCTCTTCGGCGGTCACGAGGTCGCCGGTGAGCAACAGCTCCATGGCCTTGGCGAAGGGCATTTGCGCGGGCAGTCGGACGGTTGAGCCACCCGCCGGGAAGATCGCCCATTTCACTGCCTGAACCCCGAACCTGGCTCCGGGCACGCTGACGCGGATATCAGTGCCCTGCACGATCTCCATGCCACCCGCGATGGCATGACCATTGATGGCGGCGATCACCGGCTTGCCGGTATCAAAGTCCCGCAACAAGGCTTTGCGCACTAGGAACCTATCTGCAACGACGCGCTCGTCCCAGTCGTTTTCCGGCTCGCGCGCGCCCGAGAAGAGCGGAATGAGCTGCCCGAGATCCGCTCCCGCACAGAACGCCGTGCCTGTTCCAGTGAGTACCGCCACCCGAATCGACTCATCGTCATGCACCCTGACCCAGGCTTCGGCGAGCCGCACCGCAAGCTCAGGGTTCAGCGCATTGCGCGCTTCCGGACGGTTCAAGGTGATGATCGCGACATGATCACGGACTTCCATCTGCAGCACTGACATCTTCGCTACCTGCCTTTCGGGAATCTGCACATTGCCCCTGTACCCTGCATCCGGGTTCAGGGGAGTGGTGCGAGGTTAGCATCCGCGCTTATGCTCGCAAGCCTTGTTACCACCCGCGGGAGAGTTCCATGGATTTGCTCGAAGCCATGCAAACGCTGAATGCCTGTCGACACTACCGCAAGGAGGATGTCTCCGAGGCACTGGTCGCCAAGCTGCTGAATCATGCCCGTTGGGCCGCTAGCGGCAGCAACAATCAGCCAGTGAGCTTTGTGGTGGTGAGGGATGCCACCAAACGACGGGCGATTCACGACCTGTACCAGCCCATCTGGGACACAGTCATGCAGAAGTACGCGAGCGGCGACATCAAATCCGGCTTTGATGCACGCTTTCTCGCCAATGTCGATCACTTCGCCAAACATCTGGCGGAGGTGCCGGTGATGATCGTGGTCTGTGCGCGCTGGAAGGAAATGACGGCACTCGACGCAGGCCTCGGCCGTACGGTGCTCACGCCGGGTTCTTCGATCTACCCCGCAGTGCAGAACCTGATGCTCGCAGCCCGCAATGAAGGCCTGGGCACGGTGCTGACCACCCTTCTGGTGCTCGCCGAAAAGGAAATGCAGAAGCTGCTGGGCATCCCGGAGGACATCGCGACGGCCGCGATGGTCACCCTGGGTTGGCCCGAAAAACCCTTCCCGAAAAAACTCAAACGGCGTCCGCTGGCGGACATCGCCTTCCAGGACAGCTATGGCCAGCCTTTGCCGGGCGCCACGGACTATGCCTGATCGCGGCTTGCGGATTTGGCTGACTGGTAGGCCGCGATCGTGCGCTCACGCACGATCGCGCGATCCACGATCGGCGCCGGATAGTCTCGACCGAGCGCCACTCCGCACAGCGAGGCGGTGAGCGCAGGCATGGACCAGGGTGCGTGGATGTAGCGGTCTGGCACCTCGGCAAGCTCAGGCACCCAGCGCCGGACGAAATGGCCCTGCGGATCGAAGCGCTCACCCTGGGTCACGGGATTGAAGATGCGGAAATAAGGCGCCGCATCGGTGCCCACGCCGGAGGCCCACTGCCATCCGCCGTTGTTTGCGGCGGGGTCGCCGTCGATCAACTGGTCCATGAACCAGGCCTCCCCATGACGCCAGTCGAGAAGCAGATCCTTGGCGAGAAACGAAGCGACGATCATCCGGCCCCGATTGTGCATCCAGCCGGTATGCAGAAGCTGGCGCATGCAGGCATCCACGATTGGATAGCCCGTCCTTCCTTGTTGCCAGGCCGCGAGATCTGCCGGTGCCTCACGCCAGGCGATTTCCCGCAGGCTTGGATTGAAAGCGCGCTTGAGCACGCTGGGAAAGTGAAACAGCACCGCGAGATAGAACTCGCGCCACACCAGTTCCTTGAGCCAGGTTTCGGCACCGGCAGCGCTGCCCGCTGCTGTGACCGCTGACAAGGCGGCAACAGCGGCCTCGCGCGGGGACAGCATCCCGAAGCGGAAATAAGGCGAGAGAGTGGAAGTGCCGTCCGCCGCTAGCACATCTCGCTGCTGGTCGTAGCGGGCGATGCCCGCCTCCAGAAAACGCGTGAGGCGTCGTTGCGCCTCCGCTTCACCGGCGGGGAAACCAGGAGGGCTGTCGAGTGCGGGCAGCGGAGCCGCCGGGTGCGCGCAGGTGAGACCCGGGATTCGCTTCGGCACCGGGATGCAATCCTGCGGGCGCGGTGCAGGCAGGCTGCGCCAGGTGCGGTAGAAGGGTGTAAATACGGTGTAAGGCTTGCCTTGCTTGGTGAGGAGGCTGGCCGGGTGATGCACCGTGACACCGGGCGCGAGGCGGAGCGGCAGTAACGCCGCAATCTCCGCATCCCGACGCCGCGCATAAGGGCTGAGATCCTCCATCGCGTGGATGGTGGTCGCACCACTCGCCGCGAGCAGTGCGCGCAGCACCTCCAGAGGGCGGCCTTGCGCCACATGCAGCCTGACGCCACGCGCTTGGAGATCTGCGGCGAGTGCGCGCACTCCGGCCACCATGAACGCATAGCGGCGACTGCTCGCGGGATCATAGCGGGGTGTGGCGAAGACGGGATCGAGGATGAATACCGGCAGCACCGGCCCTTGCGCGATGGCGGCCGCGAGCGCCGGGTTGTCGACGAGTCGCAGGTCCCGCCGAATCCACCAGAGGGCCCCGCTCATCGTGCATTCCCCTGCGTGGTACTCGTCGCGGTGTCCATGGCCACATGGCAGTCACCGCAGCGGCGCACCGGCCCGCTCTTCAATCCCCGCTGCGCGAGATCAACATGGCAGCTTCTGCAGAACATGTGAAAGTCCTTCTCGATCGTCAGACCCAGCTTGGGGTCCTGCTTGTGACAGAAATAGCAGGCGGTTCGCCCGGTGTCGTCCAGGAAGTTGTGGTGGCAGGTGGCGCACCGGACAGCCGCGTGCTCGTGATGGTCGAAGTGTATCTGCAGCAGTGGGCGCTCGCGTATGGCGTGTGCACGCAGCTTGCCTAGCCAGGTACCAAGCCCGGCCACGGCAATGATCGTGAGGATTACAAGCAGGGGTTGCTTGCGCACGGCGATGTCGCGCTTGGAGGCGGGGCGGTGTTTCCTACGCCTATCCACACGGCACCGAGCAGCACCCATACGAACGTGATGAGCGCTACCACCCGCAACGCGCCCATGCGGCCGACCCAGCGGGGCATGCGCCGCCCACCCGCCGGCTGCACGGGGTGTTTGCGCAACCACAGGGAAAGGAGCGTGGGCACCGCCAGCATCCACAGCAGTGACGCAAGAATGGACCCGCGATTGAAATAGTAACGGGCATCCAGGATGTGCCAGGCCATGCCTGACAGGGCCAGCGCAGACAGCAAGGCATGCCAGCGTCGCCAGCTGGTCTGGCGCCAGCCGAGACGCACCCGCCAGCGGGAACTGAGGCAGAGGAACAGGAGGAGCACCGCCGCCGCCAGTCCTGCCAGCATGGACCAGGGTGCCGCGAGGGTCAGATAGCCCAGAACCCTCGGTTCGAGGACGCACAGCACCGTCACATGCAGCAACGCGAACGCGGTGAGCACATAAGCCAAGCCGAGGTGTACATCGTGCAGCAGACGAAGGAAGGGAAGCGCGGGGAACTCTACGCCCCACCAACGCGCGCTGAGCAGCGGCAGCAAGGCGACGCCGCCCACCGAGATCACGCCAAGCGCCATGCCGAAATCCCAGGCCGGGTCGATCGCCCGCGCATGGCCTGGCAGAAACAGGAGCGCGAGCGGTGTCACGGTGTAACAGAGGACTGCGAGCAGCCATCGTGCGTGGGGAACCGCGGGCCTGTAGGCCGAATTCTCACTGGGCAGCAAGGGCGTGGACACGGCGGTGGCAATACTCCGTATGAGCAGTCCGAAGGCGATTTCCGCCGCCCGCAGGGGCATTTTTTCTGCAACCCCTGCCCTTGCGGCATACTGGCGCGCATTGTCCCCAACCTGTCACGGAATTCCCACCATGGACTTCGCCCGACTTGCCGCCGAACGCCACAGTGTTCGCCGCTACCAGCCAGGCCTCACCATCAACGATGCCGAGCTGCAGGCCATTTTTCATCTGGTGCAACTCTCTCCGAGCTCCTTCAACCTGCAGCACTGGCGCTTCGTGGTCGTGCGCGATGCAGCGCGCAAGCGCGAACTGCGGGGCTTGTCATTCGGTCAACAGCAGGTGGAGGACTGTGCGGCCGTGGTACTGGTGTGCGGCCGTCTCGATGCACATGAAGATGCGGCCAGTCTTTATGCGCACGCGCCGGCGGAGCTGCGTGAGAAGTTCGTGCCGATGGTCGCCGGCGTCTACGCCGGCCAGACCGGACTGCAGCGCGAGGAGGCCATCCGCTCCGGCGCACTGGCGGCCATGAGTCTCATGTATGCCGCCAAGGAAACGGGCTGGGACAGCGGGCCCATGATTGGTTTCGATGCAGCGAAGGTGGGCGCGCTGCTCGCCCTGCCAGCGACCCTGCTGCCAGTCATGATGGTCACCTTGGGCAAGGCCCTCGACGGCCTGCAGCCCGCGCGGCTTTTCCGCCGCCCGCTGTCGGAAATCGTGCATCTGGAAAGCGCGCAAGGCGCCACGCTCGCCGACAGGCAGAGACCGTGACTGCAACCATTCGCGAGCACCTGGGCGCACGCGCACGCTTTCTGGTGGTGGCGGCCGCTGCAGGCTGGATGATCTTCGTGGCCTGCATGTTCTTTCCGGCGATTCCCTGGCCGGTGATGGTCGGGTCATTCGTTACGGTCATCGCGGCGATTCTCGGGTTGCTGCTCGCCTTGCGCTGCCCACGCTGCAGGCACCGGCTGCCACAGGTCGGTCTTGCCGAAGTCTGGACACCGGCGCAGGCGGTGAAACCGCGTGAATGCCCCAGGTGCAGGATCGCTCTGGATACCGCAGGCTGAAAAAAACAGCGCGGCAGACCGGTCGGGAAAGGCGTCAGCTGCGGTGGGCGGCGGCCTCAGGCGAGGCGAAGAATGCAGCCGATTCACGGGCAGCCAACCGGGCGAGCCGGTCAGGCGCAAAACCGAGCGCCTGCAAGGCCACCAGGGAGTTTGCGATCTCCCGGTAACTCTCGAGCAGACCACCGCGTAGCGTACACACCGCCATGCCTTCAAAGCCTGCGCGTCGGCCCTCTGCGCCCGGCAGGCGGGATTCATAACTGAACACATATCGTGCGTAGCCGATGACGCCGTCGCTCAACGGCGCGTGAATGTCCCAGCGGAATTCGCGGGCATCACGATGAAAGCACTCCTCGATCATGGAGATGATTGCATCACCCCGGAATGCACCGTAAAAGCAGTCGTGGTACACCCCATCCGGCGTGAAGCAGGCCCGCACGGCACGGCCATCACCCCGCACCGCCGCCTGCGTCATGCGCCGGATCAGCACTGAGAAATCCCCGGCCTCGGTCTTCAGTTCCGGAGTCAAAGGAGGGCCTTTATCAGCGCGTTGACCTGGGTCGCAGCTTCCATCTGCACCAGATGGCCCACACCGTCCAGCACATGCACGGCAACACCGCCAGGCAGCCCTTCGGCTTGGGCTACCGGAATGATCCGGTCTTCCCGGCCCCAGATCACCTGCACCGGCACGGCAGCCCGCGCGGGCACATCCCGCAGGTCGACCTTCTGCGTGTCTCCGTCGATGAACCCCGCTGAAATGGCCACCAGCGCCTCTGGCACGCCGTCGGTACGCTTGAACTTGAGGATGTCGTCGATGAGCTGGCGGGTGATCAATTCCGGATCCGCCACCAGTTGCTGCAGGACCGGCTTCATCTCGCGTCGTGACTCACCCTCGATGAAGCCCTTCAGGTAAGCGCCGTTGATTGCAGACCCAAGACCGGCCGGGGCCAGCAAGCTGAGTGACAGCACCCGTCCCGGATGGCTGGCCGCGAGCTGCAGGCTGATGGCACCGCCGAGGGAATGGCCCACAAGATGTGCCTCGGCAATACCAACGGCCTCCATGAAACCAGCCACTGCGGCAGCGAGACCGGGCACCGAAGCATCTGCCAAGGTCTTGCTGGACTGCCCGTGGCCGGGCAGATCCAGTGCATAGACTTGCGCGCCCGCCGCGAGCGGCTCCTGATTGAACAACCAGTTGCCGAGATCCCCACCAAAGCCGTGAAGGAGGATCACTGCGGGGCCCGCCTCTCCCACCTTCACGTAGCGCAGCCGCATGCCGCCCACATCCGCCCAGCGATAGTCCGGCCCGCTGTCGCCGCCGGTATCCTCCGGCGGTACATAGTTGGCCTGGAACTCGGTGATGTACGCGTCGATCTCGGCGTCGCTCACCGACTCCGGCGCGAGCACGCCCAGCAAGGCGCCGATGGGCAGGACATCATCCGGCTGTGCCACCTGCCGACGGAGCAACCCCGCGTCCAGAGCCTCGAAGGTGTTGGCGATTTTTTCCGTCTCGATATCGAGCATCTGATCCCCGGGCTGCACTGAGGTGCCTACAGGGATCAACCACTCAACGACCTTGCCCTCCTGCATGGAGAGCCCCCACTTCGGCATCGTAACCGGGATGATTGCCGGATTACCCATTACGCATACTCCACGCACTTGCGAACCGCAGCTTCGATTTTTTCGGCACTGGGAATGTACAGATCCTCCAACACACCCGAGAACGGCACCGGCGTGTGCGGCGGTGTCACCATCTGGATGGGGGCCTCCAGCAGATCGAAGCCCTTCTGGGCAACCATTGCCGAAATGTCCGCCGCCATGCCACAGCGCGGCGAGGATTCGTCGACGATCACCAGTCGCCCGGTGTTCTCCACGCTTTCAAGGATCGTGTCCTCATCCAGCGGAGAGGTGGTGCGCGGATCGATGATTTCGCAGCTGATACCCTCCTTGGCCAAAGCCTCCGCAGCCTTCTGCGCGTAGGACACCATACGGGCCAGCGCAACGATGGTCACATCCTTGCCCTCACGCACGATATTGGCTTCGCCGAAGGGGATGGTGTAGGACTCTTCGGGCACTTCACCTTCCATCGCGTACAAGGCCTTGTGCTCGCAGAAGATCACCGGATCGTCATCGCGAATGGCCTGGATCAGGAGCCCCTTGGCGTCATAGGGCGAAGAGGGAATCACCACCTTCAGCCCCGGAATGTGGGTGAAGATCGGATAGAGCGATTGCGAGTGCTGGGCCGCGGCGCGGAAACCTGCACCGATCATCGTGCGGATGACCACCGGGGTGCGCGCCTTGCCACCGAACATGTACCGGAACTTGGCGGCCTGGTTGTAGATCTGGTCGAAACACACGCCCAGGAAGTCGATGAACATGAGCTCGCAGACCGGGCGCATGCCGCAGGTTGCGGCACCAATCGCAGCGCCGACGAAAGCGGATTCGGAAATCGGTGTATCCATGATGCGATCGCCGTACTTGCCGTACAGCCCCTTGGTCACGCCGAGCACACCGCCCCACGCATCCATCTCGCCATCCGCGCCCGTGCCACCCACCACATCTTCGCCCATGATGATGACGGCGGGATCCCGCGCCATCTCCTGGTCGAGTGCTTCGTTGATGGCCTGTTGAAACAGAATCTTTCTTGCCATGGTGTCAGTCCTCGCGGTTGGCCATCAGTACTTGATGTAAACGTCAGTCAGCAGATCTGCGGGCTGCGGATCAGGCGCTGCACGCGCCTCTTCCACCGCCTCATCTATGAGCCTGGCGACTTCGGCATCCACCGCATCGAGTTCGTTGGCCGAGATGTCGTGCTCGCGCGTGACGCGATCACGGAAGCGGTTGAGGCAGTCCTTGGTGGCGCGGATGTTCTTCACTTCATCCTGTGGCCGATAGTTCTGGTTGTCACCCTCGAAGTGGCCGTAGAAGCGATCCAGCTTCACTTCAACCAGAGACGGGCCCTCACCTCGACGTGCGCGTTCCACCGCTTCACGCATGGCCTCATGCACCGCGAAGAAATCGTGTCCGTCGACAGTCACGCCCGGCATGCCGAAGCCCGCTGCACGGGTGGAGACATCGCCGCAGGCAACCGAGAACTTCGCGCTGGTGGCCTCGGCGTAGCCATTGTTCTCGGCGACGAAGATGGCCGGAAGCTTCCAGGCTGCTGCGAGATTCATGCTCTCGAAAGTCGTGCCCTGGTTGGAGGCGCCGTCGCCGAAAAAGGCGATAGCCACACCGCCATTGCGTTTCATCTTGGCGGCGAGCGCGGCACCGCAGACCAGCGGTGGTCCGCCACCCACGATGCCGTTCGCGCCCAGCATGCCGGTGTCGAGATCCGCGATGTGCATCGAGCCGCCCTTGCCATGACAGGTGCCCGTACGCTTGCCGAAGATCTCGGCCATCATGCCCTTGACCTCCACGCCTTTGGCAATGCAGTGACCATGCCCGCGGTGAGTGCTTGCAATCTTGTCCTCATCCGTGAGGTTCATGCACACCCCTGCGGCAGAAGCCTCCTCACCGGCGTAGAGATGCACGAAACCCGGAATACCCCCTTTGGCGAATTCCACATGAACCCGTTCCTCGAATTCACGGATGGTTTTCATCCGCCTGTAGGCCTCCAGGAGATCTTCTCTCGAGAGCGCAGCTGCCATGTTCTCCCCTCCTCTGCTTTTTTACGTATACCTGAATGTCCTGATGCAGGCGGTGAACGCGAGCGTGTCTCCTGCGGCAAACCTGCAGGACATTTGCATCAGAGCGTATCACTTCCGCAGCCCATTCCACTGCACTCCAGGCGGCATTTCCCATGCTGCAGCTGCACATCATCGGCATGCCGGCGGCCCGTTGCAGAGCGCACTGCCATCCAGTACGGTCCAGCCCACTTCACATTCCAACGATTGGAGAAAACCGATGCCCTTGTCTGCAGAATCCATGGCCGTCGTCCAGGCGATGATTGCCCAGAACATGCCTCCGCTGCATGGCCTACCGCCCGCTGAAGGCCGTGCCCTGTTCAACGCGGCGTTTGCAACACAACCAGCTGATCAGGAGCCCGTCGCGCGCGTAGAGGACAAGGTGATTCCGGTAGAGGGCGGCACCATCCGGGCGCGTCTGTATGCACCCGCAAGCACGCAGCCCTTGCCGGTGATCGTCCACTACCATGGCGGTGGCTGGGTCATCATGAACATCGAAACCCACGACGGCGGCTGCCGCAGCCTCTGCAACAAGACCGGCGTTGCCATCATCAGCGTGGAATATCGCAAGGCGCCGGAATTCAAGGCCCCCGTGCCCGCACAGGATTGCTATGCCGCGCTCAAATGGGTCGTCGCGAATGCCGCCTCACTGGGTGTTGATCCCGAACGCGTCGCTGTGATGGGTGACAGCGCAGGGGGCAATCTCGCGGCAGTGGTGGCGCAGATGGCGCGCGATCACAACGGGCCGAAATTGCGCTGCCAGATTCTCACCTACCCCGCGGTCGATGCCACCATGAGTGCCGCTTCCATCAAGGAAAATGCCACCGCACCCTTGCTCGGCGAAGCCGAGATGAAATGGTTCTGGGGCCAGTATCTCGATGGTTCTGGACTGGACACCAAAAATCCGGGCGTCTCACCCCTGTTCGCAACCAGCCTGGCCGGCCTTCCGCCCGCCTACATCTGCACCGCAGAGTTCGATCCCCTACGCGATGAGGGCGCGGCGTATGCGAAGAAACTGGAGGCCGCGGGTGTTCCGGTGCAGTACGAGCCCTACAGTGGCGTCTTCCATGGCTTTGCACTGATGGGCAAGTTCATCCCCGAGGGTCGCCAGGTACAGGACGCCCAGGCTGCCTTTGCCAGGAAATATCTCTGAACTGACTGACCTGACATGCCGGACAGGCGACAGCGTCTGTCCGGCATGCTATGGTGCCCTCGCGTTTTATGTGATCAGTCTTCACCTGCCTCGCCGACCACGGTCGTCCCGATTATCCCGTCTGCCTTTGACTGACGCCCTCTGAAGGGCGACAGGCCGATCTCCAGCTCCAGGAACACTATGTCCAATTTTCCTTCACTGGGTCTCCCTGAGATCCTGGTCCGCGCTGTCCATGACTGCGGATACACCACCCCTACACCGATTCAACAACAAGCCATACCGGTGGTCCTCGAGGGCCGGGACGTGCTTGCCGCCGCACAAACCGGCACCGGAAAGACGGCGGCCTTCATGCTCCCGATTCTTGCCCGACTTTCTTCCACGCCGCGGCCGCGTGCCCAGGCTGTCCGCGCCCTCATCCTCACACCAACCCGGGAACTGGCCGCCCAGATCGAGGCTTCTTTCCGCGATTACGCACGCTACACCAGGCTCTCGGCGCTGGTGGTCTTCGGCGGCGTCAGCATCAACCCGCAGATTGCCCAGCTGAAGCGCGGCGTGGATGTGCTCGTTGCCACACCGGGACGCCTGCTCGATCTGGCTGGACAGAAAGCCGTGGATCTCTCGGGTGTCGAAACTTTCGTCCTCGACGAGGCCGATCGCATGCTCGACATGGGTTTCATCCGTGACATCCGTCGCGTGCTGCAACTCCTGCCGGCCAAACGGCAGAACCTCTTGTTCTCCGCCACCTTCCCGAGCGAAATCGTGACTCTGGCCCAGCAACTGCTGCATGACCCAGCGCGCGTTGAAGTGGCGCGCAGTGGCACAAGCCCAAGCCAGATCAGCCAGCGTGTCTGCCTCGTCAACAAGGGCCAGAAAAAAGATCTGCTGACCGACCTCATCAAGGACAACGGCTGGTTCCAGGTGCTGGTGTTCGTGCGCACCAAGCACGGCGCCAATCGGCTGGCCGAGCAGCTTTCCAAGTCAGGCGTGCCTGCTCTCGCGATCCATGGCAACAAGAGCCAGAACGCGCGCACGCGTGCGCTGGCGGAGTTCAAGGCCGGTACCTTGCAGGTACTGGTGGCCACCGACATCGCTGCCCGCGGCATCGACATCGACGAACTTCCGCATGTGGTCAATTACGAGTTGCCGCAAGTGGCGGAGGATTATGTGCATCGAATCGGCCGTACCGGTCGGGCCGGTGCGGCGGGCGAGGCGCATGCGCTGGTGAGCGCAGATGAGTTCGGGCAATTGGCCGCCATCGAGCGTCTGTTGGGCCGCAAGATTGAACGTTTCACGGTGCCCGGTTACGTACAGACCGAAAACCCGTCGGACATTCCCCCGCCAGAACGGCGTGGACACTCGGGACGGGATGGCGCCCCGGGCCGCAATTCACGCCGTCCGCAAGGACAGGCGCGTGGTGGGCAGGACCGGCGCGGCTCCGGAGGCCAGCGTCAGGCGCCTACTCGGTCGCGGTGATCACCGACACCCGGCTCACACCGGAACGCTCGATGCTCGCCATCACTTTCGCCACGATGCCGTAGCGCGCGGCATCGTCGGCCTGCAGAAAGAGGCTCACGTCCGGGCGCTGCAGCTTGAGTTCCTGCAGCGTTCGGGTGAGATCTTCCGCTGCAGTCTGCTTTTTCTCCACGAAGATGATGCCCTTGGCATCCACGCTCACGGTGATGGCTTCGTCATCATCCGGGCTTTGCGTCTGCTCGGTCTCCGGCAGGTCGACCTGGATGGCATTGGTGAGCAGTGGGGCCGTCACGATGAATACCACCAGCAGTACCAGCATTACGTCGACCAGCGGCGTAACGTTGATCTCGCTCATCACATCATCGTTATCACCTTGCGAACCCATAGCCATGGTGAGATACCTCAGGCTGCCCGCTGCAGACGGAAACCCGTTCGCGCCGCAAGGTTGAGGAAGTCGGTTGCAAAGTCATCGAGATCAGCAATCACTGTCTTCATACGGCGCAGGAAGAAGTTGTAGGCAAGCACCGCCGGCACCGCCACGGCGATGCCGACGGCGGTCGCAATCAACGCCTCGCCTATCGGGCCCGCCACGACGTCGAGCGAGGCATTGCCGGCCTTGGTGATGTCCTGCAGGGCATACATGATTCCCCACACCGTGCCGAACAGGCCAACGAAGGGCGACGTGCTGCCGATACTCGCCAGCAGCGCCAGCCCACCCTCCAAGGCCCGCCGTTCCTTCTGCAGCTGCTGGCGCAGGCAGCGCTCGAGCAGTTCGCGACGATTGCCCGAGTGCGCCAGGTCATGGACATCATCCGCCTCCTCCAGCACCCCGAATCCGGCCTCGCCGATGCGTGACGCCGGCCCAGGCGCGAGCGCCAGCGCGCGGGCGGTGGGCAGATTAGGCGCAGCCCAGAAAGCCTGAATATAGGCACGGTTGCGCAGGCTGGCGCGCAGATGCTGGATGATCTTGTAGAGCACCACCGTCCAGGTGGCCACGGAAAAAAGGATCAGCGCATAGAGGGTGAGGGCGACCACTCCGTCGCTGGACATAGTTGCTAACACGCTGCGCTTTCCTCGTTATCTCTCAAGCTTGAAGACGATGGACAGGGTCATGAGGCTGCTCACAGGCTTGCCATCGCGCGTGGCCGGATTGAAGAGCCACAGTCGCACCGTCCGGATGGCCGACTGATCGAGGATCTCGCGACCGCTCGACTCACGCACCTTCACACTGCCAGGGCGACCATTCTCCTTTACTTCCACTTCCAGCAGAACCGTTCCCTGCCAGCCACGTCGCTTGGCAATCATCGGATACTCGGGCTTGGGATTGCGTGTGGAGGCCGCACGGGTTGCCGGCACGAAGACAGGCTCCGCGGGTGGCGCCTGTGTGACGACTGGAGCGACGGCCTGCACCGGGGCAAGCGTGGGCACAGCGGGCGCCGGATTGACCACAGGTGGTGGCGCCACCGCAGGCTTTGGCCGCGGCCGAGGTTTGGGGCGCGGCGCTGGTTTGGCAACCGGCTTGGGTGGTGTTGGTTTGGGCGCGACCGCGGGCTCCGGCGGAGGAGGAGGCGCGGGTGCCTGAACAGCAGGCGGCGGAGGCGCCGGACGCAACAGCGTCAGTTCGACCACGCGCGGTTCCGTTTCCGGCGGCGGGCGATCAGCGGGTTGCTGCAACCAGGCAAACACCCACAGATGCAGCAGGCAGGACACCAGGGCAAGCAGGGCATGATCCAGCCAAGGCGGAAGACTCGCGCGTCCGCGACCCCCGACGTTGCCGATGACTGCGCCCATGGCAGGAACCGTCACTCAACCCAGTCCGTGATTGATCCCGGCCACGATCCCATGGCAGGTATTGAGCACCGGTTGCTCGAGACCAAGCCGCGCGCCCTCACGACATGCATAGCCCACGGTCTGGTCCAGTTCGAGCCGCTTGCCCCTGAGCAGATCCTGCAGGGCAGAAAGACGATGCAGCGGCGCATTGGCGTGCATACGCTCACCTACGGCCATCACTCGCGCCACCGCATCGGCCTCGCTGGCTTCCGTGATGTCGAGCACCGGCATGGGAGAGATATCCTGCAGGGGAATGCCCAGGGACCGTGGCAGCAGCGCGGTCTCGCGGACAATCTGTGCCACCACCAGGGCCACATCAGGATCAGACAGGTATTGCCCGGTGTAGCGGCGAGTCAGCACCGACATCAGGAACAGCGCCACCCACCCCGTGAACTTTGACCAGATGACGCTCTGGATATCGGTCACGGCGCGCGCGTTGATGCCGGCCTGGTGGATGGCGGCGGCGATGTCAGTGCCTCGCACAGACGGCTCACCCTGGAGTTCGCCCAGGTGAAGATTGATGTTGCGGGTGAAGAGCACCGCATCATCGTCTTCCAGTTCGCCACTGAAATCGGCCATGGCGCCCAGCACGTTCGCAGCCCCGAATCGCTCGATGAGCTCGGCTTCCTTCACCACGCCGTTCTGCACCGAGAAGGCGACTTGCGGGGTGAGTCGTGTCAACGAGGCCAGCGCCGCTGCGCTGTCGTGGGTCTTGACCGTATTGATGAAGACATCGGTGTGGGCTGGTGACGTGGGGTCGTCCGTGATCTCGCACCGGGCCCTGAAATCGGCGAGGCCACGCACCTGCAGGCCGTTCTCTGCCAGCGCCCGGGCGCGGGCTCCACGCGCCACGAGCAGAACTTCATGCCCGGCCCGGGACAGATGCGCCGCGAGCAGGATGCCGAGGGCACCCGCCCCCATGATGACGAAATGCATGCGCGTGCTCCGTGGGGCAATCAGTGGGAAAGTCCGGCTTCCTGGGCCGCCAGCAGCACGGCATCGAGCAGCGCCTGGGTCACCTGCTCACGCAAGGCCTTGCCCGCCGCACCCGCCACTGTGACACGCGCCTTGCCCTCACTGAATTCCGGCCGCCAGAGTGCATCATCGATGCGGATGTTCTTCTGACCGTCGGAATTGCCAATCAGCCTACCTTCAGTATCGAGGGCCTCGAGGTAGACCGTAGCATAGGCATCGGTCCGCTCCTCCGCGTGCCTCGCCACGCCATAGCCGATGAGGTTTTCGATGGACTCGCCGAAAAAGTCCTCACTGATCTGGCGATACACCACCACCACCATATCCAACCCCTGTCCTGCCGCCCACGTACCAAGCGGTTGCCGCAGCCGCTCGAAGGCAGGGTAAGCCATGCTGCTGTCGTACGGGCTCGGGAAAGTGTTGTCGTCATACTGCACCGTCTTCACATCGAGCGTCATGCCGCGCATCCGCTGGGCGAGGTATTCCGTGACCGCAGCGCGCACGTTCCAGCCTGGCAAATCAAGCTGGCCCGCAGTGCTCTTGAGGACCGAGAGCTGCAGATGATGCACCCTGGGTGCTGGGTCCATGAGGACTACGATTCCCACCTTGTTCTTCAACTGCCGATGCTCGGGTGTCACACGCGTCTGGCTGAGATTGAGGCAGCCTCCCAGCAGGGACACACAAAGCAGCAGCAGCACCGGGCGCAACAGGACGAGGCTGGATTTCATGGCGGCAATCACTCGGGGCAAGGGGGCCCGATCATACGCAAATGCCGGGCGTTGCCCTAGGCGGGGCGTGGTCGCACACTGGCGGTCATGATCCGCTGACCGGAGCCCACTTCAAAGTGAACGCCGAAACACGCCTGCGCTACAGCGCTTGCCCGCACGACTGTCCCTCGACCTGTGCGCTCGAGATCGAACAACTCGATGCCCGAACCATCGGCAAGGTCCGGGGCGCACACGAGAACAGTTATACGGCAGGGGTCATCTGCAGCAAGGTCGCGCGCTACGCCGAGCGCATCCACCACCCTGGCAGACTGCACCATCCACTGCGACGCACCGGTGCCAAGGGCGAGGGTCAATTCGAGCGGATCTCGTGGGAGGCGGCCCTGGATGAGGTGGCCGAGGCGCTGCTCCGGGCTGAGCAACGTCACGGCGCGGAGACCGTCTGGCCGTATTATTACGCGGGGACGATGGGCTTGGTGATGCGCGACGGCATCAACCGGTTACGGCATGCCAAGCGCTACTCAGGTCAGTATTCCACCATCTGCGTCACCCTTGCCTGGACCGGATTCCTCGCAGGCACCGGCAAGCTCGCAGGCTGCGACCCGCGCGAGATGGCAGAGGCCGATGTGGTAGTCATCTGGGGCACTAATGCTGCCACCACCCAGATCAACGTGATGGCCCACGCGCTGGCCGCACGCCGCGCCAGGGGAGCGAAGCTCGTGGTGGTGGATACCTACCGCAATGCCACGGCCGAACAAGCGGACCTCTTTGTCTGCGTAAGACCGGGTACGGACGGTGCCGTGGCCTGTGCGGTCATGCATTGCCTGTTCCGCGACGGGTATGCCAACCGTGAGTACCTTGCGCGTTACACGGACTGCCCCGAGGCACTGGAAACCCACCTGCAGAGCCGCACCCCGGCCTGGGCCAGTGCCATCAGCGGCGTGCCGGTGGCCACCATCGAGGCCTTCGCCCGCCTGGTAGGGGAACACCCTCGTACTTTCTTCAGGCTGGGTTACGGTTTCTCGCGTCAGCGCAACGGCGCCATCAACATGCATGCTGCAGCCTGCATCCCCGCCGTAACCGGTGCCTGGCTGCACAAAGGTGGCGGCGCCTTCCATAACAACGGCGCCATCTTCCATTGGGATCGCTCTCTCATAGAGGGCAGCGAGATGCGGGATCCGACGGTGCGCATGCTCGACCAGTCACGCATCGGGGCCGTGCTTGCGCACGACGAAAAAGCCCTCGCCGGGGGGCCGCCGGTGACTGCTCTGTTCATCCAGAACACCAATCCGATGTCGGTTGCACCCGATCTCAACGTCGTGCGGCGCGGTTTTCTGCGCGAGGATCTCTTCACCTGCGTGCATGAGCAGTTCATGACCGATACCGCAAAGATGGCCGATATCGTGTTGCCCGCGACCATGTTCATGGAACACGACGACCTCTACCAGGCGGGCGGTCAGCAGCACATCCTGCTCGGGCCGAAGATTGTCGAGGCCCCCGGGGAGTGTCGCAGCAATCATGACGTCATCTGTGCCCTGGCCAACCGTCTCGGTGTCAGCCACAGCGGTTTCCGGATGAGCTCGCGCGAAATCATCGACTGGACCCTCAGGCAATCCGGCTGGGGGGACCTATCACGCCTGGAACAGGAACGGTGGATCGACTGCCAGCCCGAGTTTGCCACCGCCCACTATCTGGAGGGCTTTGCCCATCCGGATCGGAAGTTTCATTTTCGCGCCAACTGGTCAGCGCTTGCGCCACAGGGCTTTGGCGCCGGGCACCACTGGCCCGAGCTGCCTGATCACCATGATGTGATTGAAGCCAGCACCGAGGCCCTTCCCTTCCGACTGGTCACGGCGCCGGCCCGCCAGTTCCTGAATTCCAGCTTCACCGAAACGCCGACTTCGCGCCGCCGGGAAAAAGGCCCAACCCTGATGATGCATCCGGAGGATGTCTCCGGTCTGGGCGTGACAGACGGCGCGAGGATCCGAGTGGGCAACGCGCGCGGCGAAGTGGAACTTGCGCTGGAGGCCTTCGACGGCTTGCAGCGTGGTGTCGTCATCTGTGAAAGTCTGTGGCCTAACGACGCCTTCCCCGGGGGGCTTGGCATCAATGCGGTGACGGGCGCCGATCCCGCCGGACCGGTTGGTGGGGCGGCATTTCATGACAACAGCGTGTGGGTCCGGCCGGCATGACCACGCATCCATCAGCTTAACAAGCGAGCACTGCCATGCAGCACGCAGAACAATTGAACGTCGCACGCCGGCTTCTGAATCTCATCGACACTCAGGGCACCGACCGCACGGAGGCGCCCTACCTGCAGCCAGTTTCCGAATATACAGACCCCGCGATTGCAGCCGATGAGAAAGAGACTTTTTTCAGACGTCAGCCACTCTGTCTCGGCCTAAGCAACGACCTTCCGGAACCCGGTACTTATCGCGTGCATGACCTTGCCGGGGTTCCAATACTGCTCGTACGCGATCTTGAAGGCCAGTTTCGCGCTTTCTTGAACGTCTGTCGTCACCGCGGCGCGCGGGTAGCGGAAGCCTGTGGTGCTGCGCGGGGTTTTACCTGTCCCTACCACGCCTGGGTGTTCGGTCTGGATGGCAGCCTGGTCAATCGCCCTGATGAAGCCTCATTTGCTGCACTTTCGCGCGAGGACTTCGGACTGACCCGACTTGCCGCAGAAGAGCTGCACGGCATGCTGTGGGTATGTCCTACACCTGGCATGGACATGGATGTGGCCGCGTGGCTCGGCAATCTCGGACCGGAGCTTGCAGCCTACGGACTGGGGACCTTCTCGCACTATGCCTCGCGCGAGATCACGCGGCGCATGAACTGGAAGCTCGTGATCGACACCTTCCTCGAGTCCTATCACTTCTGTGTGCTGCACCGGGATTCCATCTGCAGCACGTTTTTCCATAACCTCGCCCTGTTCGATGCCTATGGGCCGCATTTCCGCCTGGTCTCGCCGCGCAAGTCGATCACTGCAGCACCAGACCCTGTCGCAGGCGATTCATGGTCGGTGCTTCCGCACACGGTAGTCATCTACATCCTGTTTCCGAATACGGTCGTGGTCTGGCAAGGCGAACAGATCGAGCTCTGGCAGATCTTCCCGGGCAGTTCACCCGACGAAGCCACCATGCGCCTGTCGCTGTATTCTCCGACACCCGCGTTGACGGAAAAGGCTCGGCGTCATTGGGACCGTAATATGGAAATCGTGCTCAACGTCGTGCAGAACGAGGACTTCCCGCTGGGCGAGGGCATTCAACAGGGATTCCACAGCGCAGCCCAGTCGCACACGGCCTTCGGTCGCAACGAGCCGGCGCTTGCGCACTACCACCGGGAGATCACGAAGGCGCTTCATTGCTCGCGCACTCCGGCCTGAGTAGCACCGGCAGAATTGTCGGAGGGCGTCACCGGCCATTGCGGCCGGTGACTGTGGTCAGGTGAGACTCAGCGCTT
>JAURMM010000014.1 GCA_030830685.1 Gammaproteobacteria bacterium | reverse complement strand
GGCAGGAACAGGTTCCACAATCCCTGCTCGCGTGCCAGGGGCTTCAGTTCGTCGATCAGCGGGAGCACTGCCCACGGCCCGAGCTTCTCGGCCTCTTCCACATGCCGCTTCTCATTGGGATAGATGTGTTCTTCCATGAACGCATTGAGGCGGGCCTGAAGTTCCTTGACCTTGGCTGAGGGTTCAAAAGGCATGCGCGATTACTCCGGAAGCATGGGGTGGGTCAGAGGTCGGTGATTTTGCGCTGCATTATAGCGGCGCACGGGAGCCGCGTTCAGGGGTTTCCGGGCTGGCGTCGCGGCCAATTTTTTTTCGAAAAAGACGAGGGCTTGCCTATACTAGGGCCCTGTCCACTGTGCCTGATTGGATTGCCCGCATGTCCCAGCGTCCGGATTTTGAAATCATCATCGTCGGTTCTGGATTTTCCGGCCTCGGCGCCGGCATAGAACTCAAGCGCATCGGCCTGCACGATTTCGTGATTCTGGAGGCCGCAGAAGATCTCGGCGGCACCTGGCGGGACAACACCTATCCAGGTCTCACGGTAGATGTTGCCTCCACGTCCTACTCCTACGGCTTCGAACCCAATCCCGACTGGTCCCGGCTTTATGCGCCAGGCGGCGAGGTAAAGGCCTATGCGGACCACTGTGCCCGCAAGTACGGACTGCTACCGCATCTCAAATATGGACAGCGCGTATCCGAAGCGCGCTATTCAGCGGAGCAGAACCTGTGGACCCTGCATCTGGATTCAGGCGCCTCCATGACCGCGCGTTACTTTGTGAGCGCAACCGGCCTGTTCGGTCCACCGAAGCTGCCCGACATTGCGGGGGTGGAGAGCTTCGCGGGCAAGGTCATGCATACCGGCAAATGGGATCACTCCTATGATCTGGAGGGCAAGCGCGTAGCCGTGGTCGGCACCGGAGCCACCGCCATCCAGGTCATTCCGGAGATTGTGGACAAGGTTGAACATCTGGATGTTTATCAGCGCACAGCCATCTGGTTGCTGCCGAAGCCCGACTTCATGATGAGCGAACGGGTGAAGCGGATTTTCCGCCGTTTCCCCTTGGCCCAGCGAGCCACTCGCCTCATTACCCATACGCTCAACGAAATCCTGTTTGGAATCGGCTTTTCCCATTTCCGGCAGGTGCCGTGGATCTTCCGCTGGCTGGAGAAGCTGGGTGTGGAGCATATCCGCAAACAGGTGCACGACCCCGTGCTGCAAGAAAAGCTCACCCCCAAATACAGCTTCTTCTGCAAGCGCCCCAGCTTTTCCAATGTGTACTTCCCGGTCTTCAACCGCGCGGATGTGGCGCTGGTCACAGAGGGCATCGAGCGCATCACGCCCACGGGAGTGGTGGCTGGCGGCGTGGAACGGCCGGTGGATGTGCTCATCTGCGCCACAGGTTACAGCGTGTTCGAGAAGGGCATCGTGCCGGCGTTCAGCACCTACGGGCTGAACGGGTTGGAGATTGGCGATTACTGGAACGAAAACCGCTTCCGCGCCTTCCAAGGCATCACGGTACCGGGCTACCCCAATTACTTCATGATCTTTGGCCCGTACTCTGCGGCCAGTGCCTCATGGTTCGGGATGATCGACACCCAGGTCCGCCACATGAGCCGCTGCCTGCGCGCCGCGCGCGCCCAGAATGCAAACTTCATTGAAGTGAAGCAGCAAGCTTTCGAGGACGACTTCGAGCACGTGATCAAACGCCGGCGCAACCAGGTGATGTTCTTCGGCAACTGCGCCACTTCACGCTCGTACTACTTCGACAAGCACGGCGACGTGCCGCTCATCCGTCCTGCCACCCAGTTTGGCATGTGGCTGCGCAGCCACCTGGTGAGCATGAACAACTACATCTTCGCCAGGCGCTGAACAGGGCGGCGCCGTTGCCCGGCGCCGCTTTTCGCAAATCCGGGCTCAGGTCTTGGGCTCTACCGGCACCACCGGGGCACCGGCTTTCTTCCACGCACCGAAGCCGCCTTCGATGTGGCAGACGGGGGTGAGCCCCATGTCCTGTGCGGTCTTGGTGGCGAGCGCCGAGCGCATCCCACCCGCGCAGAAGAAGACGAACTTGTTGCCGGAGGCGAAGAATTCCTTGTAGTAAGGGCTCTCCGGATCGATCCAGAATTCCAGCATGCCGCGGGTGACATTCACTGCCCCCGGCACACCGCCGTCGCGCCAGAGTTCGCGCGGATCGCGCAGGTCGATGAAGGTCACATCATCCCGGCCGTGCAGGGCTTTGGCCTCTTCCACAGTCAGGGTTTCGATCTCCGCATTGGCTTGTGCAACCAGTTGCTTGATGCCTTGTTTTATTTGCAGTGGCATGGGCCATACTCCTCGGTGTGCTGCAGTGGGTGCTCGAGAGTCTCGCCGATTTTGGCGCCGCTGCACAGGATGCATCGGAGGGAGGAGCTGACATGAAATCGGCATTGCTGGTGGTCGATGTACAGAACGACTTCTGCCCGGGCGGCGCCCTGGCGGTACCGGAGGGAGATGCCATCATCCCCGGCATCAATGCCTTGATGGATCGCTTCGAGACGGTCGTGTTGACCCAGGACTGGCATCCGCCCGGACACTGCGGTTTTGCCTCCAGTCATGCGGGTCGCACACCCGGTGATTGGGTGGAGATGCCTTACGGCCCCCAGATCCTGTGGCCTGATCACTGTGTGCAGGAGACACAGGGAGCGGGGTTCCATTCCGGGTTGCGCCGTGACCGGGTGTCACTCGTGCAGCGCAAGGGATGGCGATTGGAGATCGACTCCTATTCGGCCTTTCGCGAGAACGACCGCATAACACCTACTGGTCTTGAGGACTGGCTGCGGGAGCAAGGTATCGGCGCAATCACACTGGTGGGCCTCGCCACTGACTTCTGTGTGGCAGATTCGGCCGTTGATGCAGCAGGGCTGGGATTTGAGGTGGAGGTGATACTCGATTTGTGCCGCGGAATTGATCTCGATGGGTCACTCGCTGCATCACTGGCGCGCATGCAAGCGGCTGGAGTGAGGTTGAGCCAGGCCCGCTAGCAACGCACACGCGCTGTCCAAGACGCACACTGATGCACTGCCCTTGGTGGGCCGCAACCTGAAACCCCTGGTGGAAGGCAAGGCCGTTTGGCCGGGCAAGGGTGAGGGTATTTACTTCATGACCGACGATGAGCCGACCAGCGGGAGCAACCAGAACAACTTCAGCGGGTTTGCGTACAACTCGGTGATCCAGCCGTCGCATGTTGAGACGGTGGTGTCACGCCTCACCATCGGTGGTCAGACCAAGGTCTGGAAGTACTCCCGGTATTTCGACAATCCGCAGTTCTGGACGCAGCCCTGCACCAAGGATGTGGTGTATCCCGAGATCGGATTCCCGAATCTGGCTGACTGTCAGCCGGTGCAGCTTGAGCGGACCTCACCCATGGCGGACCAGTTTGAGTTCTATGACCTGACAACGGATCCTTACGAGGCGACCAACCTCGCCTTCCCCGGCAATGCCACCACCGAGTCGAGCACTGCGATTTCCTTGATGGCGGGGATTCTGGCCCAGCAGCGGCAGCAGAAACGCCTGCTGTCCGCGACCGGCCAGGAGCAGGGTGTGACCTACTGCACCAACTGAGGGTAGAGAGCCAGTTCCAGCGCGCCGTGCACGCCGGAATGTATTGAACCGGAGTTCAGTGAGGCAGGTGGCGCTCAGGCCACCTCGCCCATCATGCTCTGGTGATAGTTCTGGAGGCCAACCTTGGCCACAAGCTCCAGCTGGGTCTCGAGGAAGTCGATGTGCTCCTCGGTGTCATTGAGGATTTCCAGCAGCAGGTCGCGCGAAACATAGTCACGCACGCTCTCGCAGTGGGCGATGCCTTCCTTGATGGTGGCCTGTGCCGTGCGCTCGGCGGTGAGGTCGCAATTCAGGACTTCCTGCACATCCTCCCCGATGGCGAGCTTGCCGAGGTCCTGCAGGTTGGGCAGCCCGTCCAGCATCAGGATACGATCCATGAGCTTGTCGGCGTGCCGCATCTCACCCATGGATTCCTCGTATTCCTTCTTGGCCAGCTTGTCGAGACCCCAGTGCTTTAGGATGCGATAGTGCAGGAAGTATTGATTGATGGCCGTGAGCTCGTTCTTGAGCTGGGCCTGCAGATGGGTGATGACCTGAGCGTCGCCTTTCATGGAGATACCTTCCTGACGTTATCAAACACATAATCACGCGGGATGGGCGCGCCCACCGCGTAACTTTGGGTGGCACGATCAGGGATCGAGGGCGACTTGTAAACCTCGGCGTGGCCGAGGGAATCAGGGGTGCAGGGCTGGGAGAGGTGACGCTGAAGTGCCGATGGTCTTGCTGCTCGACCGGGAGCGGGGTAGCTGGACAACCTGGGCTCCCCGGGATCTATCCTCAGGGCAACCATAGGTAGCGCTCCAGATTTTTCGTGCCGTGGACTCGCATTGGCCACATTGGGAGCCGAGCTTGTGCTCGGCACAGATGTCATCGAAGTGCGCACCAGCCCGAGCGCATTGCTCGATGGTTTTATGACTGACGCGATGACAAACGCAGACGATCATGGCCCAGACCTCCAAGTCTGGTTGAATGGTAAGAATTCTCGTTTAGATTTTCAAGCCCTGTCACCGCGGTCGGCGGCCCGGCAGCCTTGATGGACATGGGGAGTGAGCAATGCGGCTGCAGGCGGGAGATATCGACGGCTTTTTCGGCCTTGCGGTCGACAATCTGATTCAGTTTCTGCTGATCCTTGGCCTGTGTGGCGGGGTCCTGGGGTTTCCAACGAGTCTGCTGCTGGAACAGGTGTTGCCGGCCGCGGCGCTGTCCATCCTGATGGGTAACCTCTACTACGCACGCCTTGCCCGCCAGCTCGCGGAACGCTCAGGTCGTGACGATGTCACCGCACTGCCCTATGGCATCAATACGGTGTCGCTCTTTGCCTTCATCTTTCTGGTCATGTTGCCCGCCAAGCTCGCAGCGGAAGCTGGTGGCGCGAGCCCGGAGCAGGCTGCCCGGCTGGCGTGGCAGGTCGGCCTTGCAGCGTGCTTCTGCTCGGCGCTCATCGAACTCGCAGGTGCGCCTTGCGCGGACTGGGTCCGGCGCCACACACCGCGCGCTGCGCTGTTGGCAACACTCAGCGGCATCGCCATCAGTTTCATCGCCATTGATTTTGCGGTCCGCACCTTCGAGCGGCCGTTGATCGCGATGCTGCCGCTGGCCGTGCTGCTGGTGACCTATTTTTCCGGTGTGCGTTTGCCCTGGCGTATCCCCGGTGGAGCGTGGGCGCTGCTCCTGGGTACCGGCGCCGCCTGGCTGATGACCCTCTGGCCGGCGAGCGGCACACCGGTGAATCCCGCGGCCTTGCCGCAAGCATTCGAACAGATCGGTTTCTACCCGCCGGTGCCAGTCTTGTCTGATCTCTGGATCGGCCTTACCCATCCGCTGACGCGCGACTTTCTGGTACCGGTGATTCTGCCGATGGGGCTCTTCAATGTGCTCGGATCACTGCAGAACCTGGAGTCGGCGGAAGCCGCCGGGGATCGCTATCCCTCCACACCCTGCATGTTGGTCAACGGCCTCGGCTCGCTTGTTGCAGCAGGTCTTGGTTCCTGCTTCCCCACCACGATTTACATCGGCCACCCCGGTTGGAAAGCCTTGGGCGCCCGCGCGGCCTACTCAAGCCTGAATGGGGTTTTCTTTGCCTTGATCGCACTCTGCGGACTGTCTGCGGCCGTGAGTGCGCTGATTCCGGTTGAGGCAGGCATGGCCATCATTCTGTGGATAGGTATCGTCATCACGGCTCAGGCCTTCGTTGCCACGCCCAGCCGCCATGCACCTGCCGTGGCATTGGGGCTTTTTCCGGCCATCGCCGCCTGGGGCGTGTTGGTGCTGACTCAGGCCTTGAATGCCGCGGGGATAGTGGCGGGTGACGCCTCGCTGGCTGACCGCACGCTGGCCAATCCGGCAGCTTTCCTCGCCACAGGAGCACACCTCGACGGGCTCGTCGCGCTGTCACAGGGCTTCATGCTGACGTGCCTGATATGGTCCGCGAGCAGTGCGCTGCTCATCGATCGCCGCTTCAATCCTGCGGCAGGCTTCATGTTGATCGGCGCCGGGCTGTCGTGGTTCGGGTTCATGCACGCAGGCAGTGTGTCTGCCGCGGGAGCAAGCTATGAGATTTCACCCGGTGCGGGCTGGTCCTGGGCCGCGGCCTACCTGATATGCGCGGTTTTCCTGTGGCTCACCGGCCGCTGGGCCGTTGCCACTCGTCAGACAGAAGCCGCGCCACCGGCGCACTGAATCATTCGATCAAGGCAATCTTCAGCGAGTTGGTGATGCCCTTGCCGCTGAGCGGCAGGCCTGCGGTATAGACCACCTGGTCACCGGGGGCGACCAGGCTCTCCGCGAGCATGGCTTCTTGCACCTGTTGGTAGGCGCGGTCAATGTCATCGGCGAGATCGGCCACCATCAGTCCACGCACGCCCCACACCAGATTCAGTCTGCGCAGCGTGTCTGCATGTCGGGTGACCCCGATGATCCTGCAGAGCGGCCGGTAACGCGCGAGTTGCTGGGCGGTGACGCCCGAATGGGTGATGGTGACGATGGCGGCGGGCCGCAGCTGACGGGCGAGGATGCAGGCAGCGCGCGCCACTGCATCAGACATGTCGACAGCGCCGTTGACCGGGATAGGCGTGGCATCGAGGCGATCGCCGCGGTTTTCCTCGGCGCGGCAGATGATGTTGTCCATGGTCTGCACTGCGTCCACAGGCCAGGCGCCCACCGAGGTTTCCGCGCTCAACATCACGGCATCGGCGCCATCCAGTACGGCGTTGGCCACATCACTCGCCTCGGCCCGTGTGGGCCTGGGATTGAGGATCATGGACTCCAGCATCTGTGTCGCGATGATGACTGGCTTGCCGGCATCATTGCACTTGCGCACGATCATCTTCTGCAGCAGCGGTACATCTTCTGGCGGCATCTCTACCCCCAGATCGCCTCGCGCCACCATGATGGCATCTGCTGCCTCGATGATGCGGTCGATATCCTCGATGGCTTCACTTTTCTCGATCTTGGCCACGATGGGGACGCGTCGCCCCCCGGGGCTTTCCCGCGCGATGACGGCGCGCAGATGGTGTACATCCTCCGCAGCACGCACAAAGGATAGCGCCACGTAATCCACGCCATTGGCCAGCCCAAAATGCAGATCCGCCTCATCCTTTTCGGTCAGGGAGGGCGCGCTGATTCTCACGCCCGGCAGGTTCATGCCTTTGTTTGAAGACAGCGTCCCTCCGTTCATCACTGTGGTGATGACCTCATCTTCCTTGACCTCTTCAACCTCCAGTCGGAGCTTGCCGTCATCCAGCAGAATGGTGTCGCCAGGCGCAACATCCCGAGGCAGCGCGGTATAAACCGTCGAGACTCGATGTCTCGTACCTATCACTCTGGCCGTAGTGAGGGTGAGCTTCTGTCCCTCCTCCAGTTCCACAGCGCCTCCGTGAATCTCCCCGATGCGGATCTTGGGGCCGCTCAGATCCTGAAGAATGGCGATCGCTTCTCCGCTCGTGGACGAAGCTGCTCTGAGATTTTCCAGCATCTCAAGATGCGCCTCATGGCTGCCGTGCGAAAAATTCAGGCGAACCACATCCATCCCGGCCGCGATGAGCTTACTGATGCGCTCAACACCACTGCTGGCCGGGCCGAGGGTGCAGAGGATCTTGGTGTGGCCGAATCTGAGGGTGCTTTTCATGGACTCTCGCGACAGCAGGAAGGATCGGAGCATAAACCACGCTCGTTGACCGTGGCACGCGCATCCGGTGTTTGTTCCTGATCAAGCCCGGGGACAGCAAGCGGGGTAGCATGGAGCGCGATGCCGACAACAACAGCGGGGGTCTGAAATGCCCGGAAACATCTCACTGCTTTATGGCGGGACAGCGCCGGAGCAGGGCGCGCTGGACTATGCCGCGTGGCTGGGTTCGAGTCTGGAGTCACGGGTGGAAGTGCGTTACGCGCGCGATCCCTTGGGCGTACTCGACGAAGCCCAGCGGGCTCAGTACCGCAACCTTCTGGAGCTTGGAGGCTGGGATCATGCCAACCGTTTCCTGATGGAGACTTTCCGACGGGAACTGGCCGAGGATGCTGAGCGCGCTGCGGGCACTTTTCGCGATTCTGCGGCCAGCCGCCACGTGACCTGGGGCACACCGCTCGATCTGGGTGGGAACACCGGCGAAGCGCTCGATGCGCTCGCCTATCGGCGCGATCTGCTCATGGCCGGCTTTGCACTCAATCGCGGCGTGCGCGATCTGGTGCAGAAACGCGTACTCCTCGGCACCGGTACGCCGGTGATGCTGATCGCAGCGCCACCTGCACAGTCACGCCTCGAGGACAGCACGATGGTCGTGGCATGGAAGCCCTCTCCCGCGGCCAGACGCGCCCTCTCACATGCGCTGACCCTGCTCAGTCGCGTCCGCCAGGTCTATCTCGTGGCCATAGAGGAGTCCGGTGAGCACAACCTGCCGACTGCGCAGGAAATGGCGGATTATCTACTGGAAGCGCACAACGTGAGAGCAGAGGCCGTAGGCTTGCGCGCGAAAGATGGCCCGGCCGATCAGCTGCAAGGGTTTTATCGTGAGGCTGGCGCCGACCTGCTGGTCATGGGTGCCTATTCCATGCCTCGCCTGCAGGAAATCTTCTTTGGTGGTTTCACCCGTCGTTTCATCAACCGGGAGGACTGCAATGTGTTACTGGCACATTGAGCCATCACAGGGTGCGACCCGGGCGACCGGACTCAGGCCTGACCGCGGGCGCGATGCAAGCGCGCTCCCTCCAGCAGTACGACTGCGGCAACCACCAGCGCCGCGCCCGCGAGCTGCGATTGGCGCAGCTCCTGACCCAGTACCAGAAAGCTCAGCAGCACCGCCGCGACGGGCTCGACGTTCATCACCAGCGACATCCTGAATGAGCCGATGATGGCCAGCACTTCGAACAGGGCAATCACCGCCCACGTGTAGAAGACGGGCGCACCAAGCAGCCCCAGCCAGCCGAGTGCCGTGGCAGGGAGTGCGAATTCGCTGGTCGTGATGAGCCCGAACGTGAAGAGCGCGCAGGCCGTGCCGAGCATGTGCAGTGTGATAGGTCGGGAATCACCCTGGCCCCTCACGCGCGGGGTCAAGGTCAGGACCACCGTCACTACGACAGCAGAAGCAAGCACCATGGCAACGCCTCGCGGGTCGGGGTATACACCAAACACATCCAGCGCCAGCATGATGCCCGCAAAGGCCGTCATGAAGGCGAGCCCGGTCGCCATGGAAAAACGCTCCCAGCCCCGCCACCAGGCATACCCCGCAACCATCAACGGATAGGTGTAGAAAGTCACCACCACCAGCGCCACCGGCATCAAGGCGAAAGCCTGCAGCACTGCCCAGGAGTAGGACCCGAAGAGCACGCCGAGGCCGATGGCCTGCCAACGCTGCGGCACCGGCAGACGGCGAGGTATGCCGCGTCGGGCAAGCAGAACCTGGAGTGTCAGGAAGGCCACACCTGCCCGCAGCACGAGCACCGTGAGCGGATTGCTGCCGCCCGCACAGGCGGCAGCAGCGAGTGTGGAGTTGGTGGCGAAGGCTGTACCGATCAGGGCGGCTTTGACGATGCCCCGCCAAGGCACCTGGGGGCTGGTGCTCAGACCCAGACTTCCTCGGTGTGCAGGCGCGTGAGATGAATGCGGCGGATTTTCCAGCCGCCCGCCTCTTTCACGTACTCCTCGTGGTAATGACCCCAACCCTTGAAATGGCAGGTCGGCAGGCGGACGTAGTCAAACATGGCCCAGATGGCGCGCGCCGTGGTGTTGCTGGTGAGCGTGATCTCCGGCATGAACCCCTGATGCATGGAAACCGCTCCGGTAAGAAGGCCTTTCACACCGTCGAACAGGGCTTCCCGGCCCTCGCAGCCGATGTCCGTGCTCATGTCAGGCCGGGCACGCGGCGCCCCCTCGTAGCGGGCGGAGATATCCGCGGTGAAGCAGTCCTTCCAGGGGTCCCACTGCTGGGTGTCCATAAGACGAAAGTAACGTGACTTCAGTTGGCGAATATCTTCCAGATCCTGTAGCTGCTGTTCGTTCATCGGTCTTCCTCGTGCGTTGGAGTGAAGGGACGGACTGCGCCGTTCCCGGGTCCCCGGAGCTTAGCAGGCTCACGCACCCCGGGTGCAGATCAGGGCTGGGACTGCCAGCCACCTCCCAGGGCGAGATGGATATCGATGAGGAACTGCGCGACGGCCACACGGGACTGGGCAAGCTGGTCTTCAACATCCAGCAGGCTGCGCTCCGCGTCGAGCACGGTCAGGAAGTCTTCCACGCCTTCGCGATAACGGAGATTGGCAAGTGATGAAGCCTGCCGGCTGGCATCTGCCGCAGCCTCCAGCTGGCGCGCGCGCTGCTGTTCATTGCGATAAGCGCTCAACGCGCTGTCCACTTCTTCCAGTGCACGCGTGACGATGGATTCATAGCTCGCAAGCGCCGCGTCAGCGGAGGCATCGGCAGCGCGGATACGTGCGTGAATGGCGCCGCGGTCGAACAGATTCCAGGTCAGGGCCGGGCCGACCGTCATGAAGGGAGCGCCCGGTGATCCCAGATTCGAGAGCTGGAACGCGCCTACCCCCCCCAACGCCCCAAAGCGCACAGTGGGGAAGAGATCAGCGGTCGCAACCCCGATACGCGCTGATGCCCCGGCGAGCGCCTGCTCGGCAGCACGGATGTCGGGTCGACGACGCAGCAGATCTGCAGGTTCCCCGACCCCTACAAAAGGCGGCATGGCAGGCAATGGTTTTGGCACAACGAGACGCGACGCGAGAGCGCCTGGCGCTTGTGCGGTGAACGTGGTCAGGCGATTCAACGCGGCAGTGACCGCCGCTTCAAGTGGCGGAATGGTGGCCTCGCTTGCCAGCAACTGGGTCCGCGCACGCGCTACATCCAGCTCCGTTGCGGCACCCTCGCGGTACAACAGCTCCACCAGTTCCAGCGTCTGCCGCTGGACAGTGACGTTGCGTGCAGCCACATCCAGACGCGTCTGACTGCCGCGCAGATCGATGTATGCGCGCGCCACACCAGCCAGCACGGACACCATCACATCTTCGCGCAGGGCTTCCACCGCGCCGAGATCGGCGCTGGCCGCTTCTATGCTTCGTCGGACGCGACCGAAGAGATCGAGCTCCCAGGTCAGATCGAAACCGAAGGTGCCTCCCAGATTGGTGGGGAGGGCTTGGCTGGCTTGCCCGGCGGGAAAAAGCGCGGAGGCATTGCGGCGTTCCGTGACGGTTGCATTGGCATCGAGTGTCGGCAAGCGTCGGGTGAGCGACTGTTCCAATGTCGCGCGGGCCGTCTCCACATTGGCGGCGGCCACGCGGAGGTCGTAATTGACACGGCGTGCCTCCTCGATGAGGGCATCAAGATCCGCGTCGTGAAGTTCCTGCCACCAACTGGCCAGCGGCGCCTGTGCACGCACTGCCTCCGCAGGCTTGCCCGTCTGCTCCTGGCCAACCGTTGCCTCGGCTGATGGATAGCGCGAGACCTCTGCAGCCGTGCCAGCAGGTGCGCCCGCGTAATCCGGACCTACCGCCTGGCATCCGGTGAGGACCGTACATAGCATCAAGGGCTGCAATCCGATCAGCCCGCAGTATCTCACGACGTCTCCCCCCGCCTGCTACGCCAGCGCGCAAAGTGCTCCCCTGCCGTGCGGCAGACCATGTAGAAGATGGGCGTGAATACGAGTCCGAAGAAGGTCACACCCACCATGCCCGAGAACACTGCCGTGCCCAGGGATTGGCGCATCTCGGCGCCCGCTCCCGTGGCGGTCATCAGCGGCAGCACCCCCATGACGAACGCGATCGAGGTCATCAAGATCGGGCGCAGTCGGGTTTCCGCCGCACGCTGCGCGGCTGCGCGTCGGTCCATACCCGAACGTTCGGCTTGGAGCGCAAATTCAACGATAAGAATGGCGTTCTTTGCTGCAAGCCCGATCAACACTACAAAGCCAACCTGTACAAGAATGTTGTTGTCCATGCCGCGGAGATTGATGCCGATAATGGAGGCGAGCAGACACATGGGCACGATAAGGACTACCGCAAGCGGCATCATCCACGATTCGTACAGGGCTGCGAGCACCAGAAAAACGAACACCACTGCCAATCCGAAGGCGATCGGGGCCGAGTTCCCGGCCATTTTTTCCTGCAGCGCAAGATCGGTCCATTCATAGCCATAGCCCTCAGGCAGCACTTCAGCAGCGATGCGCTCAACGGCCGCGATGGCCTGTCCCGTGGAATAGCCGGGCGCAGCAACCCCCTGCACCTCCACGGCAGTGTAGAGGTTATGGCGAGACACGCGGTGTGGACCGGTGATGTCGCGGAATGTTGTGAGCGAACCCAGCGGCACCATGGCGCCGTTATCCGAGCGCGTCCGTAGCTTCATCATATCTTCGCGCTGATCGCGATAGCTGCCCTCGGCCTGCGCTGTAACTCGATAGGTGCGCCCCAGAAAATTGAAGTCATTTACATAGGCCGAGCCGAGGTAAATCTCGAGGGTGTCCAGCACGCGTTCCGCCGGCACATCGAGCTTCTCGGCGCGGATTCGATCAATGTCCGCAAAAACCTTCGGTGTCATGGTGTTGAACGAAGTGAAGACCCGAGCCACGGCGGGTTCCAAAGCGCAACGCGCAATGAATTCCTGGGTAACCTGCTCCAGTTCCCTCAGCTGATGTCCACCACGGTCCTGAATGAAAAGCTTCCAACCCCCGCTGGTACCGATACCGCGTACCGGCGGAGGCGGGACCACGAACGCGTTGGCTTCCTGCAAGGTTCCGAGGCGACGTTGCGCTTCGGCAATGGTTTGCTCGATGGAGATCCCCATCTTGCGTCGTTCGGCGTACGGCTTAAGCGGAGTAAACACTGCTCCCGCATTGGGCGCATTGGTACGCGTAGCGCCATCAAAGCCTGCGAATCCTGCAGTGTGGGAGACTTCCGGCATGTCCATGAGTAGTTCGATTGCCTTGCGCACTACCGCGTCGGTACGGGTGACAGAAGCGCCCGCAGGCAATTGATAGGTGGTGATGATGTATCCCTGATCTTGCTGCGGTATGAAGCCCGTTGGCGTGGCGGAGAAGCTGAATCCGGTCAGGGCAACCAGACCGGCATAGGCAACAAGCATGATGCTCGCCATGCGCAACACACGGGACGTCAGCGAGGAGTAGCGATGTGCGAAGCGCCCGAAGCCCAGATTGAACAGCTTGCCTATCAAGGCGAACGGCGCGATCGCCGGATGCGGCTTGCGGGCCCGGGCTGCCATCGCCTCGCTGTGTGAGCGCAACAGAAGCGCCCCGAGCGCAGGTGACAAAGTCAGTGAGACGATGGCCGAAATCACAGTAGCACTGGCAACCGTCAGGGCGAACTGACGGTAAAAAGCTCCGGATATCCCGGTAATGAACGCGGCCGGCACGAACACAGCGCACAGCACCAGCGCAATGGCGACGAGCGCGCCGCCCACCTCATCCATGGTCTTGTGCGCAGCGTCACGCGGCGATAATCCTGCGCTCAGGGATCGGGCGATATTCTCGACCACCACAATGGCGTCATCCACTGCGATGCCGACCGCAAGCACCAGGCCGAAGAGGGTCAAGTTGTTGATGGAGAAACCGAAGATACGCATCACGGCAAAGGTGCCGATAAGCGATATCGGAATTGCGACAATGGGGATGATTGCTGCCCGCCAGGATTGAAGGAACAGCAAGATCACGATCACTACAAGCAGCACCGCCTCGAAAATCGTGAAGTACACCTCGCGCACCGATTCGGCAATGAAGAGAGTCGGGTTGAAGGCTACTTCCGCAGCGACTCCCGATGGCATGTCCGCCCGGATCTGATCAAGCTCCTTCATGATTGCCTGCACCGTGGCGAGGGCGTTGGTGCCGGGTCGTTGGAAAGTGGGAAGCGGCAATGCCGTTTTACCGTCCAGGTAGCCGATGGTGGAGTAATCCTGTGCACCCAACTCTACCCGTGCCACATCTTTCAGGCGGGTTATCCGCCCACTCAGCCCGCGCTTTACTACAATGTCCCCGAATTGCTCGGGGTCGATGAACCTGCCTTGGGATTCAATCGGCACTTCGAAAGCGGGGGCATTCGGCACAGGCAGCCTGTTGAGGGCTCCCGAAGCTACCTGCACGTTATTCTGGCGCACGGCTTCCACGATTTCCGTAGCCGTAAGGTCACGAGCGGCAGCTCGCTCTGGATCAATCCAGATCCGCATCGAATACGCCCGCTCCGCGAAGATGTTCAGCTGGCCGACGCCTTTGACGCGAGCGATCCGATCCACCACCTGGGTACGTGCGAAATTCGAGAGATAGGAGCCATCACGCGATCGGTCCGGGGAGTAAATGTGCAGCACGAACAGCATGTCCGGTGAGTTCTTCACCACGTTGACACCCAGTCTGCGCACATCTTCCGGCAGTTTCGGTAACGCTATGGCCACCCGGTTCTGGACCAGCACCTGGGCCTGATCGAGGTTGGTACCAAGTTCAAAAGTAACCCGAATCTGAAGGCGCCCGTCGTTGGTGGCGGAGGATTGCATGAACAACATGTCGTCGACACCGTTGATCTCCTGTTCCAGAGGAAGAGCCACGGTGGCAGCAACGGTCTCCGAACTTGCGCCGGGATAAGTGGCAGTGACGTCGATGGTTGGCGGGACGATTTCCGGATACTGCGAGACGGGCAGGGAAAAGTAGGCAATAGCCCCGGTGAGCGTGATGACGATGGAAATGACTGCGGCGAAGATCGGCCGTTCGATGAAGAAATGAGAGATGCGCATCTGGGTACTGTCAGTCAGCGCGCAGCCTGAGCATCCTGGGGCGTCACCGTCTTGCCCGGGTGCGCTCGCTGGACACCGTTCACCACGATGGTGTCCTCCGGCGAGAGTCCCTCGCGAATCAGTCGCAGGCCGTCGATTATCGGGCCGAGGACCACGGAGCGGGCTTCGATGATGTTGTCCTTGCCCACCACCATCAGAAGCTTGCGCGCCTGATCAGAGACTATGGCTTGCTCGGGAACTAGCACCGCCTCATGCGCCCCGGCGCCGAGCAGTCGAACCCGGGCAAACATGCCGGGCAGCAACACATGATCCGGATTGGCAAAGGTTGCCCGCCCACGCATGGTCGCGGTGTTCACGTCTATTTCGTTGTCGACGAAGGTCATCCTCCCCTTGTGCGCCCACTTGTCCTCGTCGATGAGCATCGCCTCCACCGGATTCGCGATGTTGCGTGACGACTGCCGCGTGCCGGCCGACTCGAGACGCGAATAGCGCAAAAACTCGCTTTCGGAGGCTTCGATCTCGAGTTCGATCGGATCAAGCCGCAGGATGGTCGTCAGCACGGTGGAATCCGCGCTGCCGCCAGAAATGAGATTACCCCGGTCCACGCGCACGTCGGAGGCAAGGCCTGAGATGGGCGCCCTCACTTGGGTGTACTCGAGGTTAAGTCGCGCCAGTCGGAGTTCTGCCCTGGCAGCCTCCACATCCGCCTTGGCGGCGTCGCGATTCGCCCGGCGTTCTTCCATCGTCTCCCGGCTCATGGCCTTGGAGGAGGCAAGGCGTTCCCCACGCTCGAACTCGAGCTCTGCCACCCTGAGCGCGGTCACCGCCCGTGCGACCTTGGCTTCGGCTTTGGCTACCTCGGCCTCGAAGGGTTCTGGATCAATCTGGAAGAGGATCTGCCCTTCCTCCACCGTGTGACCCTCGGACAGCAACACCTCCTGCAAGTAACCGGAGACACGCGCCCGAACATCCACGCGCTGCTGGGCCACGAAGCGCCCGGTGTACTCATCCCATTCGGTGACTTCCTTGAAGACGGGCTTGGCCACCGTCACGGCAGGAGGTGGCGCGGCGGCAGGTGCGTCCGCAGCGCCCACGCCGGCACATGCCAGGGTGAGAGCTAACGCCAGTGTGATGCCCGGAAGGAACCTGTGGTGGGCCAGGAGGCGTGATGTTCCGGGGCGAAGCATGATGAGTCGAGCCTGAGGCAGATGTGGGCACGATTGTGGCAGAAACGCCCGGGACAGTCAGGATTGACCAAGGCTGCAACTGAACTTCGGGCGCGGGTGCCGGGCCAGCTTGCTGCTAGGATCGGGGCTCATACATCCCAGGCTTCAGTCATGCATACCCACGATCTCTCGCCTTGGACCCACGAGCATCATTTTCACGCCGCAACAGCGGCCGCCGAGCGCGGCACCCGTCTGGTGGTCGCCATCACGCTGACCATGATGGTGGTGGAAATAGTCGCGGGCTGGTGGTTCAACTCCATGGCCCTGCTCGCGGACGGCATTCACATGAGCTCCCATGCATTTGCCATCGGGCTGACAGCCTTTGCCTATGTGGCCGCGCGTCGCTTGGCCAGAGATCCGCGCTATGCCTTCGGCACCTGGAAGATCGAAATCCTCGGCGCTTATACCAGTGCCATCCTGCTGCTCGTGATGGCGGCCTTGATGGCAGCGGGTGCCATCCATCGTCTGCTCGCCCCGCAACCCATCGATTACGGCCCCGCGCTGTGGGTTGCGGCAATCGGTTTCGCAGTCAATCTGCTGTGTGCGCGTATCCTGGGGATGGCCCATCACCATGGCCATGCAGAGGAACACGCCCACCACCATTCACACCACCACCACGATCACGCACATCATGGGGCGCATGAAGACGCCCATGCCGATCTCAATCTCCGTGCCGCCTATCTTCATGTGCTCGCCGACGCGGCAACTTCCATCCTGGCGTTACTGGCGCTGGCGGGCGGCGCAGTGTTTGGCTGGCAGTGGCTGGATCCCGCGATGGGCGTGGTGGGTGCGGCTGTGGTCTCGGTGTGGGCACTCGGCCTCATCCGTCAATCCAGCAGGGTGCTGCTCGACCGCGAGATGGATGCCCCTGTGGTGGGGGAAATCCGGGAGGCCGTTGAAACGGGCGAAGATGAGGGCGAAACCCGGATCACCGACCTGCACGTCTGGCGGGTCGGCAAGCGGGCGTATGCCGTGGCACTCAGCGTGGTGACCCACGATCGCGACCTCACTGCACAAGCCATTCGCCAGCGCCTGAGCATCCACGACGAACTTGCACATGTGACGGCCGAGATTCATCAGTGTGACTGAGGACAGCGACGACACCCCGGTCCCTGTGCCCTGGACAGGTCTCTCGGCGGAAGCCCTGCGCGGCGTGGTGGAGGCTTTCGTGCTGCGCGAGGGTACCGACTACGGTGCGCACGAATTCACACTGGCAGAAAAAGTGGAACATGTGCTGGCCCAGCTCCGGCGCGGAGAGGCAGAGATCGTCTTCGAAGCCCGTCTGGGGACCGTGGACATCCTGCCGGTACAGCGTTCTGCCAGGCGGCGTGACCGCTGAATCTCAGTCGGCGACTGAGGGCCCTGACTGGCTTGCAAGCATGCGCAAATCCCGCTCCCAGCCGCGCAGGGTCTTGTCGGCATGCGCGCGTTGTCGCGGACTTGCCATGGCATGGACCTCCGCAAACAGCGCGCAGTTACGCTGGATGAGACGCTCACGATAAGCCTGATATCCGGCACGCGGAGACTGTGCATACAGTGCGGCGTAAGCCCGCAGCATTTCTTCCGCCCGCGCCTGACGCGCAGCCGTGGCATCCTGCCCCTCAAGGGCCATCACTTCGCGCACTTCCGACAACACGAAAGCCTGACGATGGGCGCGCTCATCGAGCCACCGCACCGGGTCGAACGAGGTTTCCGCGGTATGCGCGAGCACGTGCTCACGCTGGACAGGATCGAGCCGGCCGTACACGCGCTTCAGGAAGCGTTCGGTACGCTTGCGTGAGCGCTCAGTCCTGGCCTCCAGCGTGCCGCTGCCATATTCCTCCTGCAGCTCCGCATTGGACTGCTTGAAGCGATCTTCCAGGCGCGCGAGCTGTGCAGGTTCCAGCGTGCTGGCCAGACGGGACAAAGGAGGCACACCCGCTTCGAAGGCACTGGCAAGATGATCCGTGAGAGCCGTGCGCCAGGCGCAGACGGTGGAACCGCTAACATCGCCTTTCAGTCCTTCGCGGATCTCCCCGAGCAGGGTTGCGTAGACGGGCAGCTCATGCCGTCGATGCCAGGCAAACCAGTCCTTGAGGCCTTGGCGGGCTGTGACGGTCTGGGTTTCGTTGAGGTCGAGATAATCATTGAGCCACCACCAGACAAGCGTCGGAGCCTGGTTGTAGGTGAGGCGGATCGCACTGCAGCCACTGAACAGTGCAAGCGCAATGAGCAACAGCAGTGCGCGTAAGCGCACTGCCGGCCTTACCACTGTCGGAAACGTCCGGTATCGAGGTGTACGAAGCCCGATGACGCGTAAAAACCCACACCGCCCAGCTTGAGGCTGGCTGCCGCATCTCGCAGGCGCGAGGTGGATACACCCGGCACCCTCACATCGATGGCACGCCCCTCCATGTGCAGGCTGTAAGTCGCCACTCCACCGCTGCGCCGTTGGAGCATTTCGTTGGTGGCAGGGCTGCGGAAACCGGAGATCACTTCGAACGGCGCGTCACATCCGAGCACACAGCGCACGGCATACAGGTAATCAAGCAGATCGGGCGCAATGGCGTGGACTTGCCCGGTACGGAAATCGCGCAGCAGGTGATTGAT
>JAURMM010000090.1 GCA_030830685.1 Gammaproteobacteria bacterium | reverse complement strand
GAGACATCATTGCAGACCACGTAGCCTGCGATCACCTCATGCGCACGTTCACGCGGCACATGGCGACAGCGCCGCCCGATCACGAAGCCTAGCTCGCCCTCGTAGTCGAGCTTGTCGGACACGCGCGGCATGTGAATGGCGGAAAAAGGACCATTGGTCGCGGTGACCTGCTTGTTGAAGAACATCGGGAAGCTCGGCGTGTCGAGCTTGGTCTCCTCGATGTGATCCTTGTAGTTGAGGCCGATGGCGAGAATCTTGGGCGGCCTGAGCACCGGTGCATGCAGGGTGACCTCAGTCAGCGCATGTTGCGGGCCACTGAGACTTGCGGCTGCGGAGAGGCCACCTGGTGCTGCCAGCAGGCTCAGCATGTCGGTGCCGAGATCGATCACGGCATCCCCCTCCACCCGGCCGGCGCGGGGAGAGCCTCCCTTGAGACTGAAAGTTGCGAATTTCATGGCCAGACCTGCTTACTTGTAATGGAGGACACGGTACTTGTCGAAAGACATCGTGCGTCCGGGGGGCACGACCACGGTGGTCATGGGGTCGCGAATGATGGCCGGTCCCTGCACCACGTTACCGGCCTTGAGATTGGCCATCTCGTAGACATTGAAGGTCGTCCACTGTCCGGCGTGGTAGACCTCGCGGCTGCCGACGAAGGCCGTGGCGTCCGGCTCGGGGGGCGACAAGGGATGCTCGGCCAGAACCGGCTGTGGCTTGGGCGCAATGGCCTCCAGATGCACCGCAGTCAGTGAGTAACCGGCGTCCGGGAACCTCGCGCCGTCCGGATAGACCTTGGTGTACATCGCTTCGAAGGCGTCGATCAGGCGTTGCAGATCGGCCGGGCCGTTCATTTCCCCGCTGTCAAGCGACGTGTCAAAGCTTTCCAGCTGCCCGATGTAGCGCGCAGCCACGCCGTAACGGAACGTCACCTTGTCCGGGTCCACCCCTTCGTGCTGCATTTCCATCCGTGCGTCGGCTTCCAGACCCTCCCAGGCACTGCGGATCTGCTGGGCGATGCTCGTCTGCTCCGCCTCGCCCAGGCCATTCGGGATCAACGTGCGCAGGCCGCGACTGTAGCGATGCATGTATTCGGCACAGGCGGCGCCGAACGCGGAGAAGCCGGCTGCCCAGGGCAGGGTGATCACGTCGGCAAACTCGATGCCTTCGGCATAGCCATACATGTGCACCGGTCCCGCCCCACCGTAGTAGAGCAGGGTGAAGTCATGGGTGTCATAGCCCTTGGCCGCAATCATGGTCCGCAGCAGGTCGTTCATCTGCGTGTTGACGATATCGAGCACGCCTGCGCCGGCCTCATAGACATTCAGCCCCAGCGGTTTGGCCACGGCTTCCTCCAGTGCGGCCATCGCCTTGTCGCGATCGAGCTTCACCTGGCCGCCCAGGAAATAGTCGGGATCGACATAGCCCATCACGACGTTGATGTCGGTCACGGTCAGACGGTCGAAGTTAAGGCACACACCGACCTTGGCGCCTGCACTGTCCGGCCCCACGTGCAGGCGTTTGTATTCGTCCACCCAGACCACCGAGCCCGCGCCACTGCCGACCGAGTCGAGTTCCACCATCTGGAGTGCGAGGCGGTGACCGGCGATATCCGCGCTCTTGGTGATGGCGAGGCGGTTTTCCACGATCAGCCCGACGTCGAAGCTTGTACCGCCCATGTCGGCGGTGACGATGTTGGGGATCCCGAGCTTCTCCCCGATGAACTGCGCGCCGATGAGCCCGCCGATGGGGCCCGAGATCATCGTCTCGTAAAGGCGCTCATATTCCATGTTGACCGCACCGCCATAGGACAGCAGCGTCAGCAACCGACCCTGGTAGCCATAAGCCTTGGCCTGGGTCTCGACCGACATCAACGAGTCGCGCACCAGCTCTGCGGCGAAGCACTGGAACAGCAGGCTCTTGAGCCGGTTGTTTTCCTTGGAGACCGGGGCCACATCCGCCGAGCAGACCACCGGCAGGCTCACGCCGCGTTCCCGCAGCACGCGCTCCGCGATGGCCTTGGCCTGATGCTCGTGGCGTGCGTCGACGAAAGAAAACAGGAACAGGATGCCGATCACTTCACAGCCGCGGTCCACCATTGCGTTGACCGCTTTCACCACCTGTTTTTCGTTGACTGGAATCAGCGCGGCGCCGGGCGGCAGGTGGATGTTGCCCTGGTAGCAGCCCCCGCCAAGGCGCTCGCTGATGCCGAACACGTTCTTCGGGTCGACCAGCGGGCGGGTATGCCGGTGGAGCTGCTGGTGCAGGGTCTCGTTCTGGCTCTGGCCCAGGTAGGAGAGCCCGCCTTCCATCACAGTGATGTCTTCAAAGCCGCGGGTGACCATCAGGCCGACCTTGCGGCCGTTGCCGGTCAGGACCGTGTTCAACATCCCGGTGCCGCAGTAGATGTCTGCACCGCAGCGAGCGTGGACTTCCTCCGCCGTGAGCCCTAGGTTGCTGGCCGCGTCGGTGACCGATTCGCGGTAGCTGCGAGGTTCGTCTTCGCGGCGGCTGATCGATTTGCCCACGGTGAAGCTGCCATCGGGCTTGACCAGGATGGCATCGGTCATGGTGCCGCCGGCGTCAAAGGCAAGAATGAACTGGCGACCGTCGGTCGCCGTTGCAGATTTATCGGACATGGGCGATTCCTGGGACTTTCAACATCAAAGCAAGGGAAAAGGAGAGCGTCGGAGGGGGCGCTGACGCCCCTTCCTCCCGCGCGGTAAGGGGCTAGCCCGTGGCGTTCGCGGCCCAGTGTCGGGTCAGGTGTTCCGTGCGGTCGACGTACCAGTCGTCGGCTTCATCCGGCAGTGGCTGGCCCAGATAGTCGCGGTAGAACTTGTCGAGATCCGGGAGCATTTCGAACACCACCGGATAGCCCGGCGCCACCACTTCCACCGCATGCTGGGTGGCGCACTGGGGGCAGAAGAACTCGCGCACTTCCTGCCAGCCGGGCTCCGGGCAGGCCGGCGCTGGGTCATAGACTTCTCGCATCTCTGCCAGAGTGCGGCGGACCCGCACCCTGCACCCCAGCTTCCAGTTCTGGCGGTAGTCCCCGAACTCGTGCCCACAGTCACACTTCACCACCCGCTGGTTGTTCCCGTTGCGAACCACATAGAGGCGATCGCCCAGGCGGAGCAGGATCTGGTCCGGCCAGCTCACGCGCGACTGCAGCACAGCCACGTAATTGAGGAAGCGATCCTGGTCCTTGCGCGGCAGCCTCTGCAGACGGTTGGTGTTGTCGTCATCGATCGTCCCCTCGATGAGTTGGGCGATCAGTTCCTTGCTGATGGTTGCTTCGCCGGCCATGACTTACTCCTTGCTGAAGCTGAAGTCAGTGGGAAGCTGCCAGAAGCGGCGGAATTCGCCGTCGAACTTGGCAAAGCTCAGGCTCTGGCTGTACATCTCGTGTACTTCGGGCACGACCTGCTTCGCCAGCACCTTCGCGCGTTCCTGCTGCCACCACTCGGCGGCGGGCAGGGAGTCATCGAGGCGCGCCTTGCGCAGTGCCGCGCGCTTCTCCGTGGTTGCGCCGACATCGAGCACCCATTCTCCGGCAGGGTTCTGTGCGGCCACCACGCCGTGCATGCGGCTCACGAAGTCGTAGTCCGGCGCCACGCCATCGTTCAGATCCTTGATGACCAGTCCCGGATTGCGGTCGAGGGGATCGCCCCAGCCGCCGGAAGAGCCGGCTGCATCGACGAAGAGATCGTGGTCGTGCAGGGCGAGTTCCGGGCAATCGGTTTTCCAGATTTCCAGGTTCTCGACCCTGAGCTGGCCGCTGTCGACCTGCGCCAAGAGTTCACGCGCGTCGCGCGGGGTCTCACCTTCTGCAATGAGATCCGGCAGGTTGGTCCCGCGCGCGGAGATCATGAAGGAGCCCGGCCCCGGATAGCCGCCGCTCATGCCAAGCCCGACTGAAGTCGTGCAGGAAAGACCGCCGTTCGGGCGGGTGAGGGCGACGTGTTTGCCCGGCTCCACGCACCAGTGGACGGCCGAGTTGCCCGGACCACCGCGATACTTGCCATAGCCGAAATAGCCGGGCAGCAGCTTGCGACCCAGATAGAACAGCGGGGGCACGCAGGCTTCAAACTCTTCGGCATCGCCGATGGTTGCGATCTGCGACCACGCAGCCCAGACGAGCGGTTCACCGTCCTTGTAGCACCATGCACCGCGGCCTGTGCCGCCCAGCCACTCGAAGTTGGTGAAGCCGTAGCTCGTGCCATCGGCGGTGGTGCCGGCGCCCTGGAACGCGCCCCAGTTGCCATCCACCGTGAAGGCCTCCTCCAGGTATCCGCGCGAGAAGGTGGCGCGCGAGACGGCATTGAAACCAATGCTGTTCAAGGCCACGGTCTGCGCCCAGAGGTTGGCGTTGCTGGTGAATTCATAGTCCGGGTTGTAGATGCTGCCTGGGGCGTAATGCCGTTGGACGGCAAGTTCAATGCCGGCGGTCACCTTGGTGTTGTGGGCGAAGGAGTTGATCATGCCGAGGAACACGGCCGCATCCGCACCGCCCGGGGTGGCGTTGTAGGAGTGATAGCCCCAGCGGGAGCTGCCCTCGGTATCGAGCATCAGGCCGTTCTCGTTCGGTTCGACGCTGGCCCGCACGTGGATGAGCGTGTTCTTGTTCGCGTGCGACCAGACATTCTGCAGGCCTTCGTACTTCACAAGGCGGAACGCGCACCCGTTGTAGGTCCCGGGCACCATCAGGGCGCGCATGTTGTCGACAATCATCCGTCGGGACTCTTCAATCACTTCCCGGATTGCGCGCTTGTAGTAGTCCGCGCCGAACTCCGCCAGCAACTGGTGCGCGGCATCGTTGATCATCGCGCAGCCGGCGAGACGCATCTTGTCGTCCAGGATGTTCATGGTGGAGGCGCGGGTGCGGCGCTCCCAGATGGCCTTCCACCAGGACTCCTGGCGCAGCTTGCGTCCGGTGCGCATGGGCGGGCAGACCAGCCCGTCCATGAAGGTGTCGACCGAGAAGGTCGCCCACGAGCCAGCCACGGGTGCGCCGTTCTCCATCAGGTGGTTGATACCCACCGCCCAGCCCACCACTTCGCCCTCATGGCAGATGGAGGTGAAGGAGTAGAAGTCTCCCGGGTGCGGCACGCCGCCGGTCTTGCCGTCGGACACCGCATAGACATCGCCGTCCTCGATGCCGTCATTCACGTCATAGTCGTTGTCGGCCATGTAGCGAATGGCGACCGGGAAGATGGCGGTATGCGACAGGAAACCCATCGAAACGGCCAAGGTGTCGCCCTCAGGGGTGGTGATGCCCCACAGGCATTCGCCCATCTCGCGTGAACCGGGGCTGGCGGCCACGAAGCGTGCGGATTCGCGCGCGGCCAGCACCGCGGCATGCAGCTTGTTGTAGAAGCGCTCGTAGCGGATGGGATCTGCATCTCGCAGGCTGAGATCTGTGACCCCGCAGTAATGGCCGGTTTCACGGGTGAGCCGGTCGCGTTCGCTGACCATCTGGCGCAGGGTGGGGGCCTGGGTAGTCGTCTTGGCGGTCGGGATGACGCGTTCGCTGATTACAGCCATGCTCTCTCTCCGTGGTTGCTTCCGGACCTGAAAGTCAGGAAAACGAGGTGATACAGATCAATCCCCTTGATTCTGCCACGCACCTCCGCGCCTGCAAACGAGCAGGCCGTGATCTTTTCTAGTGTGCGGCGCAACAATCGAGTACGGATGACGCGGGATCGCGCCGCTCCTACAATCGGGCCTCCAATCATCCCAAGCGCCAGTCCAGGAGTCTCGTTTGAAAATTGCCTTCATGCCCGATACGCATTTCGGGGCTTACGATCAGGTTCAACTGCCGAGCGGCCCCGAGGTTGCAGATGCCATGGAGCATTGCCTCAAGGAGTCCGAACTGGCGGAACGCTGTGGTTTCGATGGCCTTTGGGTACCAGAGCGCCATCAACGTCCCGAGACCTGGTGGCCGAATACGGTGACCCAACTGGCAGCGATCGCGGCGCGCACCAGCCGGGTGAACATCGCCTCGACAGTCATCCAGCCCACCTTCCATCACCCGGTCCATCTGGCAGAGCAACTGGCCAACATCGACTGCCTGTCCCGCGGACGTCTCACCTTCGGCGCGGGTGTGGGCTACCACCAGGATTATTTCCGGCACTTTGGCGTGCCCTACGCCCGTCGCGGCGCGCGCTTCGAGGAAGTGATGGAAGTCATCGAGGCCTGCTGGACGCAGGAGACCGTGAATTACAAAGGGGAGTTCTTCAATTACGAGGGCGTGAAGATGTCTCCCAAGCCTTATCAGCAGCCGCGTCCACCGGTGTGGATAGGTGCCTTTGCCGACAAGGCGCTGGAGCGCGCGCTGCGCTGGGACGGCTGGTGTCTGTGGTTTCCGCCGGCTGTGAAGGATCTGAAGCCCCAGGTCGAGGCGATGCGCGAGAAGGCCTACAAGCTCGGCAAGAAGAACTGGCAGTTCACCATGGGCTTCGAAGGCTGGCTGGACGATGACCCGGAGGTGCGTGCCAAACACGGCCATCGCTGGGTGCGTGAATGGAGTTTCTACGCGGAGAAGGGGCTGTCTCCGGACGCGGAGGCCAAGGACGAGCTGAGTGCCATCGAGGACATGTTCCTGTGTCTCGGCAATCGGCAGAAGTGGATCGATCGCATGGGCGAGATCCGCGAGCAGATCAATCCGGACTGGATCTGCTTCCGCACCCGCAATCCCGTCAACCTCGGCAAGCACTATCCTTCCCGGCAGGAGTGTCTGGAAGTGATCGAGCGCTTTGGCGAGATCCTGCCGCTCATCCGCTGAACCAAGTCCGTTCCTTACAGACCTGAAAGGTTGCTGCACCATGAAATTAGGCCTGATGCTCGGCTACTCCGGCGCCCGCTACTCTCTGCCGCTGGACCTTGTGCTGGAGGCGGAGCGCCTCGGCTTTGATTCCGTCTGGACGGCCGAAGCCTACGGCTCCGACGCGGTGACACCGGTCGCCTGGGTGCTGGCAAATACCACGCGCATCAAGGCCGGCACGGCCATCATGCAGCTGGCGGGCCGCACCCCGGCGACGACCGCCATGACGGCCATGACGCTTGACCATCTCTCGGGGGGGCGGTTCGTGCTTGGCGTCGGACCTTCCGGGCCGCAAGTGGTGGAGGGCTGGCATGGTGAGCTCTACGGCAAGCCGCTGACCCGCCAGCGTGAATACATTTCCATCATCCGCCAGATCCTCGCGCGCGAAAAACCGGTCGTGCACCAGGGTGAGCATTACCACATCCCCAACACAGGGCCCGGTGCGACCGGCCTTGGCAAGCCCTTGAAGAGCATCCTGCACGGCAATCCCAAACTGCCCATCTACACGGGGGCTGTTACGGAAAATGGCGTGCAGCTGGCGGCAGAGGTGGCGGATGGCACCTTCGTCGTGTGGATGAATCCCGATCGCCCGGACATCTTCGCCGGTGCGCTTGAGAAAGGCTTTGCCAAGGCTGGTGGAGGCAAGTCGCTCAAGGATTTTGATCTGGCGCCCTTCGTGCGCATCGCGATGGGCGATGACCTCGCAGCCTGCCGTCGTGTGATCAAGGATTTTCTGGCGCTCTACATCGGTGGCATGGGCGCCCGCGGCAAGAACTTCTACAACGACTACGCCCGCCGCCTCGGGTACGCCGATGCGGCGGTCAAGGTTCAAGATCTCTACCTCGCCGGACGCAAGGACGAAGCCATCGCGGCGGTGCCGGACCAGCTTGTCGATGAGTGCTCGCTGGTGGGGCCGGAGGCACGCATCCGCGAGCAGTTGAAAGTCTGGAAGCGATCTGCTGCGGCGGGCAACCTCGGCACCATGATTGTGACCGCGACGGATGTGGCCGCCCTGCGGGTGGTGGCAGAAGAGATGCTCTGAAGGTCCGCGCGGTAAACCCTTCGGAGGAAACGCCATGGCCTGCTGCATGTTCGGCTTGCTGCTTGTCTACCAGCTGATTGAGGCGTGGCAGCGCGCACGTCGGCTTGGACGGGGCTTCTGGCAGGCCTCGCGCACGGGGATCACCCGGGGGGGCAAGCTCCGCCGGGTAGTCTGGGTGGCGCTGATCTTCTTCCAGCTGGGTGTCGCGGTGGCGTACGTGGAGGCACACGGGACTCATCTCACGACCTTGGCGGATAACGCCTCTACTGACTTCGGGCAGCTGTGTCGCGGCGCGCTTGCCGTAACCGGGCGCATGATGGCTCCGGATTCCTGAACGACGAGAGCAGATTCCCATGTCAGCCATTCTTTCCGAATCCATGTCCGCCGATGCCGGATTCCACGCCGCAGGCGTAGGGCCTGCGACCCGCCGCCGGCTGTGGCGCAGTGCGGCCTGTTACGCGTTGATATGCGCCGTCGGGCTGTTGCCATGGTTTCTGGACACCTCCGCTGCTTGGCGCGCGCTGGGGCTGGGATTGCTGCTGCCGGGTGGTGGCCTCCTTGCCCTCGGACCTTGGGGCCTGCCCGGCATGCTGCTGGTGCTGGGCCTGTTCTGGTTGTCTGTCATCGTGTGGTTCTGGTGCGGCATGGTGCTGGCGCCGCTCGGAATCTGGCTCGGCAGTGCGGTGTTGGCCGGCTGGCTTGTGGAGGGTGAGGCCTGGTCGGCCGCGCCGCCTCTCGTCATTCTGACGATGGGTGCCTTGCTTGCCCGGCAGCTCTGGCGGGCCCGGCACAGAGCCCGTGTTGATGCGGCGCGGCTGGCCGCACGCCAGGCCTTCGTCGTGGAATCGGTCAGGGAAGTGCGAGCGCAAGCCGTCGTGCAGCCTGACCCAGCACCGCGAGAGCTCTCTGTTGAGCAACTGGCTTCGGTGCGCTATGCCCTGGAGCGGGCCCTGCAACCGGTTGGGGAATACGCGGGTTACACCATCATCGACCAGTTCCAGCCGGCAGCCCTGCGTTACCAGATCAATCATCTCGGCTATGCGCTCGGCATGGTGCAATGTCACTACACACCGAACTTCCACGGCTACCTCGCACAGGCCCAGCGCAATCTCATCGAGACCTACCTGCAGCGCCGAGTCTGGGACTACTGGGTGCTGGAATCCATGTGGGGTCATCTCAACTTCACGAACTTCGACCCCGCGGCCCGCGACAACATCATGCTCACCGGCTACTTCGGCATGCAGGTCAACCAGTACATGCTGAACACGGGGGACAGGCGCTACGCAGAGCCGGGTAGCCTGACCTTCCGCCTGAATGCGCGCACCGCCTATCCGCACGACGCCCACACGCTGGTGGAGTCCGTGCGCATGAACCATGCGCGCTCCGATTTCTGCCTGTATCCCTGCGAGCCCAACTGGATCTACGCGGTATGCAACATGTATGGCATGGGTGCGCTGGCGAGCCACGACGCGGTCTTCGGCACCCGCTTCCTGGAAGGAATCTACCCGCGCTGGCAAGCCATGCTGGATCGTGAATTCACCGACGCCAAGGGATCGATCATACCCCTGCGCTCGGCCTGGACCGGCTTCGGAATCCCCTTCTGCAACGGCGAGGCCGGCTTCGCTTTCTTCGCCAACGTCTTTGCGCCCGAACTTGCTACACGCTTGTGGGCTGTGGGGCGCAAGGAACTCTCGTTCTGCATCGCGCCCGATGCGCAAGGGCTGCCTCGGTTATCCATCCCACCGGAAGCGCTGACCCTGCTGGACACCATCGACCCCGGCAATTACCGGCGCGGCGCCCTGTTTGCCTATGCCGCAGTCGCCATGTGCGGCCGTGAGTTTGGTGATCACGCGCTGGCCGAAGCCGCCATCCGCTCCATGGACCAGGATTGCGGTCGCGTGATCGAGCACGGCGTGGCGTCCTACACCGGAGGCTCCGGCTGGGCCAACATCTGGGCCTTGGATGCTCGCATCATGCAGACGGGCGATTTCCGTCGGTCTTTCGTGGAAGGCCCACCGGCCTCTGCCTTGGCCGGCCCGCTGCTGGAGGAAGCTCCATACCCTGGCGTGCTGGTGTCCAAGGCACTGAGCAACGGCGAGGACTTGCAGCTCGTACTCCATCCGGGTGGCACGGCAGGGACTTTTCCGCTCGGATTCTCGCGCCTGAGACCGGGCACACGCTATGTGAACCGGGGCGAAGCCAATTCTCCCGATTTGCACGCCGATGCTGCTGGACGCGCCGTGGCTGATATCAGGATTGACGGGCGCACAGCGCTACATTTCGTGCCTGCCTGATCGCATGCTGAATTTCACCGAGGTCAGCCTGCGACGAGGCGGAGAGCAACTGTTCTCCGGGCTCGATTTCACCCTGCATGCGGGACAGAAGGTCGGCCTCGTCGGTGCCAATGGCGCTGGCAAGTCGAGCCTGTTCAGTCTCGTCCTGGGCGATCTCGCCTGCGAAAATGGCAGCGTAAAGCTGAGCAACGGCGTGGTTCTTGCCCATGTGGCGCAGGAGACCCCGCCCGACCCGCGTCCGGCGCTCGAGTACGTTCTGGACGGGGACCAGGAACTGCGCAGCCTGCAACAGGCCTTGCGCGCTGCCGAGGCGCGAGGTGATGCCGCGCTCGGCGAACTCCACACGCGCATGGCGAGCATCGACGGGTACGCCGCGCCCGCGCGCGCTGCCAGGCTGCTCACCGGACTTGGCTTTGCGCCGGGACAGGAGACTGAACCGGTTGCCAGTTTCTCGGGTGGCTGGCGCATGCGCCTCAATCTCGCCCGTGCGCTCATGTGTCGCTCTGATCTGCTGCTGCTCGACGAACCCACCAACCATCTCGACCTGGATGCGGTGATTTGGCTGGAGCACTGGTTGTTGCATTACCCCGGCACCCTGCTGCTCATTTCGCATGACCGTGATTTTCTCGATCGCGTGGTAGAGGTGATCGCGCATCTGGAGCAGGGGAGCCTGAAGCTCTACACCGGCAATTACTCGGCCTTTGAACAGGCACGCGCAGCCCAACTGGTCAGCCAACAAGCCGCCTTTGAACGCCAGCAGCGCGAGGTGGCGCACATGCAGGCCTTCGTGGAGCGTTTCCGCTACAAGGCCAGCAAGGCACGCCAGGCGCAGAGCCGGCTGAAGGCGCTGGAGCGGCTGGAAATGATCGCGTCAGCGCATGCCGACTCGCCCTTCAGCTTTGAATTCCTTGCTCCACGCAAGCTGCCGCGCCCGTTGCTCACGCTTGATCGCGTCAGTGCGGGCTACGGCACGCGCAGGATTCTCGACGGTGTGAAACTGTCCATCGCGCCGGGTGACAGGCTGGCCCTGCTGGGCGCGAACGGGGCAGGCAAGTCCACGCTCATCAAGCTGCTTGCCGGTGTATTGCCCGCCATGGAGGGCGAGGTACTGCCAGCACGCGACCTCGCGATCGGTTATTTCGCGCAACATCAGCTTGAACAGCTCAACGCGGGGGAATCGCCGCTACAGCACCTGCAGCGTGCGGCCCCCGGCGTGCGCGAGCAGGAGCTGCGCAATTTTCTCGGCGGATTCAATTTTCGCGGGTCGATGGCCGAGCGGGCCGTGGGCTCGTTCTCCGGTGGTGAGAAGGCGCGACTGGTGCTGGCCTTGCTGCTGCACGCCAGACCCAATCTGCTGTTGCTGGACGAGCCCACCAACCATCTGGATCTCGACATGCGGCACGCGCTGACGCTTGCCATGCAGGAGTTTGAAGGCGCACTGGTCGTCGTGGCCCACGACAGACATCTTCTGCGCACGACCACGGATACATTCCTGCTCGTGAACGACGGCAAGGTGGAACCCTGGACGGGCGACCTGGACGATTACGCAACCTGGCTCAGTAGCGATCGCCGGACTTCCGCTGCATCCGACGCCCCGATGCGCGAGGCAGTGCGCGGGAATGAACGTGAGCGCAGGCAGCAGGCGGCGCAGCGCCGCGAACAGCTGCGTCCCCTGCGGGAGGCCGTCAAGAAGACAGAACAGAGCATCGCAAAACTCGAAGCACTACGTGCAAAGCTCGAGGCAACCCTGGCTGATCCCGCGCTCTACGAAGCAGCCCAGCGCGAGAAACTCACCAGCGCCATGCAGGACAAGGCACGGGTGGATCGCGAGCTCGCAGCGGCCGAGGAATCATGGCTGGTTGCCAGCACAGCGCTGGAGGAAGCCGAAGCAGAAGCGGCCGCCGCGTGAAGCGGGTGGAGCTTGTGCAGACCCGAACAGGGGAGGAGAAATGCATGTCCGGAGGATTGATTGCATGAACCGGGAATGCCGCCATGGCAACGCACGCCTGTCGCTGCAAAGCCTGCTTCTGGTGCTTGCGCTGGTGGTCGCCAGTATCTCAGTGCAGGCCCGCATGGGCGATCTCTCGCCCTTGGCCGAACCGCTGCTCGGTGAAGTACGGGCGATGCACTTGCTGGAGCGGGCGGGGTTCGGGGGTACGCCAGATGAGGTGGTGGCCTTTGCGCGTCTGTCCCCCGCAGTGGCGGTGAGGCGTTTGGTGTACTTTGAGGGGGCGCCCGCGACCACCCTGCCGGCTTTTGAACATTCGGGTGTCTTCGAAGATGCACTCGATCCCTTCCCGGTAAGCCGACCCGCCACCACCGAACAGGCGGCAGCGCAGGGTGAAGCCTTGGGCGTCAAGGTCAAGGCCGGTGGCAACCGCCCCGTGCAGCCGGTCGTCGATCGTTTTTTCTATTGGCTGCGGGCAAGCCGGCTCGAAACAGATCGCGTCGCGTACTGGTGGGCAGGACGCATGCTCAATTCCCCGCGGCCGCTGACCGAAAAAATGGCGCTCTTCTGGCACGGACACTTCGCGACCAACGAAGAGAAGGTACGTGATTACCGCAAGATGCTGCAGCAGGTGGAACTCTTCCAGCGCGAAGGCCTGGGTAATTTTCGCACCTTGCTGCTGGCGGTTGCCAAGAACCCGGCCATGCTCGCGTTCCTCGATGCGGGGGTGAACGTCAAGGGTGCTCCCAACGAGAATTTCGCGCGCGAGATCATGGAGCTCTTCACCATGGGTGTGGGCCACTATGGGGAGCAGGATATCCGCGAAGCCGCGCGTGCCTTCACCGGCTGGAATTACCGGGGCCTCGACTATCAGTTCAATGCCGCCCAGCACGACGACGGTGAGAAACAGGTGCTGGGTGTGCGGGGTACGCTCGGGGGTGAAGAGGTCATCGACATCATCCTGGCCCAACCGGTGACCGCCGAGTACATCGCAAGCAAGATCTACCGGTTCTACGTACGCGAGGATCCGGATCCTGCGCTGCGCACGGCGCTGGGCGATCGATTGCGCGCCCTTGACTACGAACTCTCTCCCTTTCTGGAAATGCTGTTCCTGTCGCAGGACTTTTACGCACCGGAGTCCATGGCGACACGCATTCGCAGTCCGGTGGAGCTGGTCGTGTCCACCTATCACAAGCTCGGCCTGACGCAAATTCCGGGCGTGCCTGATTTCAACGAGACCTGCGAAGCCTTGGGGCAGCGGTTGCTGTTTCCACCAACGGTGGCAGGTTGGGCGTATGGCCGAAGCTGGATCACGCCGGGTCTGATGCTCGCACGTGGCAATTTCGCGCTTGATGTGATGTTCCCGGACATCACCTACATCGCCAAGGATCGCTATCCCGAATACGGTGCCGATGACGAGATTGCTACAGTGCATCAGCGCATCCGCGCCGGCTTCGATATCACCGCGGCGACTGCACCACCCGCGACCGAGGGCGGCATGGCAATGATGGCGGTGTCCAATGCCATGGCCGATCGCGACGAGGCCTTCAATACACGCTATGCCAGCTACCGTGGCTGGCAGCGGGCTGTGGAGCGGGTGCAGCCCATTCCCCGAACCTTTGCCCGCCTTGACCTCACCGCCTGGGTGACGGCGCAGAAGCTGACCACGCCCGAAGCGGTGGTCGACACCCTCGCGCACCGGTTCCTGGTGGTGCAGCTCGATGCGTCGGCGCGCAAGGAACTTGCCGACTTCCTGGCCGGAGAACTAGGTACGCGTGATGTCGCTGCGGCTCAAAGTTATCTCGAAGACCCGCTGCGCAAGCTCCTGCACCTCATTCTCAGCCGACCGGAGTACCAGTTGGGATGAAACAGCACATGCACCACTCGCGACGACATTTCCTTGCGCAACTCGCCGCCACTGCGGGCTTGGGTGCTGGTGGAACGCTCTCTGCATTTGAGCGAGCGATGGCAGCAACGTCGCCCCGGGAGGATGACCGTATCCTGGTGGTGTTCGAGCTCTCGGGCGGCAATGACGGGTTGAACACCGTGGTGCCGTATACCAACGAACATTACTACCGCCAGCGCCCGAATCTCGGCATCAGGCCGAAAGAGGTACTGAAGCTCGACGATACCTGGGGCCTCAACCCGGGGCTCGTCGGGTTCAACCGGCTGTGGGATCAAGGACAGCTTGCCATCGTGCATGGCTGTGGCTATGAGCGGCCGTCTTTCTCCCACTTCACTTCCATGGCCTACTGGCACACTGCGGCACCCAACAGTGGGAGCGAGCACGGCTGGATTGGGCGACTGGCGGATGCGATGGCACCGGAGCCGGAGCCGGGCTTCATCGTCAATGTGGATGTGGTGCAGTCGCTGGCAGTGAAGAGCCGTCTGCACACCCCGGTGGTCTTTGATGAGCCGGCCGGATTTCAGCGCAAGGGCTACTTTGAAACCCGCGAACTGCTGGATGCCGTAGGCACCGAGGCAGGCAGCAATGAGACACTGGCCTTCCTCAATTCCGTCGCGCAGGGAGCCCGCAGCTCCTCGGCACAGGTGCGTGCGGCCTGGTCAGCCTACAAGTCTCCCGTTGACTATGGCCTGGTGCCTCTGCAACTGCCGAAGATCGCCGCATGTATCGAGGCGGGCCTGCCCGCGCGGCTGTATTACGCCGCCTTTCGCAACAATGCCTTTGATACCCATGTTCAACAGCGTGACCTCCACCAGCGGCTGCTGACCTACGCAGCGGATGCCCTGCACGGCTTCCTGCGTGACCTGGAGCGCATCGGGGCCGCGGATCGGGTGACGGTGCTGGTGTTCTCGGAATTCGGCCGTCGCGTGCCCGAGAACGCCAACCTGGGGAGCGATCACGGCACTGCCAATGTGATGTTCCTGGCCGGTTCCGGGGTGAAGGGTGGGCATTACGGTGAGCCCCCCGCGCTCGATAAGCTGAATGCAGACGACAATCTCGAGTTCACCACGGATTTTCGACGGGTCTATGCCAGCGTCATCGACAGCTGGCTCAAACCCGGAGTAGCGGCGCAGGTGCTGGGTGGGGAGTTTCCGACCTTGCCGCTCATCGCTTGAGGAAGATCAGCTTCCAACGGGCGGGTCGGCCTTCATTCCTACGTAGAGCATGGGGTAAGCTCGGGAGAGAATCCCGGCAGGGATCGGCGCTGCCGGCGCTTGTTGCAAGACCGGCGACGAATCACAGAAACCAGACAGTCTGGCCACCGCGCACGTGGATGCGGGTGGCCCGGGGAGCAGAGACATGAGTACGACCCAGGCGGACAGCTATCAGCCACGCATTGCGATCATCGGCGCGGGTATGGCCGGCATCCTCACGGTAATCAAGCTGCGCGAAGCCGGATACCGCAATTTCGTGGTCTATGAGAAGACCGGTCGGGTGGGCGGCACCTGGCGCGAGAATACCTATCCGG
>JAURMM010000013.1 GCA_030830685.1 Gammaproteobacteria bacterium | reverse complement strand
TGCACGCGTTCGCGCGCAAACCACAGGGCCTTCTGATAGGCCGCCTCGCCTATCGCCACCCCTTCCAGTCCCACTGCGTGACGGGCGTTGTTCATCATCGTGAACATGTACTCAAGCCCACGGTTGGGTTCGCCCACCAGATAACCAATCGCCCCGCCCTGCTCGCCATAGATGAGCACCGCCGTGGGACTGCCATGAATGCCGAGTTTGTGCTCTAGGGATGCACAGCGCACATCGTTGCGCTTGCCCGGCGAGCCGTCCTCATTGACCAGAAACTTGGGAACAACGAAGAGCGAGATGCCGCGTGTGCCGGCTGGAGCGTCGGGTAAACGTGCCAGCACCAGATGAATGATGTTTTCGGACAGATCATGCTCACCATAGGTGATGTAGATCTTCTGCCCACTGATGAGGTAGTGGTGCCCGGCAGGTACTGCCTTGGTCCGCACGGCGCTCAGGTCCGATCCCGCCTGGGGTTCGGTGAGGTTCATGGTCCCGGTCCAGTGGCCGGTTACCAGATTTTCCAGGTAGATATTTTGCAGCGCTTCGGAGCCATGATGTTCCAGTGCCTCTGCGGCGCCTGCCGTCAGCATCGGGCCCAGTGCGAATGAGAGATTGGCGGTATTCCACATTTCCGCCACGGCCGTCGCGATGAGCTTGGGCAGACCCTGCCCGCCCCAGCGAACGGGAAAACTGAGCCCATTCCAGCCCCCTTCCACGAACTGCTGGTAAGCGGCATGCCATCCGTCGGGCATCGCGACCCCGTCTCCCGTGTGCACGGCACCCACTTTGTCTCCCACCCTGTTGAGGGGCGCGAGCACCTCGGTCGCAAGGGTGCCGGCACCCTCGAGAATCGCATCCAGAAGTTCGCCGCCGACCTCTTCAAAAGCAGGGAGTGCGGACAGCTGTTGGAGCTTGCACAGACGCTCGATGACGAACTTCATGTCTGCAATCGGCGCGTTGTAGGTCGACATGGTCACTTCTCCATAGCTGCTGGCCCGCAAGCTGGCGGGGATGACGATCGTGACGGCTGGATTTTTCCCCCACCGCGCCTTTGAGACCAGGCGCGGTGGGCGGGGTTCAGTGCCGGATGCCGGCGCGCCGCAAAACTTCCAGAGGCCCCAGTTCGATAGGACCGTGGGCAATGACTTCCTGTTGTCGTGTCGGCAGACCGCGGCGCAAGCGGCTGTGGATGCCGAGCGCCCAGACTGGGAAATACTTGCTGTAACCGTGATAGCGCAGATAGAAAACTCTTGGGAAACCGGTGCCCGTATAGATGTCTTCGTCCCACTCTCCGGCGGTGTTCTGTGTCCGCAGCAGGAACTCTATACCGCGCGCCACGCTGGGGGAGTCAATCTCGCCGACCGCCATCAAGCCGATCAGCGCCCACGCTGTCTGCGAGGCAGTGCTTGGTCCATGGCCGCGCAACATCGGATCATCGTAGGAGTTGCAGGACTCGCCCCACCCACCATCCGGGTTTTGCACCGAGCACAGCCACTCCACCGCCTTGCGCACGTAGGGTTCTGCAGAGTCCTCTCCAAGGGCACCCAAGGCCGCAAGAACGCTCCACGTGCCATATAGGTAATTGACGCCCCAACGCCCATACCAAGCCCCACACTCTTCCTGCTCGCGCTTGAGGAACTCCAGCGCGCGAGCCACCGGCGGGAAGCTGCGGTCATGGCCGAGCATCGCCAGCAGCTCGATGCAGCGCGCGGTAAGATCAGACGTACCCGGGTCTACCAGCGCGCCATGGTCCGCGAACGGGATGTTGTTGAGGTACTCGTAGTTGTTGCCGATGTCGAAGGCACCCCAGCTACCATCCGGATTCTGCAGTCCCAGCATCCAGTTCAGGCCCTGATTGAGGCGCTTGAGCTTGTGGGGATTGTCCTGGGCGCCTGCGCGCACCAGCGCCATGAGCACCATGGCGGTGTCATCCACGTCCGGATACTTGTCGTTTTCGTACTGGAAGGCCCAGCCGCCCGCGGCGAGACCTTTGGCCTGATCGCACCAGTCACCCGGCACGAAAACCTGCTGGTCAAACAGCCATTCCACTGCCTGCTTTACCGCCGGGTTGCCTGGCTGCGCGCCGGCCTCCATCAATGCTGACAGTGACAAGCAGGTATCCCAGATGGGGCCCACGCAGGGTTGGCAGTAAGTCTCGTCGTCCTGATCGATGACGAGATGCTCGACGGCCTTGAGCGTGCGCACCAGGTCGGGGTCATCATTGCGCGCCCCCAAGAGCTTGAACGCCACCGCGGCATTGGCCATGGCCGGATAGATGGCACCAATCCCGCCTTCGCCCTGGGTGTGCTCACGCAACCATGCCTCCGCTTTGTCCACCGCCTTGTTACGGAGGAACTTCGGCATCCAAGGGTCGAGCGCCTTGAGCACGCGGTCCACCAGCAGGAAACAATTGGCGAGAGGCTTGCCAGGCTTGAAGCGATCCAGATGTCCGAGCGTCGCGGGTGAGCTCAGGAAAAGTTCTTCGACGCCCTGCTCCGGCCGCAGCCTGAGCACGGGCTTGCGCGCGAAAATGATGAGCAGTGGCACGATTACACAGCGCGACCAGTACGAAACCTTGCTCAGGTTGAAGAACCACCACTTGGGCAGGAACATCATCTCGACGGGCATTGCAGGCACCGCGGTCCAGGGCATCTGGCCGAACATGGCGAGCGTGATGCGGGTGAAGACATTCACCTGCTCGGCACCACCGTTGTTTCGAACCCACTGCCGAGCCTGAACCATGTGTGGCTCATCCGGACGGTCGCCCGCGAGCTTGAGTGCGAAGTAGGCCTTGACCGTCGCGCTCATGTCACCGGGACCGCCTTCGTACAGGGACCAGCTGCCGTTCTCATGCTGGCGCCGGCGAACATAGCGCGCAATGCGCTTTTCTTGCTCCACATCCACCGTGCCCATGTAGTAGTGGAGCATCAGGTATTCAGAGGGGATGGTGGCATCTGCCTCCAGATCGAACAGCCAGTGACCGTCCTGCCGCTGGCGGCCCCACAGGGCTTGGGTCGCGCGTGCGAGCATCGATTGGACGGGGTCTGCCGAAGGGGCCAAGGGATGCACCACTTGAGCTTGGAGAAAATCCGGCTTCACCTCAGTGCGGGTTCCTGTATGGAGATGTGCGCTGGCGTCAAATCGTTCGTTCATCAATTCGGCCCGAGTCTCTTGTGCAGGAAAACCACAGCAATTCTATTGTGCATGCGGGGTAATGCAAGAAAAAAAACCTGTATTTTCCGAATCTAAGCGTAGTTTTGTTGCTCTTTTGCAACAAAACTACGCCGATTCAATGCCCGGTCAAATGTCGATGTTCAGTGCAGCAAGCCACGCTTCCGAAGTCCGCATTCGGTCAGATTTCGACTTGCGCCCCGATCTCGACGACCCGGTTGGGCGGTAACTGAAAGTACCTGGCAGCACTGGCCGCATTCCTCAAAAGATAGGCAAAGAGCAGGCGCCGCCATCGGGCAACAGCCTTACCTGTTCGCGTCACGATGAGCGTTTCTCGGCCGAGGAAGAAGGTCGTCTCCATCTCATCGTAGGAAAAATTCGGGAAACGGCGACTGACCGCGGCCAGAGCCTCGGGCAGATTGGGCCGTTCGAGAAAACCGTAGCGCAGGGTCATGCGAGCAATACCTTCCCCGGCCGGATCAAGAGTCACACGTTCTGCTGCAACTACGTAGGGCACCCTCGCGCTTTCCACCGTCAGCAGGATGACCTGTTGATGCAGCACTCGGTTGTGTTTCATGTTGTGCAGCAGGGCCCGGGGTACGCCTTCCTTCTGGCCGGTCAGGAACACGGCGGTGCCCGGCACCCTGAGCGGTGCCTCCATGGCCAGACTCGAGATGAAAAGATCAAGATCGAGGTTCTCTTCACTGAGCACCGCGTTAAGGGCATCTCGCCCCTGCTTCCAGGTGGTCATCAGCAGATAGATGAGCAATGCCGTGATCGCTGGCAGCCAGCCGCCGCCGGGAATCTTGGCAAGATTGGCGCTGAAGAAAAGGCTGTCTATGCACAGGAACGGAGTGACTAACATCATTGCCAGTGGTCTTTTCAGCATCCACACATGTCGGGCCACGAAGTACAGCAGGATGCTGGTGGCCAACATGGTGGTGGATACCGCTACACCGTACGCAGCAGCGAGGCGGCCCGACTCCTGGAACCAGAGCACCAGCCCCACGGTACCCACCATGAGCGTCCAGTTCACTGCGGGGAGATACACTTGGCCAATCGCGTCGGACGAGGTCTGACGAATCTCCAGTCTGGGCATGAAGCCGAGCTGCACAGCGGAACTTGCCGCAGAAAAAGCGCCAGAGATGACTGCCTGGGAGGCGATGGCGCTGGCGCAGGTGGCGAGAATCACGAGCGGGAGCACCAGGGGTCCAGGTACGGTGTCAAAGAAGAGGTGATCCACCGCCGCGGGATCACGTAACAGCAACGCCCCCTGCCCCAGGTAATTCAGCATCAGGCCTGGCAGCGCGATGAAAAACCAGGCATTGCGAATGGGCAAGCGTCCGAAATGCCCCATGTCCGCATACAGCGCCTCTCCCCCCGTGACCACCAGAAAGACCGAGCCCATCACGAGAAACGCGAGCATTCCGTTGCTGAGGAAGAAATTGACTGCGTATCCGGGGTTCAGTGCCGCGAGCACTGCCGGAGTCTGCCACAGCGAATGAAGTCCGATGAGGCCGAGGGCGGCGAACCAGAGGAGCATGAGAGGGCCGAAAACATTGCCGATACGCGCCGTTCCGAATCTCTGCGCGGCAAAAAGCGCAATCAGGATCACCAGTGCAATCGGAACAACATAGGGTGCCAAGCGTGGCGTCTGTGCTTTGAGGCCCTCCACCGCGCTGATGACCGAAATGGCCGGCGTGATCATGGCATCGGCGAACAGCAGTGCCGCGCCGACCAGCGCGAGCCCCACAAAGTACCGTCGCCAGCGTGTCTGCCCCTTGGCCTTAGTCACCAGCAGGGCCATCAGGGAGAGGATGCCCCCCTCACCGTCGTTGTCTGCCCGCAGCACGAAGGTCACGTACTCGACGGAGATGATCACGATGAGGACCCAGAACATGATCGACAGAACACCGAGGATGTTCTCCGGCTGCAGGGCGAGCGCCCGACCGTTTGAAAGAAAGCATTCGCGCAGGGCGTACAGCGGACTGGTTCCGATGTCGCCAAACACCACGCCAAGGGCGCCGAGCATCAACAGAGATCTGGGATTGGAATGAGAGGGGATGGGTGTCACGGGAGCTGCCGGCGATGAAGGGGGTGCCGTCGTTATTGGCGCGTCGCAGCATTCTACGCCTCGTACTGGGGTTTTCCATCCCCGCTCAGCCGGACAATCCTGTGCAATCTCGTGGCGTTAGGGTCTCATTGACGAGCCTGCTAGACTCCGCGCCTCCATGCCGTCCCGCTTCACCCGCTTTCTGCCCGCCTGCTCGCTCGCATTGCTTTCGCTGTGCTGGGGCTACAGCTGGGTGTGGAACAAGCAGGCCTTGATGGACGCCGGTCCATTCACCTTTTCTGCCTACCGGATGCTGCTGGCGTCTGCCTGTCTCTTGCTGGCGCTGCCCCTCACCCGCCGCTCCCTCAAGCCGGTGGGTGTCGGGCACTTGGTACTGCTGGGAATCATGCAGACCACCGGATTCGTGGGGCTCAGCATGTGGGCCCTGGTGGAGGGCGGGGTGGGCGCAACCTCCATTCTCGTCTTTACCATGCCCTTCT